>NZ_BAAAJE010000002.1:431347-605786 GCF_039526625.1 Nocardioides aquiterrae
GGCCCGCTCGCGGCCGTCGGTCGAGGTGAAGGCCACGCCCGCGTCGAGCACGCTCGCGACCTCGGCCGCGATGCCGTCGAGGTTCCCGCCCTCGAGCACGATCCGCGTCAGCGCGGTGTGCAGCGCGTCGACGCGCGCCAGCGCCGCGCTCGCCAGCTCCTCGCGGTCACCCGTTATCAACTTCTGCACTCCCCTGCCCGGCCCGTTGGCACAACCTCACATCGGCAAACGGTAACCCGCCCCGCTAGCGTCGGCGTGGTGATCCCCGTGAGTGCGCCGCCCCGCGTGCGGGCGCACCTGCGCGGCGCCCCGGACGGGCCGGTGCCGGTCGTGCACCGCGGCCGGGACGCCGTGTACGTCGAGGTGGCGGGCCGGGTCGTCGGGGTCGTGGGCCGCCGGGCGGTCGCGGTGCCGTGCGCGCTCCGCGCCGACGTCGAGGCGTTCGACGTCACCAGCGCCGCCCTGCGGGGCGGCGAGCTCCACCTCGACGGCGAGCCGCTGCGCATCGGCCGGGTGGTCGACGTGTCCGTCCCGCGCCGGGCGACCGGCGCGACCGCGCCCGCTCCCCCGCCCGGCGACGTCGACCGGATGGTCGGGCACGGCGACGGGCTCACGCCGTACGACGACGACGTGCTGTGCGGCTGGTTCGCCGCCCACCGCGCGCTCGGTGTCGCCACCCCCGACGTGGACGCCGCGGTCCGCGCCCGGCTGGACCGGACCACGCTGCTGTCCGCGACGCTGCTGGACTGCGCCATGCACGGCGAGGCGATCCCCGAGTTCACCACGTGGCTGGCCGCGCCCGCCGACCCCACCCGGACCGCCGCCCTGGCGGCCGTCGGCCACAGCTCCGGACGCGGCCTCCTCCAGGGCGGCCGCTTCGCGCTCGACCACCTGAGGAGTGCCGCATGACCACCCACGTCGAGCTCCGGCCCGGCGCCTACGCCGACTCCGTCACGCTGCTGCAGGTCTCCCGGACCGTGCAGGGGCTCGACGGCGTCGTCGCCGCCCAGGTCGCGATGGCGACGCCCCTGAACATCGAGGTGCTGACCGGCATGGGCTTCGACGTCCCCGCCGAGGCCACGCCGAACGACCTGGTGGTCGCGCTCCGGCTCGAGGACGCCGGCGCGCTGGCGACGGCGCTCGCCGGCGTGGACCAGGCGCTGCGCGACGCGAACCGCCGCGAGACCGGGCCGTCGGAGCAGGCGCCGCCGCGCACGACCGGCAGCGCGTTCCGGCGTACCTCCGACGCCATCGCGCTCGTGTCGGTCCCCGGCCCGAGCGCGTTCGTCGAGGCGATGGACGCGCTCGAGGCGGGCCACGACGTCATGGTGTTCAGCGACAACGTGCCGCTGGACCAGGAGGTCGCGCTCAAGCGGGCGGCCGCCGAGCAGCGGCTGCTGGTCATGGGCCCGGACTGCGGCACCGCGGTCGTCGGCGGCCTCGGGCTGGGCTTCGCGAACGTCGTCTCCCCCGGCCCGGTCGGCATCGTCGCCGCGTCCGGCACCGGCTGCCAGCAGGTCCTCGCGCTGCTCGACCACGCCGGCGTCGGCGTCTCCTCGGCGCTCGGGGTCGGCGGGCGCGACCTGTCCGCCGAGGTCCGCGGGCTCGCGACCCGGGAGGCGATGCGCCGCCTCGACGAGGACCCCGCGGTCGAGCTGATCGTGCTGATCTCCAAGCCCCCGGCCGACGACGTCGCCGCCGAGATCCGCGAGTACGCCGGCACGCTGGCCACTCCCGTGGAGTACGCGCTGCTCGGGCCCGGGCAGCCCGACCTCACCGCGGCCACCGAGGCGGTGCTGCGCCGGCTCGGCCGGGAGGTGCCGGCGTGGCCGGTCACCGGGTCGGCCGCGCCGAACGCCGGGGCCATCCGGGGCCCGTTCGCGGGCGGCACCCTCGCGAGCGAGGCCCGGCTGATCACGGAGCTGCTCGCGGGCACCGGCGGCGGCCACACCTTCGTCGACTTCGGCGACGACGAGTACACCGCCGGCCGCGCCCACCCGATGATCGACCCGTCCATCCGCCTCGAGCACCTCGCCCGGGCCGCGGCCGACCCGGCGACCGGGGTGCTGCTGCTGGACGTCGTCCTGGGGCACGGTGCCGAGCCCGACCCCGCCGCCTCCCTGGCCCCGGCGCTCGCCGGGATCGGGAAGCCGGTCGTCGTGGCCGTCGTCGGCACCGACGCCGACCCGCAGGGGCTGGCCCGCCAGGTGCGGGCCCTGGCCGACGCGGGCGCCGAGGTGCACCTGTCCAACGCCGGCGCCACCCGCCGCGCGATCGAGCTGAGCGGAGGACGCGCATGAGCACCCCTGCTGCTGTCGTCAACGTCGGGGCCGACCTGTTCGCCGAGGCCGTCGAGGACCAGGCGGTCCCGGTCACCCGGGTCGACTGGCGCCCGCCGATGGAGGGCACCGAGGCCGACCTCGCCGCGGTCGCGGCCGACCCGCTCCGCCGGACGGCGAACGAGCGCGCTCTCGCGGCGATGCTCGACGTCACCGCGACGCTGGTCGACGTGGCGCCGGCGTCCGAGGTGCTCGGCCTCCAGCGCGGCGAGTTCCTGCACGCCGGCCCGCCGATCGCGTGGGAGCGCACCTCCGGCCCGCTGCGCGGCGCGCTCATGGGTGGCGCGGCCCTCGAGGGACTGGTCGACGACCCCGAGGCCGCCGTACCGCTGTTCGAGTCCGGCACGGGCGTCAGCCTCGAGCCGTGCCACCACCGCTCCGCCGTCGGCCCGATGGCCGGCGTGGTCACGCCGAGCATGTGGATGTTCGTGCTCGAGGACCAGGCAACCGGACGGCGCACCTACTGCTCGCTCAACGAGGGCCTCGGCAAGGTGCTCCGGTACGGCGCGTACGCCCCCGAGGTGCTCACCCGCCTGCGCTGGATGGGCGACGTGCTCGGCCCGCTGCTGCGGGCCGCCGTGCGGTCCCGCATCGATGGTGGAGCCGGGCCGGTCGACGTGACCGGCATCCTCACCCAGATGCTGCAGATGGGCGACGAGGCGCACAACCGCAACCGCGCGGGCACGCTGATGCTGCTCCGCGACCTGTCCCCCGCGATGGTCCTCTGCAGTGAGGAGGCCGGGTTCGACGGCGCCGACGTGGCCGAGGCGCTGCGGTTCATCGGCGGCAACGACCACTTCTTCCTCAACCTCGCGATGCCCGCCTGCAAGCTGGCGCTGGACGCCGCGCGCGGCATCGAGGGCTCGACGATGGTCGTGGCCATGGCCCGCAACGGCACCGACTTCGGGATCCAGGTGGCCGGCACCGGCGACGAGTGGTTCACCGGGCCCGCCCAGCTCGCGGACGGGCTGTTCCTCGGCGACTACGGGCCGGACGACGCCAACCCCGACATCGGCGACAGCGCGATCACCGAGACCGCCGGCATCGGCGGCTTCGCGATGGCGACCGCCCCGGCCATCGTGCGGTTCGTCGGCGGCTCGGTGCCGGACGCGCTGGCGACCACCCGCCGGATGCATGAGATCACCCTCGGCGAGAACCCGCGCTGGTCGGTCCCGGTCCTGGAGTTCCAGGGCACCCCGACCGGCATCGACGTGAGCAAGGTGTGCCGGACCGGGATCCTGCCGCAGATCAACACCGGCATGGCCGGCAAGGTCGCGGGCGTCGGCCAGGTCGGCGCCGGGCTGGTCACGCCGCCGGCGGAGATCTTCCCGCAGGCGCTCAGTCGGCTCGCAGCGCTGGCGGCCGCCAGAACGCCTTCCTGATGTCGACGCTGCCGTTCGGCCGCAGCGGGGTGCCCTCCTCGAGGTAGTGCCACCGGGCCTCCTCGAGGTGGCTCGGCGGCAGCGACCCGTCGGCGCGGACGACCCGCCACCAGGTGACCCCGCCGCCGTGCTGCGCCATGGTCGAGCCGACCAGCCGCGGCCCACCTCCGCCGAGCAGCGCACCGACGACCTCGGCGATCGCGCCGTACGTCGACACCCGGCCGCGCGGGATCGACTCGACGCACTGCAGCACCCGCTCGACGTACTCCTCGTGGTCGAGACTCACTCCGTCCTCCGGACCTCGATGGCGGCGGTGCCGGCGATCGTCGCGACGCACGCGACGGCGACGCCGAGCACCCAGATGCCGGGCTGCTCCGGCTCGCCGCGCAGCGCCCGGGCGGCGAGCCAGGCGCCCGGGACGGTGAGCAGCACCAGCCCGGCCCGGCGCGCCCACAGCAGCACGGTCGCGCGGTCGACCGGCATCTCCCGCGGGCCGTACGACGCCAGCAGCGCCGCCACGTGGGCGGCGACCAGGGCGACCGCGGCGACCAGCACCGAGGCCGGGACGCCGTCGCCGAGCGAGACGGACCACCACACCAGCACCAGCAGCCCGGCGCCGGCCACGACCGGCGAGTCCGGCACGGCCGCGGCGACCGCGGCCAGGCCGGCGAACGCGAGCACCAGCCACCAGGGCGGCCAGTGCCCGGCCGGCCCGGTCATCAGCAGGGCGACCAGCAGGCCCACGAACACCGTCGCGCGCAGGATCATCGGGGTCCCCGCGGAGTTGTTCGGGGGAGCGAAGCGGAGGAGAAGAACTTCGTGGGGTGGTTCATCTGGTCACCACCCGGGGCACCTGGGCGCGCCGCGCCAGCCGGTGCATGACGTCGTCGAGGGTGCCGGGCCCGCGCCAGGCGACCACCGGGCAGCCGAGCGCGGCGAGCCGGTCCAGCACCACGGAGCGCTCGACCCGGCGCATCCGCCAGGCCAGCGCCGCGAGCGCCGGGTCGGCGCCCTCGGCGACCGCCGGCTCCGCGTCCGGCGGCAGCGTGTCGACGACGAGCACCGCGACGCCGCGCTTGGTGAGGCTCGCGGCGACGGTGCCGATCGACTCCGCGAGCATCGGCGACAGCACGACCACCACCGCGCCGCCGGTCACGCCGAGGTGCAGCGTGCCCTCCCCGGCCTCGCCGACCCGCACGGCGGCGAGCCGGTCCTGGATGCGGCGCAGGTGCCGGGCGCCCGCGCCGTACCCGACCTGCTCACGGCCACGGCCCACGACACGGAGCGCGACCCGGTCGCCGGCGCGGACGTGGTGCTCGGCGATCGCGGCGGCGGCGCGGACCGTGAGGTCCATGCTGCTCGCGGCGCCGCCGACCCCGCCGGAGACGCCGTGGTCGGCGAGCGCGTCGACGACCAGCAGCACCCCGGTGTCCTCCTCGGCGCGGGTGGTGACGACGTGCAGGTTGCCGGTGCGCAGCGAGACCCGCCAGTTGATCCGGCGCAGCCGGTCGCCGGCGAGGAACGGCCGGATGCCGGCCAGCTCGGTGCCGCTGCCGGTGCGCCGGGAGCGGTTCCGGCCGACCAGGCCGAGCGGCTGCGGCACCTCCGCGCGCGAGTCGTACGGCGCGGTCGTCGGCAGCACCCGGACCGGCTGGCCGCCGCGGACGACCGGGCCGAACCGGAAGCCCGCCCACCGCGTGTAGAGCGCGACGTTCTCCTCCCCCAGCATCCGACGGCCCCAGCGCCGCGGGCTGATCTCGATCGCCGGGACGCCGTGCGCGACCAGGCCGCCCACCCGGCCGTCGTGCGGGCGCTGGGCGACGTACGGCGGCCGGCCGGCCGCGCGGGTGACGTACTCGGCGTCCTCCGCTCCGTCGAGCGTGAGGCGGGACGTGGTGCCGAGCCCCTCCTGGAGCGCCACGTGGTCGAGGCGCGCGTCGATCCGCGGCTCCCGGGTCGGCCGGTGCACGAGCATCACCGCGGCGAGCACCACGAACGGCGCGGCGAGGACGACCACGGCGGGGTCGCCGGCCACCAGCGCCAGCGCGACGCCGACGGCACCGAGCACCAGCGCCCGGCCGAGCGCGGAGGTGGGGCGCCAGCCGGTCATGGCCGGGCGAGCGTCGAGGGGGTCGGGACCTGCTGGAGGACGGCGTCGACCACCGACCGACCGCTGACGTCGGTCATCCAGAGGTCGGGCTTCACCGTGATCCGGTGCGCCAGCACCGAGCGGGCGATCGCCTTCACGTCCTCCGGCACGACGTAGTCGCGGCCGCGCAGCAGCGCGAACGCCCGTGCGGCGAGCACCAGCCCGAGCGAGCCGCGCGGGGACGCACCCGTGAGCACGTCGGGGTGGTTGCGGGTGGCAACCGCGAGGTCCACGCAGTACCGGCCGACGCTCTCGTCGACGGTGACGGTCTCGACCGCCTCCTGCATCGCCAGCAGCCCGGCGCCGTCGGTCACCGCGTCCAGCTCGACCTCCTCCCGGCGCCGCGTCATCCGGCGGGCGAGCACGTCGTACTCCTCGCGGGCCGACGGGTAGCCGAAGCTGACCCGCAGGAGGAACCGGTCGAGCTGCGCCTCGGGCAGCGGGAAGGTGCCCTCGTACTCGATCGGGTTCGCGGTCGCGAGGACGTGGAACGGCGCGGCCAGGGCGAAGGTCTCCCCCTCGACGGTGACCTGGCGCTCCTGCATCGCCTCGAGCAGCGCGGCCTGGGTCTTGGGCGGGGTCCGGTTGACCTCGTCGGCCAGCAGCAGGCCGGTGAACAGCGGGCCGCGCCGGAACTCGAACTCGCCGCGGCGCTGGTCGTAGACGAACGAGCCGGTGAGGTCGGCCGGCAGCAGGTCGGGGGTGAACTGCGCGCGGGTGAACTCGATGCCGAGCGCCCGGGCGAAGGACCGCGCGGCCAGCGTCTTGCCGAGGCCCGGGAAGTCCTCGAGCAGCACGTGCCCCTTGGCGAGCACCGCGGCGAGCACCTGCAGGAGCGCGTCGCGCTTGCCGACGACGGCCTTCTCGACCTCGTCGATCACGCGACCGGCGAGCGCGGCGGCCTCCTGGGTGGACAGCTGGGGGGACATCTGGTCGGTCACAGCTCCTCGATCCTGGTCAGGCAGCGGTCGATGTCGGCCGGCGAGAGCCGGCGCACGGGTCCGTCGAGCACCGCGGCGAGGTCGGGGCCGACCAGCGCCTCGCCGCGCGGGTCGGCGCGGTGCACGCCGTACCGCTGCCGGAGCACCTGGTCGGTCAGCGTCGCGAGCCGGTCCCGCAGGGCGCCGTCGGCGCTGCGCGCCGCGAGGTGGGCCTCGATCAGGTTCACGTAGCGGGCCAGCCGCGGGTCGCCGCCCTCCCGCACGGACGGCCGCTCGACCTCGACGGTCCAGCTCGGGCCGCCCTCGGACAGGGTGTCCAGCACCAGCCCGAGCACGCCGACGCAGGTGGCGACGAGCAGCGCGAGGCGGACGGCGTCGGGGCCGGTGTCCGCGAGCACGAGGACCACCTCGAGCACCGCGAACGTGAGCACGCCGGCGCCGGCGCGGCGCCACCAGCGGCGGCTCGGGGGCGAGGGCATCATGCCGGGATGCCGATCGTGCGGTGGATGGCGTCCAGGGCGTCCAGCGCCTCCTGGCGGTGCGCCTCGGTCAGCTCGTGGTCGGAGAACCGCGCCTCGCGGTAGAGCCGGCCCAGCCGGGACACCGCAGGCTGGTGTGCGTCGACCAGGTCGAGCACCCGCATCGTGTACTCCGAGGAGGTCTCCCACGGGTGCCGGGCCACCCCGGCCGCGGCCGCTTGGGTCTCGAACCGGTGCCAGCACGCCACCACGGCGTTGCGCGGGGTGCCGGCCGTGGCGAGCTCGTCGCGCTGGGCCCCGGCGTCCCTCAGCATCTCCTGCGCGACGGCGTCCGCGGGCTGGAGCACCTCGAAGTCGGGGTCGTCGCCGCCCTCACCGCGCCCGCCCCGGTCGCCGCGCCGCCGCCGGCGGACGCGCCAGGACAGCAGCGGTCTGCCGACGTACCGGAGGAGCAGGTAGACCGCCAGCGCCGCGAGCGCGACGTCGACCAGGAACGCGGCGGTCCGCACCCAGCCCGGCGGGTCCTGGCGCTCCCCCTCGGCGCTCGGCGTCAGCTCGCCGGCGTCCCGGGACTCGAGCCGGTCGGTGCTCGGCGTGCCGGCCGGGGAGGGGCCCGGCCCGGTCAACACGTCGCTGGGACCGATGGAGGCGGCCCACGCGGCGAGCACGACGACCAGCAGGGCCGTCGCGACGACGGCCGCGACCGCCGTTGCGCCTGCCCGCCGCCCGCTCATGCACCGCAAACTACTTGAAATGGCCGGCGGCCCCGTCCCAGCGGGACGGGGCCGTCGGGGAGCTCCCTCGGAGGCAGGCTCAGAGGCTGTTTCAGAGGATGGGCGAGAACGGCTCGGTGCCGTTCACCAGGGTGACGCCGGACATGCCGTGCGAGTTCGCGTACGCGAGCTCCTTGGCGAGGTCGCCGATGTTGTTCGACGCGGGCAGCGGCAGGAGGCCGAGGGTCGACAGGACGCCGATCGCCGAGCCGTCCGCGCTCAGGAAGCCGGAGCCGGAGTCACCGGGGATGCCCGGGGTGACCGTGTACAGCGGGTGCGACCAGCCGCCGTCCGCCGGGTCGTCACCCAGGCTGACCCCGGTGTGCGGCGACAGCGGCTCGAGGCCGGCGCGCAGGCTGGAGTTGCCGTAGGTGTAGACGCGGTCGCCCGCGGCGGTGCCGTCGGTGTCGATGCCGGTCGGGCCGCCCCAGAACGGGACGCTCGGGTTCACCTTGGCCACGTCGGCGGCGTCGACCTTGACCAGCGCCAGGTCGTTGTAGGCGCAGGTGTTCGGGTCGGTCTCGCCGGCCTTCTTCATCGCGTCCCAGGAGGAGTACGCCAAGGTGCCCGTGCCGACCTGGGTGCCGTCGCTGACCAGGCTGCCGCCCTCGTTGAAGGTGACCTTGGTGCCGAGCGGCAGCGACTGGGTGTTGCAGCCGTTGGTGTCGGTCGCCGCGCCGGTGCCGGCGCAGTGCGCGGCGTACCCGACGTACACGACGCCGGCGCTGTCGGTGTACACGAAGTTCGCGGTGCACTGGGCGCCGTCGGTGTACATCATCGTGCCGGGGTGGATCTGGGCCGTGTCGGCCGGCGCCCAGGTCGGGGCGGCGGACGCGGGGGCGGCGGTGGAGAAGGCGGCGGCGAGGACGCCGCTGCTGAGCACCGCGGCCGCGGCCGCGGCGTGCTTGGCGGAGAAGCGCATGAGGTGGTGGACCCTCCCGATAGGGGTGCCGGGCAGGTCCCGGCAACCGTCAACTCTGACGGGGGGCCAACGAGCCTCGACCCGCTGGAGTTACGGACGAGCAGTCACCGTGCCCACCCGAAAGGGTGGACTGGACCGGCCCGGGGTGAGGCGTCCAGCGCAATTGCGCGCCCAGCCTTGCGTTACCGGCGGGTAAGGCAGGCTGAGCGCGCAATTGCGCAGAGATGCGGCTCAGTACGACGGCTGCGAGGGGTCGATCTGGTTGACCCAGGCGACCACGCCACCGCCGACGTGCACGGCGTCGGCGTACCCGGCGCCCTTCACGATCGCGAGCGTCTCCGCCGACCGGACACCGCTCTTGCAGTGCATGACGATCTGCTTGTCGCTCGGCAGCTTCTCCAGCGCGGAGCCGTTGAGGAAGTCGCCCTTGGGGATGAGCACCGAGCCGGGGATCCGGTTGATCTCGAACTCGTTGGGCTCGCGCACGTCGACGAGCACGAAGTCGCGGGTGCCCTCAGAGCGCTCCTTGAGCATGTGCTCGAGCTGGGTGACCGAGATCGTCGAGCCGGCGGCGGCCTCGGCGGCGTCGTCGGAGATCGCGCCGCAGAACGTCTCGTAGTCGATGAGGCCGGTGACCGTCGGGTTCTCCCCGCACAACGCGCAGTTCGGGTCCTTGCGGACGCGCAGCTTGCGGTACTCCATCTCGAGGGCGTCGTAGATCATCAGCTTGCCGATCAGCGGCTCGCCGATGCCGGTGAGCAGCTTGATGGCCTCGTTGACCTGGATGGAGCCGATCGACGCGCAGAGCACGCCCAGCACGCCGCCCTCGGCGCAGCTGGGGACCATGCCCGGCGGCGGGGGCTCCGGGTACAGGCAGCGGTAGCAGGGCGCGTCGTCGGCCATCGTGGGCGCGAACACGGACGCCTGGCCGTCGAAGCGGTAGATCGAGCCCCAGACGTACGGGATGCCCAGGAAGTACGCCGCGTCGTTGACCATGTAGCGCGTGGCGAAGTTGTCGGTGCCGTCGACGATCAGGTCGTAGCCACGGAAGATCTCCATGACGTTGTCGTTGTCGAGGCGCGTCTCGTGGACGATCACGTCGACGTACGGGTTCGTCTCCGCGATCGACTCCTTCGCCGACTGCGCCTTCGACTTACCGATGTCGGACTGGCCGTGGATGATCTGGCGCTGGAGGTTCGACTCGTCGACCTCGTCGAACTCCGCGATGCCCAGCGTGTGCACGCCGGCCGCGGCCAGGTAGAGCAGCGCCGGGCTGCCGAGACCGCCGGCGCCGATGACCAGCACCTTGGCGTTCTTCAGGCGCTTCTGACCCGTCATCCCGACGTCCGGGATGATCAGGTGCCGGCTGTAGCGGCGGACCTCGTCGATGGTCAGCTCGTCCGCGGGCTCCACGAGCGCGGGAAAGGACACGGCGTACTCCTCGATCACGTTGGGGGGTTCGCTCCTCCCAACAAGCTTCGTTCCCGCCATGTTCCCCGCGCCTCCGGGCGCGGATCGCCGCGTCCCGTCATCCGGACGGGTGTGACCGCTCGCCCGTCTCGACACGCCGCTCGCGACCTCGTTCCTCGGTCGCGCGGCTCGCTCGACCACCGTCACCCGGTCCGCTGCGCGTCCCGGGTAGTGTTCGGCGCGTGACGGCAGAGCAGTACGACGTACCCGCGGCGCGACCGCGCGGCGCCCGCATGCCGCGGCGCGAGCGTCGTGCGCAGCTGATGGAGTCCGCGCTCGAGGTGTTCGTGGCCCAGGGCTACCACGCGGCGGCCATGGACGACATCGCCGAGCGCGCGGGCGTGTCCAAGCCGGTGCTGTACCAGCACTTCCCGGGCAAGCTGGACCTCTACCTCGCGCTGCTCGAGCAGTCGTGCGACACGATCATCGAGAACACCCGCGCGGCGCTGGAGTCCACCCAGGACAACAAGCACCGGGTCGCGGCGACCATGGACGTCTTCTACGAGTACGTCGCCGGCGACTCCGGCGCGTTCCGGCTGGTGTTCGAGTCCGACCTGACCAACGAGCCCGCGGTGCGCGAGCAGGTCGACCGGGTCACGACCGAGTGCGCCGCGACCATCGCCCACGTCATCCACGACGACACCGGCCTGCCCGACGACGCCTCCCGCCTGCTCGCGGTGTCGCTGGTGGGAATGGCCCAGGTGAGCGCCCGGTTCTGGCTGTCGGACCCCGGCGCGATCAGCAAGTCCGACGCCGCCGGCCTGGTGGCCGGCCTCGCGTGGCGCGGCATCCGCGGGTACCCCCGCACCGACGAGCACTGACAGACCAACGCAAGAAGGAGGACCTCGTGGAGGTCAAGATCGGCGTCCAGAACGCCGCGCGCGAACTGCACATCGACACCGACGAGACGTCGGACGCGATCGAGAAGCAGGTCGCCGAGGCCCTTGCGGCCGGCGGTGTGCTGTCGCTGGCCGACAACAGGGGCCGTAAGGTCGTGGTCCCGGTCGACAAGCTCGCCTACGTCGAGATCGGCCACGGGACGCTGGGCCAGGTCGGCTTCCGGTCCTAGCGGAGACGCGCCAGCGGATCCGCTGATGGTGGTCGAGCGAGCCGCGCGGCTGAGGAACGAAGCCGCGACCGGCGTGTCGAGACCCGGTGACGTGCCCGCCGACGGTGACTAGCTGTCCAGCCCGAGCTCGGCCATCCGCTCGGTGTGCCGCTCGGTGATCCGGGTGAACATCCGGCCGATCGCGGCCAGGTCGATCCCGGGCCGGTCGACGCCGCCCGCGAGCAGCGCGGAGAGCGGCTCGCGGTCGACGATCACCCGCTGCGCCTGGGTGAGCGCCTCCCCCATCAGCCGGCGGCCCCACAGCGCGAGCCGGCCGCCGAGCCGCGGGTCCGCGGCGATCGCCGACCGCACCCGGTCGACCGCGAAGGCCGCGTGGCCGGAGTCCTCCAGCGAGGCGAGCACGAGCTCGCGGGTGTCCGCGTCGAGGTACGCCGCGATCTCGCGGTAGAAGTCGTTGGCGAGCCCGTCGCCGACGTACGCCTTGATCAGCCCCTCGAACCAGTCGCCGGGGGCGGTGTACTCGTGGAACCGGTCGATCGGCTCCTGGAACGGCGCCATCGCCGCGAACGGGTCCGCACCGAGCTCGGTGAGCCGCTCCCGGAGCCGGGCGACGTGCGCGAACTCCGCGGTCGCCATCGACGCGATCGCCACCTTGTCCTCGAGCGTGGGCGCCAGCTTGGCGTCCTCGGCGAGCCGCTCGAAGGCGGAGATCTCGCCGTACGCGATGGCGCCCAGCAGATCCACGATCGCCTCGCGGTACTGCGGATCCTCGAAGGCGACGGGCGTGGATGCGGTCACGTGCGCACCCTACCGATAGACTGCAGGCGTTAGAGGTCGCGCCCACCTCCGGGCGCACCCGCGTATGTGCGCGGCAGACCGCTCCCAGATCTCGTGGATGAGTCCGCCGCAAACCGACGGTAGTTGACTCACGAAAGAGACAGAACCCTGACCACGTTCCGAGAGCTCGGGGTGCTCCCCGAGATTTGTGACGCGCTCGAGCGCGCCGGCATCACCACCCCCTTCGCGATCCAGGAGATGACCCTCTCGGTCGCCCTCCTCGGCACCGACCTGATCGGCCAGGCCCGCACCGGCACCGGCAAGACGCTGGCGTTCGGCATCCCGGTCCTCCAGCGCAGCGTCGCCCCCAAGGACCCCGACTATGCCGAGCTGCCCCAGGGCAAGCCGCAGGCGCTGATCGTCGCCCCGACCCGCGAGCTCGCGCTCCAGGTCTCCAACGACCTCGCGCTGGCCAGCGCCGACCGCGGCCTGCGCGTCCTCACCGTCTACGGCGGGGTCGGCTACGAGCCGCAGCTCGACGCGCTGAAGGCGGGCGTCGACATCGTCGTCGGCACCCCGGGCCGCCTCATCGACCTGTCCAACCGTCGCGCCCTCGACCTGTCCCACGTGCACGCGCTCGTGCTGGACGAGGCCGACGAGATGCTCGACCTGGGCTTCCTGCCCGACGTCGAGAAGCTGCTGCGGATGACCCCCGAGACCCGCCAGACGATGCTGTTCTCGGCCACGATGCCGTCGGCGATCGTCGCGCTGGCCCGGATGCACATGCGGCACCCGATGAACATCCGCGCGGAGTCGTCGTACGAGAACGCCACCGTGCCCGCCACCGCGCAGTTCATCTACCAGGTGCACGACCTGGACAAGCCCGAGATCATCGGCCGGCTGCTCCAGGCCGAGGACGCCGACAAGTTCATCGTGTTCACGCGCACCAAGCGCCAGGCGCAGCGGGTCGCCGACGACCTGGCCGAGCGTGGCTTCAAGGCCAGCGCGCTGCACGGCGACATGGCCCAGGTGGCCCGCGAGAAGGCGCTGACGAGGTTCCGCGAGGACAAGCTCCGCGTGCTGGTCGCCACCGACGTGGCCGCCCGTGGCATCGACGTGGCCGGCGTCTCGCACGTGATCAACTACAGTTGTCCCGAGGACGACAAGACCTACGTCCACCGGATCGGCCGCACCGGCCGCGCCGGCGCGACGGGCACCGCGATCACGTTCGTCGACTGGGCGGACCTGCACCGCTGGAAGATGATCAACAAGACCCTCGACCTGCCGTTCGACGAGCCGGTCGAGACCTACTCCACCTCCGAGCACCTGTTCCACGAGCAGGGCATCGCGCCGGGCACCAAGGGCCGGATCGTCGACGCCGCGCCCGCCGAGGCGCGCGAGGAGCGCGCGCCCCGCGACCGGAACCGCAACCGGACGCGCACCCGGACCCGCAGCGGCGAGACTCTCGCCGGCGGCGAGGGCGGCGAGAGCCCGGCTCCGGAGACCGAGGGCTCCAGCGGCAGCCGCAACCGTCGGCGTCGCCGCCGGTCGTCGGGCGGCAGCAAGCCGGCTCCGGCGAGCGAGTAGGAGCTCCGGGGAGGACTACGCGACCACGACGACGGTCGTGCCGATCGGCGCGAAGGCCCACAGGGCCTTCGCGTCGCTCTCTTTCTGGCGGATGCAGCCGTGCGACTGCGGCGTACCGAGCTGGGCCTTGGTCTGGACCGGCGCGCCGTTGTCGACCGGGATGTCGTGGAAGCCGATCGCGGCGCCGGTGTCGCCCTGCGTGAACCGCACGAACCACTTCATGGTGCCGGAGTCGTCGATCCCCCAGGCCTGCTCGGAGCGCGAGTAGACCGAGTAGGTGCCGGGGTCGAGGTTGTCGGTGACGCTGCCCGAGACCAGGTAGGTGCGGTCGACGTGCCGGCCCCTGCCGACCAGCCAGACGCGCTGCTCGCTCTGGTCGAACACGATCCGCTTCCCCGTGCCCGTGCCGGTCGGGAGGGCGGCCTCCCGCGCCGGGGCGTCGTCGGTCTCCGCGCTGACCCGGGACCCGCTCGCCGTCGGCGTGGGGTCGCTCGTCGGCGTCGGGTCCGGGCTGCTGTCGGCGACCGAGGCCGCGACCGCGGGCGGGCCGTCGCCGGACGACGGCAGCACGCCGGTGCCACCGAGCACCGCGATCGTGGTGACCGCCAGCGACGAGCCGAGGGCGGCCATCCGGCCGTAGCGCGGCCGGACCGGGGTGCCCCGGTGCCTGCTCACCGCTTGCCCTTCTTGACCTTCGGCCGCTGGGAGCGCGCGACGAGGTTCCCGGCCACCTCCCGGTAGGCCTGCGCGCCCTTGCTGCTGCGGCTGGTCGCGAGGATCGACCGGCCCGCGGCCGGCGCCTCGGCGAACTTGATCGTCTTGGGGATCGGCGGCTCGACGACCTCGAGGTCGTAGGTCTCCGAGATCGTCTCGAGCACCGTGCGGGCGTGGTTGGTGCGCCCGTCGTACAGGGTCGGCAGGACGCCCCAGACCTCGAGGCCGCGGTTGGTGAACCGGCGGACGTCGTGCACGGTGTCGAGCAGCTGGCCGACCCCGCGGTGCGAGAGCGTCTCGCACTGGAGCGGGACCAGCACGCCGTCGGCGGCGGTCAGCGCGGCGACGGTCAGCACGCCGAGCGACGGCGGGCAGTCGAGCAGGATCCAGTCGTAGTCGACCTCGGCCTCCTCGAGCGCCTCGATCATCGACCTCAGGACGTGCTCGCGGCCGGTGCGGGTCAGCAGCTCGGCCTCCGCGCGGGCCAGCTCGATCGTCGCGGGCACCAGGTCGACGCCGTCGTCGGTCTCGATCAGCACCTCGGTCGGGTCCAGGCCCTTGGTGAGCACGTGGTGGACCGAGAGCTCCAGGTCCTCGGGGTCGATGCCGAGCGAGAACGTCAGGCACGCCTGCGGGTCGAGGTCGACCAGCAGCACCGAGTGGCCGAGCTCCGCGAGCGCGGCACCCAGCGAGGCGACGGTGGTCGTCTTGGCGACCCCGCCCTTCTGGTTCGCGATCGCGAGCGTGGTGGTCATCGGGGCCCATCATGCCCGACCGGCTTGCGGAGATCGTGCACCGACCTGTTTGACTGCGCACATGTCTGTCGCGCTCGTCACCGGCCCCACCGCGGGCATCGGCCGCTCCTTCGCCCACCAGCTCGCCGAGCAGGGCTACGACCTGGTCCTGGTGGCCCGCGACCGCGCCCGGCTCGAGGCCGAGGCCGAGGAGCTGCGCTCGGCGT
This sequence comes from Nocardioides aquiterrae, assembly GCF_039526625.1. NCBI lineage: Bacteria > Bacillati > Actinomycetota > Actinomycetes > Propionibacteriales > Nocardioidaceae > Nocardioides > Nocardioides aquiterrae. Next base: position 446,911 of record NZ_BAAAJE010000002.1, read on the forward strand.
ACGGCGTCGCCGTGGAGGTGCTGCCCGCCGACCTCGTCGACCGTGCGGAGCTGGCCACCGTCGAGGCCCGGCTGGCCGACCCCGCGCGCCCGGTCGACCTGCTCGTGAACAACGCGGGCTTCGGCCTGAAGAAGCGGTTCCTGGACAACACCGTCGACGAGGAGCAGGCGATGCTCGACGTCCTCGTCACCGCGGTGATGCGGCTCAGCCACGCCGCGCTGGGCCCGATGTCCGAGCGGGGCCACGGCGGGATCATCAACGTGTCGAGCGTGGCGGCGTTCCTGCCGCGCGGGACGTACTCGGCGGCCAAGGCCTACGTGAACAGCTTCTCCGAGTGGGCAGCCCGCGAGTACGCCGCGAAGGGCGTCACCGTGACCTGCCTGTGCCCGGGCTTCACGAAGACCGAGTTCCACGAGCGGATGCAGGTCGGCCGCGGCTCCGCGCCGGACTTCATGTGGCTCGATGCCGACGAGCTGGTGCGCACCGCGCTCAGGGACCACGCCAAGGGCAAGGTGTTCTCGATCCCGAGCCCGCAGTACAAGGCGATCTCGACCGCCGCCCGGCTCATCCCGGGCGGCGTGCTCCAGCGGTTCCAGTCGCTCGGGCGGAAGTGAGCCGCTCGTACTCGTCCGGCGCCGTGGTGTTGCAGCCCAGGTCGTGGTCGGCCTTGCCGTCGCCGTGGTAGTCACTGGAGCCGGTGGCGACCAGGTCGAGGTTCCGCGCGATCGCGCGTAGCCGGTCCCGTGCGGCCGCGTCGTGGTCCTGGTGGTCCACCTCGACGCCGGTGAGGCCCAGGTCCTTCAGCTCCGCGAACGTCGCCTCGTCGGGGTGTCCGAGCCCGCCGCGACCCCAGGGATGCGCGACCACGGACACCCCGCCCGCCTCCTGCACCAGCGCGAGCGCCCGCTCCAGCGGGACGGCGTACCGGTCCACGTGGGCGGGCCTCCCCCAGCCGAGGTAGCGGTCGAACGCGGCGGTCCGGTCGGGCACCACCCCGAGGGTGACCAGCGCGTCGGCGACGTGTGGCCGGCCCGAGGCGACCGCGCCCTGGGCCGCGCGCCGCACGTCGTCCTCGGTGATCTCGATGCCGAGCGCCCGCAGCCGGTCCACCATGACGGGCACGCGGCCCTGCCGGCCGGCCAGGACCCGGTCCAGCTCTGCGGTCAGCGGGGCGTGGGCGGGGTCGGGCCAGTAGGCCAGCAGGTGCACGCCCCGGCCGCGGTGGCGGCTGCTGATCTCCATGCCGGGCACCAGGGTCAGGCCGGTCTCCTCCGCCGCCCGCCGCGCCTCGGCCCACCCGTCGGCCGTGTCGTGGTCGGTGATCGCGAGGACGTCGAGTCCGGCGTCGACGGCCGCGCGGACCAGGCCCGCGGGCGTGTCGGTGCCGTCGCTGGCGCGCGAGTGCGTGTGGAGGTCGATGCGCACCCGTCCACCCTAGTGACCGTCACCAGGCGGGCCGCGGCCCCCCGAACGGCACCTCGACCAGCTCGGGGCCGACGCGCGACACGTCGCGCAGGATCCAGTCGTCGCGGAGCATCAGCAGCGCGGACGCCGGGCGCAGCACGATCCACAGCCAGCGGCCGCCCGCCTCCCCGGCCACGACGGAGCGGTCGAACTCGCCGTCCGCCGTGCTCGTCGACACGTCCCAGAGGCTCACCTGCTGGCTCCCGATCCGCACCCGGGCGGTCGGGACCCGGAGGGCGATCTCCGCCCCCGGGTCGTCGTACCGGGTCGCCGCGCAGCGCCCGCCCAGGCCGGTCCCGGCCTCCTCGGCCACGACGAGCACGTCGACCGGCCCGTCGAGCTCGGTGGTGCCCGACACGCAGGTCAGCGTCGCCCGGGCCCGCTCCGCGCCGTCCCCCACCGCCGCGAAGTCGGTCACGCTCCAGCCGGGCCCCATCGGCCAGGGCAGGTAGGTCGGGAACTGGCGGGTCGCCGCGAGGTGCTCGGCGAACGCCTCGTACGTCGCCTCCTCCGGCCGCCAGAGCGGCGCGGAGCCCTCGTGGTCCGGGCACGGCACCGGGCCCGAGCACCGGACACAGCTGGCCTGCAGCATGCGGCTTACGGTAAGGCAGCGCGGAGCCGGAGCGCGATGGCGTCGCGCTCGGCCTCCGCCACCCGCTGCTGCTCGTCGGCCCCGAGGTAGGCGAACACCCGCGGTCCGCGCGCGCTCTCCGGCTGGTCCGCCATCCGGGGGACGAGGTGCAGGTGGAGGTGCGAGAACCCCTCCGCCTCCGAGAACTGCATGAGGTAGGTCTTCACGCAGCCGGTCACGGACTCCAGGGCCACGCTCAGCCGGCGGACCAGCCCGCCGAGCTCGTCGGCCGCCGCGGGAGCCAGGTCGGTGAACGACCGGACGTGCCGGGTCGGGAGCAGCACCAGCCAGCCGGGCAGGCTGCTGTCGAACGCGTGTGCCACCCGCCAGTGCTCGGTGTGCACGACGTCCTCGCGCGGCGGCAGGTCGGTCCGCGCCTGCTGGTCGCAGGGGTAGCAGCCGGCGGCGCGCACTACGCCTGCTCCGCGCCCGGCACCGACAGCACGCAGAACTCGTTGCCGGACGGGTCCAGGTAGGTGCGCCACGGCAGGTCGCCCCAGGCGGAGGTGTCGACCCTGCGACCGCCGCGGGCGAGGACGTCGGCCTCCACGGCGTCGGCGTCCTCCCCCGCCTCGAGGCGGACGTCGAGGTGCCAGCGGATCTTCGCCGCGCCCTTGGGCCGCGCCTCGGGGCACAGCTCGAGGAGCGGCCCGGTCCGCGACGGGTGGCGCAGCGCCCGCGGCGCGGTGGCCGGTACGTCGGTCCAGCCGGTCAGCCACGCCCAGAACTCCGCGTCCCGGTCCGGGTCGGCCGAGTCCAGGGGCAGGGCCGCGATCGGGCCGGTGCCGGCGTACTCCTCGCGGTGCTCCATGACGCAGCAGGGGTTGCCCTCCGGGTCAGCGAGCACCACCCAGGGCGCGTCGCCCTGGCCGATGTCGAGGTGCCGGGCGCCGAGCGCCAGCAGCCGTTCGACCACGTCGGCCTGCGCCGGGCCGCCGAGCAGGTCCACGTGCAGCCGCGGCGGCTCCGACGCCGGCTCGGGGACGCGCTGGAAGCACAGGTCGAGGTACCACCCACCGTCGAGGTCGAGCCGCGTCTCGAAGCCCTCCGGCACGTCGGTCAGCCGCTCGGTGCCGAGCGCCTCCTCCCAGAACCGGCCCAGGCGCTGCGGGTAGAGGGCGTCGATGACGAGGTTCTCGAGGTACATGCGCACACCGTAGTCAGGGCCGCGGACGGTCGCGGTCACGCGTGCTGGCGGCCGGGTCGTGTGCCCCAGACCGCGCTATGGCGCGTTCTCAGGCACACGACCCGACAGCGGCGGACCGGAAGCCACGAGCCGGCAAGCAGCCGCAAGCACCCGCCGCCGTCCCCGCTTCGTTGCCCGTCGGTCGCAACCCCAGGCCACCCGCAGCCCGCAGGCAGTCACCCGGCTGACGGGATGTCGACGAGCTCGACCAACGGCGCCCCGACGAACCGGAAGGTGCCGTGATCAGGCGGTCGCTCACGTGTTCCAGCGCAGCACCACCGGCGCCTCGTGCTCCCAGCCGAGGACAGAGAGGGTGGCGGTGTCGAGGCGCAGGTGCTGACCGAAGGGGACCGGCCGCCGCAGCCAGCGAGCGGCGAGCGCGCGCAGGGCGTGGCCGTGCCCGAACACGAGGGTGTCGCCGTCGGCGGCCTGGGCGCGGGCCACCACGCGGTCGAGCCGGGCGCAGACGTGCGCCTCGGTCTCACCACCGGGGACCGGCTGGTTCCAGATCGTCCACCCGGGCACCCGCGTGCGGATCTCCTGGGTGGTGACGCCCTCGTAGTCGCCGTAGTCCCACTCGACGAGGTCGTCGTCCACCTCGGCCCCGGGGAAGCCGGCGAGCTCCGCGGTCCGCCGGGCGCGCAGCATCGGGCTGGTCAGCACCAGCGCGAAGTCCGTCCCGGACAGTCGCGGTGCGAGCGAGCGGGCGACCTCCTCACCCTCGGGGAGCAGCGGGAGGTCGGTCGTCGACGTGTGCCGACCGTTCGCGCTCCACTCGGTCTTGCCGTGCCGGACCACCCAGAGCTCGTTCACGCCTCCATTGGAACAGGTCAGTCGTCGGCGAGCACGACGACCCGGTCGCCGGGCAGCACGTGGAACGTCTCGGACTTGGCCGGGTTCACCCGGACCCCGAACGACGCCTCCCCCTCGGCGAGCGCCTCGGACTTGTAGCCGATCGCGGTCTCGTTGCGGCGCGAGGCGCCCGCGATGATCGTGGCGTAGCTGACCTCGGCGCCCGGCTCGACGTACCACTCCGCCGGGCGCAGGTAGATCTCGCTGCCCTCGTCGCCGAGCAGCTGGTCGAAGACCGCCTCGAGCCGGTGGTCCTCGGAGAGCTGGGTGACCAGCAGGCTGACGATCTCGCCGCTGACGACGACATCGTCGACGTGCGCGACCTGGGCGAGCACCCGGTTGCGGTCGTCGAGCATCTCGCTGACCACCGGCGTCGCCGCGTCGAACCGGGACAGGATGTCGCGGACGTGCAGCAGCGTGACCAGCGTCCGTGCGTCGGCCGCCTGCGGCGCCAGGTCGTCGGAGTAGCAGAGCACCAGGACCTGGTCGAGGTCCGGCCCGACGTGCTCCTCGAGCGTGCTCCGGTCGGTCGTCAGCCCGGGCACGACCGTGACCTCGAGGTTGACCAGGTGCGGCACGTCGTGGACGTCGAACGACGTCAGCACCGTGAGCGAGGATCCGGGCGGGGCGTAGTGGTCCATCTCCCGCAGCACGATCGGCGCCCGCTCGTTCCAGCCGATCAGCAGCGCCCGCGTCGGGTGGTCGCCGGTACCGGTGCCGGTGCCCAGCCGGCTCGGGTCCGGCAGCACCGTCGAGTCGGGCTCGCCGCTCAGCACCGAGTCGTCCTCGGCCACCACGATCAGCGTGTGCCGGCCGATCACGGTGTCCGGCGCCGGGTTCAGCGTCGGTACGCCGTCGTCGATCACGCCGATGAGCGTGGCCTTCTCGAAGGCCAGCTGGGCCTCGGCGTAGGTCCGGCCGGCGAGGCTGTGCTCCTCGAGGAAGTAGATCTCGTCGCCGCCGTAGTCGAACAGCTCGGTGTAGACGGCCGCCGCCCCCGACTGCCGCGACGTCTGCACGACGAGCTTGGCCACGGTCTCCCGGATGTCGAGCAGCACCGTGCGGTCGGCGCCTACCAGGCGCGCGGCCTCGAGGTTCGTGGGATTGCGGATCTCGGCGACGATCCGTGGCCCGTCCGGCCCCGAGTGGGTCAGCGCGAGCAGCGTCTTGATGACCTCGCTGTCCGGGTCGTCGGAGTCCTCGGGCGCCAGCAGGATCACCGACCGGGCGGTGGTGTGGCTGCTCAGCTCGAGGTCGTCGATGTCCATCGGCGAGCCGCTGCGGCACACGACCCGGGTGCCGCGGAAGTCGTCGACCTTGGCCCGCAGGTCCTCCTCCATCTCGACCTTGTCCCGGTCGGCGAGGATCACGATGACCGGCTTGCGGCGGCTCTCGTTCGCGATCGTGAGCTCCCGGACGATCGTGAAGATCGAGTCCGACCAGCCGAGGATCACCGTGTGGTCCTTCTCCAGCACGATGGAGCGGCCGCGGCGCAGGTCCGCGAGCTTGGTGTCGATGCCGGCCGCGATCACGCCGATCAGGGCGCTGACGATGAACAGGCCGGCGATGGTGAGCGCAAGCATCGTGAGCTTGAAGCGCCAGGTGCCGGTGTCGCCGCCGATCGTGCCCGGGTCGAGCGCGTGCAACAGGTTCCCGAACATGGACTCGCCGAAGTCGCCCTGCTGGTCGGACAGCCCGAACACCGTGACGACGACCGAGAAGAGCAGGATCAGCAGCAGGGTGACGAGCGTGAGCCAGGCGATCAGCGCCGGCGTACCGCGCGACATGCTGTTGTCGAAGCGGTAGTGGAGCCGGTCGCCGAGGCTCGACCTCGGTGCCCGCGCGGGCCGCGCAGCCGCGGGCGTCGCCCGCGACTGGGCCATCGCCTTCGCCGTCCGCTGCCGTAGCTGCTGGCCGGTCCTCGCCATCTCTAACCTCTCCGGTTGACGCGCTCCGGGAATCGTGGCGTACGGCCGGGGATCCGACACCGGTTTTGCCCGAACCCGTGCCACCGCGTGCCACGATGCGGCGCATGGACATCTCCCGGGCCCGCGTCGCCACGGCGGCGGGCTTCCTGTCGCAGGGGGTGATCCTGCTCAGCCTGACGACCCGGCTGCCGGACTTCCAGGACCGCTGGGGGCTCTCGGACGTCACCCTCTCGCTGCTGCTGCTGATGATGATCCTGCTCGCGGGCGTGGGCTCGGTGAGCGCCGAGGGGCTCGCCAGGCGCACGGACAGCGCGCTGCTGCTGCGGGTGGGCCTGGTGACGGTCGCCGTCGGGGTTCCGGTGCTCTGCACGGCTCCGGCGGCGGCGGTCTTCGTGCTGGGGCTCGCGGTCTACGGCTTCGGCCTCGGGATGGTCGACGCGTCCACCAACATGCAGGCGGTCGCGATCGAGCACCGGTACGGCCGGCCGATCCTGCCGTCCTTCCACGGCGCCTGGACGCTGGGCGGCGTGATCGGCGCGGCGGTGACGCTCGTGACGTCCGACCTCCCGCTCGAGGCCGGCGCGGCGCTCGGCGTGATCCCGCTGCTCGTCGCGTGCGCGCCGTTCCTCCCCCGCGACCACGGGCCCACGGAGCTGGCCACCCGCGTCGCGGTTCCCTGGCGCCCGATCCTGCTGGTCGGCACCGCGATGGTGCTCTTCTACATGGTCGACACCGCCGTGCAGACGTGGGGGCCGCTGTTCGTCGACCACACGTTCACCACGCCGGAGCGGTACGTCGCGCTGCCGGCGCTCTGCTACCTGCTGGCCAGCGGCACGGTGCGGCTGGCCGGCGACGCGGTCGTGGCCCGGTTCGGCCCGGTGCCGGTGCTGCGCGCCGGCGCGGTCGTCGGGGCGGGTGCCCTGGCGATCGTCGTCTTCTCCCCCACCTGGCAGGTCGCGGTGCTGGGCTTCTCGATCCTCGGCGCCGGCGTCGCCGTGGTCGCTCCGTTGAGCTTCTCCGCGGCCGCGCGGATCGCCGGCGGCGAGGGCTTCGCCCCCGCCGTCCGCCAGGCGCGGGTGGACGCGGTGATCGCCCGGTTCAACCAGTTCAACTACCTCGGGGCGCTCCTCGGCTCGGTGCTGACGGGCCTGGTCGGCAAGGACTCGCTGCGCATCGGCTTCGCCGTGCCGATGGTGCTCGTCCTCGGCATCCTGCCGCTCGCCCCCGCGTTCGCGCCGCGCATCCTGCCGACGCGGGTCAGTGCACCGCGGCCATCAGCCTCCGGATCGGGTTCCTGACCGCCAGCAGCAGCAGGCCGACGCCGATCGCGACGAGCCCGAGCACGAGGAAGTACGACCGCTCGTCGTGCCAGTCGTAGTAGCCGGCGAGCTTGCCGGACAGCGCCGTGCCGAGCGCGATGGACAGGAAGTACAGCGCCACCATCTGCGTGGTGAACCGCTGCGGTGCGAGCTTGGTCGACAGGGACAGGCCCACCGGTGAGATGAAGAGCTCGGCGAGCGTGAACACCAGCAGGATCACGGCCAGCGCGATCAGCGGCGCGGCGTGCTCGCCGGGCGGCACCGGCAGGAACATGAGGAAGGCCAGCCCCATGAGGACCGTGCCGATCGCGAACTTGACCGGCGTGGACGGCTGGCGCGGACCGAGCCGGGTCCAGGCCGCGGCGAAGACCGGAGCGAGCAGGATGATGAACACCGGGTTGATCGACTGCACCCACGACACCGGCATCTCCCAGCCGAAGAGGCTCCGGTCCAGCCGCTTGTCGGAGTAGATCGTGACCACGGTGAACTGCTGCTGGTACAGCGACCAGAACACCACGTTGGCGACGAAGAGCGGCACGAACGACCACACCCGGCTGCGCTCCACGCCGCTGACCTGACGGCTGGCGAGCAGCAGGGCGAAGTAGGCCACCGCGGCGACGGCGGTGGCCCAGATGACCACGTCGGACAGGTTGTCCGCGGTGATGACGCCGGCCAGCCACAGTACGGCGACGAGGGCGACGACCGCGACCGCAGCGGCGGCGTACCGGACCCGCTCCCGGGGCTCGAGCGGGTGCGGCGGGACCCGGGTCTCCTCTGGGAGCCGGCGCCGGCCGATCGAGTACTGCACCAGGCCGGCGGCCATGCCGACCGCGGCGAGCGCGAAGCCGTAGTGGAAGCCCCAGCTCTCCTGGAGCAGGCCGGTGAGGAGCGGCCCGACGAACGCGCCGAGGTTGATGCCCATGTAGAAGAGCGAGAACCCGCCGTCGCGGCGCTCGTCGTCCTCGGCGTAGAGCGAGCCGACGAGCGAGCTGGCGTTGGCCTTCACGCCGCCGCTGCCCAGCGCGACCAGGACCAGTCCGACCGCGACGCCGGTGGTGCCCGGGAGGGTCGACAGCGCGACGTGGCCGAGCATCACCACGACCGCGGCGTAGAACAGGGTGCGCTCCGGGCCCAGGACCCGGTCGGCGAGCCAGGCGCCGACGATCGTCGCGAGGTAGACGCCCCCGCCGTACGCTCCGACGATCTGGGTCGCGGTGGCCTCGGAGATGCCGAGACCGCCCTCGGCCGCGGAGTAGTACAGGTAGATCAGCAGGATCCCCTGCATGCCGTAGAAGCTGAAGCGCTCCCACATCTCCACGCCGAACAGGTTGGCGAGGGGCCGGGGATGGCCGAAGAAGCCGCGGTCGGGTGCGGTGTCGGGGGCCGCCGTGCCGGTGGAGGTCACCCGGGAACGTTGCCCGGGCGGTCATCCGGGCAAACGGCGGAGCGGACTTCTGCGCCCCCATCCGGACGCTCGCCAGCTTGTAACGCGGTGTTAGAGCGTCTATGAACCCGTTGCAACGGGTTCATAGACGTCGCAACACCGCGTTACAAGCTAGCTCGGGGCAGGGCCGCTCCAGTTCTTGTCCGGCTGCGGGACCGGGCGGCCGGGCTGCTCGCCGCCGCGGGCCTCGAGGTAGTTCTGCTTCGGCACCATGACCTTGCGGCGGAAGATGCAGACCACCTTGCCGTCCTGGTTGTAGCCGATCGTCTCGACGTGGACCACGCCGCGGTCGTCCTTCGAGGTGCTCTCCCACTTGTCGAGCACGGTGGTCTCGCCGTAGAGGGTGTCACCGTGGAAGGTCGGGGCGACGTGGCGCAGCGACTCGATCTCCAGGTTGGCGATCGCCTTGCCGGAGATGTCCGGGACGCTCATGCCGAGGAGGATCGAGTAGACGTAGTTGCCGACCACGACGTTCTTGCCGAACTGGGTGGTCTCCTCGGCGTAGTGCACGTCGAGGTGCAGCGGGTGGTGGTTCATGGTGAGCAGGCAGAACAGGTGGTCGTCGTACTCCGTCACCGTCTTGCCGGGCCAGTGCTTGTAGGTCGCGCCGACCTCGAACTCCTCGTAGCTGCGTCCGAACTGCATGGGCACACTCTGCCCGCCCGGACGCGCGGTCGCACCGTGGGTTACCCCACAGTCACGAGCCGCCGCCGCCCGCCTGGTCTCGACACGCCGGTCGCGACCTCGCGAGCTCGGTCGCGCGGCTCGCTCGACCACCATCAAGGCGGCAGAGGCAGAACTGACCTCGTCCCTCGGTCAGCTACCGCCTCCCCCTGCCTTCCGGCGGTGCACCTTCGGCGAGGCTCCGCCGGACACCTCGGAGCCGTGCGCCTTCTCACGCACCGGACCGTCCTGGTGGACGCCCTTCTCCTTCTGGTTCTTCCGATCCAGCGCCTCGCGCATCTTGGCCTTCAGGTCGTCGTTCGAGTGCGAGTCGGTCATGCCTCACCATCGCACGCGACCGCGCCCGGGCGCCACGGTCCTACGGCGAGGGCGACGGCACGTTCGGCGTCGGTGACCCGGTCGGCCTCGGGGAGGACGTGGTCGGCGTGGGCGTGGGCGTCCCGGTGGTCGTCGGCGTCGGCGACTCGGTCGGGCACGGCGGCGTCGCGACCGGCGGGAGCTCGGCCTCCGCGACGATCATCGGGTGGTCGGTCGACCTGCGCACCTTCGGCCCGCGGTTGGCGTGGTAGTTCGTGAACGTCGTCTCCGGCGAGCCGAAGATCCAGTCGATGAACGTCGGCCGGGTCGGCGCGCAGCCGCCCAGGCCGCCGTTGCCGGTGTTGACCCCGCCGTTCGCGGCGACCATGTCGGTGCCCGCGGTCATCCGGCAGTAGTAGATGTCGCGCTCGTTCATGTCGCCGGTGAGGTAGACCGGCAGGCCCGTGTCGGCCCGCAGCCGGTTGACCGTCGCCATCTCGACCTCGGTGGCCTGCTTGCGCCACTTCGCGGCCGGGCCCCGCGCGTTGGCCGGGTTGTGCACCGAGGCGACGTACAGCTGCTGGCCCGTGGCCAGGTTCTGGAGCAGGACCAGCGGCATCCGCAGGATCGTCCCGTGGAAGTACGGGATCTTCATCCAGCTGCCCGTGACGAGGGAGAACTGGTCGGACCGCCAGGCGACCGAGTTGCGCATCCCCTTCTTGCCCCACGCGAGCGCCGGGTAGCTGTCCCAGGTGGTGCCCATCTCCTGCTCCCAGACCTGGTACTGCGGGTACTGGAACTCCTGGAGGCCGATCACCTCGACACCCTCGGCCTTGATCACCTGGGTCAGCCACTTCATCCGCTGCGCCCCGGGCGCCCACCCGTGCTTGTTGCCGCCGGGCGCCGTGTGGTCGGCGCCGAGCGCGTTGAGCGAGCTGATCGTGAACTGGGTGGGGAGGGAGTCCTCCCCCGCCAGCTGGGCGGCGCCACCGGAGCCGCCCATCCCGGACAGGCGCAGGGCGCCGGCGCCGAGCACCATCCCGAGCAGCAGGGCGGCGACGACGGCGAGGCGCTGGCGCGAGCGAGCGTCCGACAACATGAGTCCTCCTGGGTGTCAGGAGTACTCTAACGTCCCTTCCGTCACACGGACCCCATCCGCGACGCCGGGTGTCAGCCCTTCAGCTTGTAGTCCTTGAGCAGGCTGCGGCCGATGATCATCTTCTGGATGTCGCTGGTGCCCTCGCCGATCAGCATGAACGCCGCCTCGCGGTAGAGCCGCTCGATCTCGTACTCCTTGGAGTACCCGTAGCCGCCGTGGATCCGGAAGGAGTCCTGGACGACCTCGTTGCAGTACTCCGCGGCCAGCATCTTGGCCATCCCGGCCTCGACGTCGTTGCGCTCGCCCTTGTCCTTGAGGCGGGCGGCCCGGACCATCATCGCGTGCGCGGCCTCGACCTTGGTCGCCATCTCCGCGAGCCGGAACATGATCGCCTGGTGGTCGGCGATCGGCTTGCCGAACGTCTCGCGCTGCTGGGCGTAGGCGATCGCCAGCTCGAAGGCCCGCAGGCCGATGCCGCAGGCGCGGGCGGCGACGTTCACCCGGCCCACCTCGACCCCGTCCATCATCTGGTAGAAGCCCTTGCCGGTCTCCCCGCCCAGGACCTGCTCGGCCGAGACCCGGTGCCCCTCGAAGACCGCCTCGGTGGTGTCGACGCCCTTGTAGCCCATCTTGTCGATCTTGCCCGGGATGGTCAGCCCCGGCGCGACCTCGCCGAACCCGGTCTCCTTCTCGACCAGGAACGTCGTCATGTTCTTGTAGACCGAGTCCGCGCCCTCGTCGGTGCGCACCAGCAGCGCGATCAGGTTCGACGACCCGCCGTTGGTCAGCCACATCTTCTGGCCGTCGATGACGTAGTCGTCCCCGTCCTTGACCGCCTTGGTCTTGATCGCCGCGACGTCCGAGCCCAGGCCCGGCTCCGACATCGAGAACGCGCCCCGCACCTCGCCGGCCGCCATCGCCGGCAGGTACTTCTTCTTCTGCTCCTCGGTGCCGTGCTGCATGATCATGTACGCCACGATGAAGTGCGTGTTGATCACCCCCGAGACGCTCATCCAGCCCCGCGCGATCTCCTCCACGCACAGCGCGTAGGTCAGCAGCGACTCGCCCAGCCCGTCGTACTCCTCGGGGATCATCAACCCGAAGATGCCCAGCTCCTTGAGCCCGTCGACGATCTCCTGCGGGTACTCGTCGGCGTGCTCGAGCTCGGTCGCGACCGGGAGGATCTTCTCCTCCACGAAGGTGCGCACCGCCTTGAGGATCTCGGTCTGGTCCTCGGTCAGTCCGTCGGTCTCGCACAGGCGGCCCATGGCGGCGTCCTTCCGTTCGGGGGGTACAGGTAACCGATCGGTAACCTACTTCTTCTTCCCGCCCCGGTCCCATGTGAGATCCCGCACCGCGTGAGACAGGCCACGTACGGCGGCGCGCAGCTGCTCCTCCACGGGGACGTCGGAGGGCTGGACGCCGGGGACCGGGTGCGACGTCAGCTCGGCCAGGTCGCCGACCACGGGGCAGCCGATCTTGCGCAGCGCCGCGATCTCCTTCTCCGACCGGGCGTAGACCCAGGGCTCGTCGAGGCCCAGGGTGGGCTCGTCGCGCCGGTGCCGGGCCATCCCCTGCTTGGCCAGGACCCGCTTCACCCGCGAGTGGTAGGCACTGCGCTTCAGCGGGTCGTCCGCGAGCTCCTCGTTCAGCTGGCGCAGCACGAGGGTCGAGGCCAGGCCGAGCGACGGGTTCGCGGCGACCTCGAGCGAGCACGAGGAGGGATCGATGCCCACCACGCCGGCGTACCGCTCCCAGAGCAGGGTCCCGGGCGCACCCTTCGGGGGCGCGGTGACGACCACGACGTTCTCGGTGCCGACCACGCCCGACCAGCGCTTCGCCCACGTCGCGACGCCCTGCTGGCGCCAGAACGGGTTGCCCCGGCGCTCCTCGCGGACCCCCTGGAGGAACTCCGGCCAGGTCAGCCGGCCGCCGTTCTGGATGGACTCCTGCCACATGCTCGGGATCTGGCGGGCCAGGTCCCGGGCGGTGATCACGACAGTGAGCGGGGTGTCACCGAACGACGCCACGATCTGCTCGATCTTCGGCACCTTGCGGGCGCCGAGGAACTCCACGGAGAACAGCGCCGTGCCCGGCCACTCCTCGATCTCGCGGACGATGCGCCCCCACGGGCCGTCCGGCGCGATCGGGTCCTGGTCCTTGCCGCCGTGCTCGATGACGTCCTGCGCGGCCCGGATCTGGTCACGCCACTTGCGGCCGACGAAGGAGATTCCCTGCTCGCGCAGCACGTCGCGGTTGTTCGACACGACGTTCTGCAGGAACGTCGTGCCGGACTTCATCGTCCCGACGTGCAGGACCACGCGCTCGGCCACGCGTCAGTCGCCCTCCCAGTAGCGGCCCGAGAACGCCAGGTCCTGGGTCGTCGTGGGGCGCGCCGCCCGGGCGGTCGGGGTGGTGTCGCAGACCGGCGGCGGCGGGTCGAAGCTCGGGCCCGGGCTGTCGCCCACGGGCCGGGACCGGTGGTCCCAGATGAAGTCGAAGTTGCGGTTCCACTGCGTGACCAGGTGGGGGCCCTTGGCGCGCAGGATCATCTCGTCCCCGCTGATGCCGGAGTGCGTCCAGTTGCTCGAGCCGGTGAAGACGTACGACGCGGAGCGGTCGTCGCCGTAGTGCCCGGAGATCGTCAGGTACTTCTGGTGGCTGTACATGTCGACCTCCTGCAGCTCGTCGCAGTCGGTGTTGTAGCTGTCCGAGTGCCGCGGCACCGTGCCGCGCGGCGTGCTCATGCCGATCGTGTTCTTCATGGTGGTGCCACCGAGCGCCCACAGCACCTTGACGTCGCAGCCCTGGGCGTACAGGTTGCGCAGCCGGCGCGCGATGTAGGTGCCCCGGCTGCCGTTCCACGCGTGCATCGACACCCGGATCTTGGTGCGGCCGGCCGTGCCCGTCCCGCCGGCGGCGCCCTGGCACTGCACCGGGCGCAGGATCTGCATGACCGGGTCGTTCTTCTCGGTCGTGCGCGGGTGCGGCATCACCCAGAGCTGGTAGTCGCGCAGCACCTTGTGCTCGTAGAGCGGCTTGGCCGTCTTGTCCTTCTTCAGCTCCCAGAAGAGGCCCAGCAGGGTGTCGTAGAGGTTCGGCACCTCGGACTTGACGAGCAGGTCGTTGAACTGGTGGATCGCGGCGTTGCCGGTGAGGTTCGCCGAGCCGGTCATCACGACGTTCTTCGCGCCGCCGGTGTGCTCGAAGAGGTAGATCTTGTCGTGCAGCACGCCCTGCTCGCTGCGGCAGCCGGTCTTGCAGGTGTAGTCCCAGCTGCTCTTGGCGCGGTTGGTGCCGAGCGCGTGCTTCAGCATCTTCATCGCGGTCGTGTACTGGTGGTCGTTGTGCAGGACCTGCACGCTCACGCCACGGTCGTGCGCGTTGATCAGCGCCTTGGCGACGTTCGTGCGGTCGAAGGAGTACACCGCGATCCGGATCTTGGAGCCCTTGCGCGCGTGCCGGATCGCGTCGACGATCTGGCGCTCGATGCGGAACTTCGCCTCCTGCGAGCCCCACGGGTCGTTGAACCAGCCGCCGGTCGCCGGCAGCCACGGCTTCTTGCCGTCCGACTGCGACGTCGACGTACCGCTGGCGCCACTGCTCGCCGCACCGCCGTCCCCGGCAGTCGCGGCCGGGACCGCCACCAGCGGCGCGACCAGCGCGATCGCCCCCGCGACGACGAGGAGCCTCGACCTCACACCCACACCCGCAACCCTTCTCCTGCGTCGGGGGCGACGTCGCGCCGGCACACCCGGACGGCGCCGCTCAGGCGGTGGGTGATGTCCTTGCCGAACGACGCGCACGACGTCGGGTCGTGCCCCCAGACAACTCACGAACGTCGGCGAGCATAACAGCGACCAGGTCGCCCGCGGCATCGACGAGCTCGGCGTCGGACACCGACGAGACCGCCCGCTGGGGCGGCAGGTCGTCGGGCACGAGCAGGGAGTCGACGTCGCCCACCACGTCGAAGCCCTTGCGCCGGATCATCCGGACCGCTCGCTCGCTGCGGCGCCGGCACTCCTCGACCAGCTCGTCGGGGAGGCCGAAGCGCTCGCCGCCCTGCGCGACCAGGTGCTTCTCGGCGAGGTAGCCGCGGATCCACCGGCCCCGGTCGCCCGGGCTGCGGAACGCCGCCAGGTGCGCGTTGACCCGGCGGAGCAGCTCGACCTGCACGGCCCCGAGCGACTGGTTCGCGGGACGGTCGGGCAGCCGGTACTCCGAGGTCAGCCCGACCACGCCGGCGAAGTTGCGCCAGTGCCGGTCCGGCGGCTCCCCCTTGCCGGGCATCGGCAGCACGTGCACCCGCTCGGGGGGCACGGTGGCGGCCCAGCGCTTGAGGACGCCGTGCAGGTCCCAGGTCCGCCAGCTGAACTCCGAGCCGGGGCCCTTCGTGTGCGGGATCTCCTCGAGCGCCTCGGTGCCGCCGTTCTTGACCATCTCCTGCCAGCCGGCGGCCAGCATGCCCGCGGTGTGCCGGGCCGTGACCACCAGGTGCACCTCGGCCGGCGCCAGCTCGGCCACCGCCCGGGCCGCCTGCGCGGCCGACGCGCCGCAGAAGAACTCGTGCGTGATCAGCCCCGTGCCGTCGTACGCCGCCAGCTCGTCGCGCAGCCGGCCCCACGACCCCTTGGCGCGCGGGCTGCGGCGCGCGAGCTTCTTGCGGCCCTGGAGGTCGAGCGCGGCCCAGAGGTGGTCGCGGTGCCCCTCCCCGGGGAGCAGCACGCCGTCGCGGAGCACCTGGTCCCGGTTCTCCCACAGGATGCCCTGCAGGTAGGTCGTCCCGGTCTTGGGCAGCCCGATGTGGAGGTAGACCCGCTCGGCCACGAAGGTCAGATGCTCTCTTGGTACCTGGCCAGCGCCTCGCGCGTGCCGGCCTCGTCGCCGCGAGCGAGCGGGACGAGCAGGTCGGTGACCAGGTCGGTGAGCTCGGCCAGCCGCAGGTTCAGCTGCCGGCACTCCTGCACCTCGGCCTCGAGGGCCGTGACCCGCTTGCGCAGGTCGTGGGTCGCGCGCGCCGTGAGCCGTCCGCGCAGGTCCTTCATTCCCATGTCGCCACCATCCGGCAGATCTTGGTGGGCGAACCGCCGCCGCGGCCGGCCCTCGGAATCTTCACTGTCTCCCGCTCGACGATTCTGGCACCCGCCGCGCGGAGCTCGCGGGCCACCATCGCGGGCTTGCGGATCCGGGCCCGCTCCCGGCGGGCGAGCCCGCCGTCGCCGCGCTGGGCGAGGAACTCGACGTACAGCCGGCCCCCGTCCTGCAGCATCATCCGGGCGGCCCGCCAGGCGTTCCTGCGGGCCCGGCGGTCCACGTTGTCGGCGAGGTGGCGCGCGAGCACGACCCGGGGGCCGGGGTCGACCCCGACCAGGCCGCCGGTGGCGACCACGGACCGGAGCTCGAGGAAGTTGCAGGTCAGGAAGCCGGCGGCCAGCCCCTCGGACTCCGCGAGCTCCTCGGCCGCCTCGAAGCCGCGGCGCACGAAGTCGACGCCGGTCGCGGGCGTGCCCTGCCGCGCGAACCAGAGGACGTCGGTGCCGGTGCCGCAGGCGAGGTCGACGACCGGGGTCGCCGGGTCCTCGCGCCCTGCCGCGAACCGGGCCAGCTCCGAGGGCTCGTCGCCCGGGACCCGGCGCTTGGAGTAGTGGCGGTCCCACTGCGGCCGACCGGTGCGGATGCCGCGGAACCAGCCGTCGAACCGCCGGTGCGTCGACGCGGGTGTCGGGAAGTGGAACGCCGGGTCGGGCACCCGCCAGTTCTTGCCGTACGTCGCGGTGAGGAACCGGTCCGTGTCGGCCGGCACCGGGAACTCGCGGCCCTCGAGCGTGGCCCGGCCCAGCGGGGTCACCCACTCGCGCCGGAACGGCGTCCGGATCTCGCCCATCAGGTGCAGGTACCCGTCGCGCATGAACCCGCCGAACACGTCCAGGCCGCGCACGTGGCCGTCGCTCTCGACCACGTCGACCTTGAACGCCAGCCCGGAGTAGCGGGTGATCCGGTACCCCGCGGCGACCAGCGCGCGCTGCACCCGGAACGACTCGCCGATCGCGTCGACGGGGTGCTCGTACCTGCTGACGTAGCCGAGGTCGGCGTCGCTGTCGTGACCGATCAGCCGGCCGTTGCGCACCGCCCCGAGCAGCGTGCCGTAGGCGAGGAAGGCGTCGATGCCGGCGTCCTTCAGGCCCGCCAGCACGTGGTCGATCGCGTCGAGCAGCGGGCGGACGTTCTCCTCGCTGCGGTTGTCGAAGGTCTGCACGAGCCGCAGCGACTTGTCGAGGCTGAGCGGCTGACCGGCCTTGTTCTCGACCGCGATCCGGCCCTGCCCCCGGCCGAGCGTCACGTCGGCGTCGTGCACGACCTGGCCGGTCTCGTGGACGGTCAGGGTGAGCCGGGTGGTGCCGTCCAGGAACCGCCGGATCGCCTGCGGCCACGGCACCAGCCAGGTGCCGGAGGGCTGGCGGGCGCCGTCGCGGTGCAGCCAGAACGAGTAGATCCGGCGGCCGTCGAACGCGACGTCGAGCACGACCTCACGGCGCGAGCGGGCGGCGATGCCCTCCGCGGTGACCGAGACCGACGACACGCGGGCGCGGCGGGGCGGTCTGGTCATGGGGCGAGATCGTAACGGTGTCCCGCCGCGGAGCCGCTATCCGTGGTCCCACATCCAGAGGAAGCGCTTCTCGTACGCCGCGGCCTCGGTCTGGTCGTCGACGCGGACGATCAGGTCGTCGCGGTGGGTGGCCCGGGTGCTCCAGTTCTGCGAGCCCGTCCAGGCGCGCACGGTCGACGGCTCGCCGTCGTACCCGCCGGACACGATCATCACCTTCTGGTGGGTGCGGATGCCCTGGTGCTGGCCCTTGCGCATCTGCACGCCGTGGTTCTCCAGGATCGACTTCACCGCGGCGCCCATGCCGGTGCCGAAGAACACCCGCACGTGGCAGCCGTCGCCGCTCAGCGCCGCGACCTTCCAGGCGATGGCCTTGCCGCGCTCCTCGTTCCAGGCGTGGGTGCTGATGTAGACGCCGGTGCGGACCTCCTCGTCGCCGACCGTCACCCGGCACTGCACGTTGTCGAGCGCCAGCAGGACGGGGTCGGTCTCCGCGGTCAGGTCGACCGGCGTCATCCGGATGTCCGCGCCGTCCACCGACTTGTGGAGGTACTGCTTGGCCACCGGCTGGTCGGCCTTGAGCTGGCCGAACCAGCGGCCGTAGGCGCGGAAGTACGGCCGGTCCTCGACCCGGGTGTAGAGGTCGTTCCACTGGTCCTGCGCGTTGTGCTGGGTGAGGTTGACCGAGCCGACCATGGTGATCCACCTCGCCCCGCCGGCCTTGCTGAAGGAGAAGTACTTGGCGTGCATCTGGCCCCGGTCGCCGCGGCAGCTGTTGTCGCAGATCCGCACGAACGACCCGGCGCCGGTGTCGGTGCCCAGGGCGGCGCGCAGCCGCGCCATGGCCGGGTAGACGTTCTCGCCCGCGAACACCATCTTCACGTCCACCCCGCGGTCGTGGGCCGCGATCAGCGCGTCCGCGGTGGGCCCGTCACCGAACGAGAAGACCGCCATCCGGATCGTCGCCCCGGGCGGCGTGCTGTTGACGGTGCGGATCACCTGCTGGAGCAGCTTGCGCTGCTGGGTCGGCGTCCCGATCGGGTTGTTGAAGTTCGGTCCCGCGGGTGGCACGTAGCTGCCGATCCGCGGGGCGGCGCTCCCGGCGTCCGCCGTCACGGGCAGCGCGAGGAGGCCGGCGAGGAGGGCCAGCAGGAGGGCGAGACGGGGTCCGAGAGCGCTCACGATCACCCATTGTCACATCTGTCCCGCCAGTCACAACCTGTCCGTTCGGGCAGGGTGTGTTCCCGGGTCGTCCGCCTGAGGGCGGCGTATACACGCGCGAGAAGCGGACGACCCGCTCAGCGAGCGCCGAGCGGCGGGATGGTGGCGGTCGACACCACGAACGGGTGGTCGGTGGCGCGCTGCACCAGGCCGGTGCGCTGGCTGAGGTAGTCGCTGAAGCGGATCACGCTGGAGCCGAAGATCCAGTCCACGCCCATGCCCGGCGGCGGGAGGCAGGTGCCGCCCGAGGCGACCCCGCCGCTGGCCGACACCATCGCGCCCGATCCGGTGACCTTGCAGAAGATCTCGTCGCGCTCGTTGAAGTCGCCGGTGAGCACGACCGGGAAGTTCTCCGCGTGCAGCTGGTTGATCAGCTCGATCTCGCGGGCGGTCGCCGCGTCCCGCCAGCGCTCGTTGTCGCCCCAGCGGCCGGTGCTGGCCGGGTTGTGGACGTTGATGAAGTACACGTCCTGGCCCGACGCCAGGTTGTGGAGGCGGACGTAGGGCATGTCGACGGTCCGGCCGCGGAAGTACGGGATCGGCACGGTGGCGCCCTGGACCAGCTCCCACGTGTCGGTGCGCCAGGCGATGGAGTTGCGCGGATCGCCCGCGTTGCCCGGGTAGACCGACCACCGGCCCCCGGTGCGGGCGAGGAACGTGCTGACCTGGGAGCTCTCGAACTCCTGGAACCCGATCACGTCGGCGTCGTACGACGTCACGATCGACGTCGCCCACGCCATCCGGGTGCCGGCCGGCGCCCAGCCCTTCTTGTTGCCCCCCGGCTTGGTGTGCGAGGCGCCGAGCACGTTGAAGGTGGCGACGCGGAAGGTCGTGGGCTCCTGGGCGACGACCTTCTGGGTCTTCTTGCGCAGCTCCTTGCCGACCGTGCCGACCTCCTGCGGCTCCACGGTCGGCGCCGCCGTCACCCGCCGGCCCGCCCGGACCGACTGCGCCGGCTCGCTCGGGGACGACGGGGTCACGATCGCGACGTCCGCGGCAGTCCGGTTCGGCTCGGGGTCGGGGGCGCCGCCCGGACGGAAGATCGCGAGCACGGCGATGACGACGCCCAGCACGCCCACGACCGCGATGGTCGCGACCGCGGCGCCGGTCGTCTCGGCGGGGTCGGGGGGACCGACGTGCTTGGTCATGCCTCTCCCGATCCTCACGAGTGGTGCGCAGGTGCGTCGAGCCTACCCGAGGCGCACCGGGCTCAATCCAACGTCAGGAGGGTCCGGGCCACCGCGGCCGGATCCTCCGCCGGCTCCGCGTCGTCGGGTCCGGGCTCCCCCGGGCCGGCGACCACAGGAAGGAGATCGGCAGGATCACCGTGGATCTTGAGACCCGCGGCGCGGACGTCGTCGAGCCAGCGGTCGGTCGCCGCGCGCAACAGCTCCTCCAGCCGGTACGGCGTGCGCGGGCGGGGGCCCGGACGCGCGGCGAGCTCGCCCTCGGCGTACCCGCGCTTGACGACGCGCAGGTACGTCGCGCGGTCCATCCGGCCGTCGAGCTCCGCGTTGACGGCGCGGAGCAGGGCGACCTCGGCGGCGCCGAGGGACGGGTTGGCGGGGGCGGCCGACGCGTCGAGGATCCCCGGGTCGACGCCGCAGGCCTCGGCGAAGCGCTGCCACAGCACCTCGGGGCCGGCCCCCGGCGGCGGGCCGACGACCAGGTGGACCCGCTCGGGCGGGACGCCGGCCGACCACCGGCGCAGGCAGTCGGCGAAGTCCTGGGCGTGCCAGAAGTGCGGCCGCACGCCCCCGGCGTCCGGGCCGGCGTCGGGCCCGGTGTCGGCGCGCAGCTCCGTCCGCTCGAACTCGGCGAACGGCCAGGTCGCGCCGAGCTTGACCTCCTCCTGCCAGTGCGCGGTCGCCTGCCGGCCGAGGTCGCGGGCGGTGACGAGCACGTGCACCTCGGCGCCGGCCAGCGGTGCCAGCGCCGCGCGCACCTGGTCGGGGGTCGCGCCGGCCAGCACCTCGTGGCTGATCACCGCGACGCCGTCGTACGACAGCGCCCGCTCGCACACCGCCGACCAGGCGCCGGCGACCTGCTCGTCGGCGAGGCCGAACTTCGCGGCGCTGCCGCGCACCTCGACCGCACCGTGGAACATCGCGCCCGGCCGCACGAACGGGTACAGGACGCCGTTCTCGCGCAGCCGGTCGCGGTTCCCGGCCAGCAGCGCCTGCAGGTACGTCGTGCCGGTCTTCGGCAGTCCGACATGGAGGACGATGCGCGGCACGGTGACATCGTGCCACCCGCCCCGGCCGGTAGCGTTACGAGACGTGAGCACCAGCCCCGCGCGCGTCTACGTCGCCCGCCTCGTCGGGCTGCCGATCTTCGACCCCCAGGGCGACCAGGTCGGCAAGGTGCGGGACCTCGTCGCGGCGGTCCGGTCGGAGACCCACCAGCCGCGCGTGCTCGGGCTGGTCGCCGAGGTCTTCGGGCGCCGGCGGATCTTCGTGCCGATGACCCGGGTGACCAACATCGACAGCGGCCACGTCTACACCACGGGCCTGCTCAACATGCGCCGGTTCGAGCAGCGCCCGACCGAGACGCTGGTGATGGGCCAGATGCTGGACCGCACCGTGCGGGTGCCGATGACCGGCGTGACCGGCACCGTCTACGACGTGGCGATGGAGCAGGCCCGCAACCGCGACTGGGTGCTGAGCCGGGTCGCGATCCAGGAGCCCGCGAAGGGCCTGCGCCGGCGCGGGCAGACGCACGTGGTCGAGTGGCGCGACGTCGAGGGACTCACCGCGCGCGAGGAGTCCCAGGGCGCCACCCACCTGATCGCCGCGCTCAACGAGATGCGGCCCGCCGACGCCGCGAACATGATCCACGACCTCCCGCTCGAGCGCCGGTCGGCCGTGGTCGCCGCGCTCGACGACGAGCGGCTCGCCGACGTCCTCGAGGAGCTGCCCGAGGAGGACCAGGTCGACATCCTCGAGCACCTCGACAACGAGCGGGCGGCCGACATCCTCGAGGAGATGTCGCCGGACGACGCCGCGGACCTGATCGCCGACCTCCCGCCGGAGACCGCGGAGGCGCTGCTGGAGCTGATGGAGCCCGAGGAGGCCGAGGACGTCCGGCGGCTGATGTCGTACGCCGAGGAGACCGCCGGCGGCATGATGACGCCGGAGCCGGTCATCCTGGGCCCGGACGCCACCATCGCCGACGCGCTCGCGCACGTCCGCAACCCGGAGCTGACCCCGGCGCTGGCGGCGCTGGTCTACGTCTGCCGGCAGCCGCTCGAGCCGCCCACCGGCAGGTTCCTGGGCGTCGCGCACATCCAGCGGCTGCTGCGCGAGCCCCCCTCGACGCTGGTCGCGGGCGCCCTCGACGACTCGATGGAGTCGCTGCGCCCGGAGGCCACGATCGACGAGGTCGCCGCCCACCTGGCGACGTACAACCTGGTGGCCGCCCCGGTCGTGGACGAGAACGGGCACCTGCTCGGCGCGGTGACCGTCGACGACCTGCTCGACCACATGCTGCCCGAGGGCTGGCGGGACCGCGCGATCCGGCGGGAGGTCGACCGATGAGCGACCGGACCCCCCGGCTGGACACCCCGAAGGACCTCCGCCGGCCGCCCCTGGTCCGGCGGCCGTCGTACAACGCGGACACCTTCGGGGTCTTCGCCGAGCAGTTCGCCCGGTTCATGGGGACCGCGCAGTTCCTCATCTACATGACGCTGTTCGTGGTGTTCTGGGTGGTCTGGAACTTCGCCGCGCCCCCGCACCTGCGCTTCGACGACTACCCGTTCATCTTCCTGACCCTGATGCTCAGCCTCCAGGCGTCGTACGCCGCCCCGCTGATCCTGCTCGCGCAGAACCGGCAGGAGGCGCGCGACCGGGTGGTGGCCGAGCAGGACCGGCAGGCCGACGCCCGCGCGCACGCCGACATGGAGTTCCTCGCCCGCGAGGTCGCGTCGCTGCGGATGGCGGTGGGCGAGGTCGCGACCCGCGACTTCCTGCGGTCCGAGCTCCGCAGCCTGCTGGCCGAGCTGGACGAGCGCTCCGAGGAGCGTGTCCAGGGTCACCCGGCCGACGACGAACCCGAGAACGCCGCACCGTAGACTCGGGGATCATGAGCAGCCCCCTTCTCGAGCGGGTCAACGCCGCACTGGCGACCGTCAACGACCCCGAGATCAAGCGTCCGATCACCGACCTCGGCATGGTCGAGTCCGTCGAGATCGACGACGCCGGCGTCGCGCACCTGACGGTGCTGCTGACCGTGGCCGGCTGCCCGATGAAGGACACCATCAACCGCGACGTCTCGGCCGCGGTCGGCGCGGTCGACGGCATCACCGGCGTCGACCTCAGCCTGGGCGTGATGACGGCCGAGCAGCGCGCCGGACTGCAGGAGGTGCTGCGCGGCGGGCAGGCGCAGCGGGAGATCCCGTTCGCGCAGCCCGGCTCGCTGACCAAGGTGTTCGCGATCGCCAGCGGCAAGGGCGGCGTCGGCAAGTCCTCGGTGACCGTCAACCTCGCCCTCGCCATGGCGAAGCAGGGCCTCAAGGTCGGCGTCGTCGACGCGGACATCTACGGGCACTCGGTCCCGGCCATGCTCGGCGTCGCCGACCAGCGGCCCACCCAGGTCGAGGACCTGATCATGCCGGTCCCCACGCCGTCCGGCGTCTCGGTGATCTCGATCGGCATGCTGAAGCCCCGCCGTGACCAGGTCGTGGCGTGGCGTGGCCCGATGCTCGACCGGGCGCTCGTGCAGATGCTCTCCGACGTCTACTGGGGCTCGCTGGACGTGCTGCTGCTCGACCTGCCGCCGGGCACCGGCGACGTCGCGATCTCGCTCGGCCAGCACCTGCCGGGGGCCGAGGTGGTCGTCGTGACCACGCCGCAGGAGGCGGCCGCCGAGGTCGCCGAGCGCGCCGGCACGATGGCGTCGATGATGCACCAGCGCGTCGTGGGCGTCGTCGAGAACATGAGCTTCCTCCCGTGCCCCCACTGCGGGGCCGACGAGCACCGCCTCGAGATCTTCGGCTCCGGCGGCGGCGAGCGGGTCGCCGGCACCCTGTCGGCCCGCTTCGGGTACGACGTACCCGTCCTCGGCCAGGTGCCGATCGACCCGTCGCTGCGCGAGGGTGGCGACGCCGGCAAGCCGATCGTCGAGTCCGACCCGACCGCACCGGGCGCCCGGGTGCTGACCGCGATCGCGGAGAAGCTCGCCGGCCGCGGCCGCGGCCTCGCCGGCATGCAGCTGGGACTGACGCCGACCAGCAAGTTCTAGGCTGTAGGTTTCCTCCGTGTTCGGAGTCGGGCTGACGGAGATGGCCGTCATCGCCTTTGTCGCCATCCTGGTCTTCGGCCCCGAACGCCTCCCCGACCTGGCCCGCCAGGCGGCCCAGATCGTCAAGCAGGTCCGCCGGATGGCGAACAACGCGCGCGACGAGCTGCGCGCCGAGCTCGGTCCGGAGTACGCCGACCTCGAGCTGCGCGACCTCGACCCGCGCGAGATCGTCAAGCGGCACATCGCCGAGGCGCTCGAGGACGACGAGGACGACGAGCCCGTGCGCCCCGCGCGGCGTGGCCTGCGTCCGCTGAACGACGGCGAGGTCCCGCCGTACGACGCCGACGCGACCTGACGCCGACTCGGCGCGAATGCAGGCCCGCAGACCGTCGACTCGGCGCGAATGCAGGCCCGCAGACCGTCGACTCGGCGCGAATGCAGGCCCGCCGTCTGCAGTAGCGCCGACTCGACCCCTCAGCGGTCTGCACTGGCGCCGACTCGGCGGACTACTCGCGCGACTGCACGGCCGCCAGCGACGCGAACGTCACGAGCACGAGCCGACCCTCGCCGACCGCGACCTCGACGAAGTCGGCGCCGATCCGCCGTGGCGTCCCGTCGTACGTCGACCCGTCGACCAGGTGGAGCACGCACCGCTCCCCCGCGTCGGCGATCCGGCGCAGCGCCGAGCCCAGACCGAGGCGGGCGACCGGCGACCAGGCGACCTCGGGCACCGAGCGCTCGACCGCGCCCGCGACGCTCCCGACGGCGGCCAGGTGCACGACCCAGTCCTGGGCCGGGCCGGCGACCAGGCACCAGCCGTCCCCGACCCGCTCCAGCACGCCGCCCACCGGCCCGACACCGGTGACGTCCAGGAGCACCTCCTCGCCGGCGGACGCCATCAGCCGGGACGCCAGCGTGACCTCGCGGTACGCCGCCCGGCTGCGGTCGGCCAGCTCCGCGTCCCGCTCCGCGGCGTAGGCGGCCTCCGCCTGCTGCTCGAGGTCGTCGAGGAGCGCGAAGACGTCCTCCTCCCAGGACATGCCGGGAGCCTGCCCCGCCCAGCCGCCGGTCAACCCAGCGTCAACGGCGTCCGGAGCGGCAGGTCGCGCGACGACGAGCCGACCGAGATGCGGTACCGCCCGGGGTCGACGGTCCAGCCGCGATCCCAGTACGCGAACGCCCGCCGGTCCAGGTGGATCGTCACGCGCCGGCTCTTCCCGGGCGCGAGCGTGAGCTTGTCGAAGCCCTCGAGCCGCTTCGGCGGCTCGCCCGCGGACCGCGGGAACGACACGTAAACCTGCGGCACCGCCGCGCCCGCCCGGTCGCCGGTGTTGCGCACGGTGAACGTCACCTCGGCGCCGGCGCCGTCCCGGCGGACGTCGAGGTCGCGGAACGCGAAGGTCGTGTAGCCGAGCCCGAAGCCGAAGGGGAACAGCGGTCGCTCGCCGCGGGCGTCGTAGCCGCGGTAGCCGACGAGCAGGCCCTCCTCGTAGGTCTCCCGGCCGTCGACCCCGGGATAGGCCTTCGGGGCGAACGACGCCTGCGCCTCGGACCGCGGGAACGTCTGCGGCAGCCGCCCGCCCGGCTCGGCGGCGCCGTACAGGACGTCGGCCAGCGCGTTGCCGTGCTGCAGGCCGCCGTACCAGGGCACCAGCACCGCGCCGGCGTCGGCCAGCCACGGCATCCGCACCGGGCCGCCCACGTCGAGGACGACGACCGTGTGCGGGTTGGCGGCGGCCGCGGCCGCGATCATGCCCTCCTGGTCCAGGGGGATACTCGAGCAGCCCACCGACACGCACATCGCCGGCCGGAAGCCGAGGTCCGGGCGGTCGCTGCCCTCGCTGGAGCCGTCGGTCGCGACCACGACCACCTCGTCGGCGGCCGCCGCGGCGGCCTGCGCGTCGGCGGCGTTCGAGCCCTCCACGTACACGACGCGGTCACCGTGGGCGCGCGCCGCCGTCGTGATGCCCTCGAGCGGGGAGACCTGCCGGGCGACGCCGGACCCGTGCGAGGAGCCGCCGCCCGAGGTCGAGCTCGTGGCGCCCACGGGGTTCGCGGCCCAGCCGATCACCGCGATGGTGCGGCCACCCTCGCGGCGGAACGGCAGCAGGCCGTCGCGGTTCTTCAGCAGCACGGTGCCCTCGGCCGCCACGGTGCGGGCGAGCCGGGTGTGGGGGGTCGAGACGTCGCTGAGGTACGGCTCCGGTCCGGGCTGGACCGGGTGGTCGAAGAGCCCGTGCGCGAACATCGGGCGCACCACGTTCCGGACCATGTCGTCGACCCGGGCCCGGGTGAGCGACCCGTCGGCGAGCGCGGCCCGGAGGTTGTCGGCGGAGAAGTACCGCTGGGGCAGCGGGGAGGCGTGCATCTCGAGGTCCAGGCCGGCCATCGCGGCCGGTCCGGTCGAGTGGGTGGCACCCCAGTCGGACTCGACGAAGCCGTCGAAGCCCCAGTCGTCGCGCAGGTACCCGGTCAGCAGCCGCGGGTTCTCGCAGGCGTACGTGCCCCCGACGCGGTTGTACGAGCACATCACCGAACCCACGTGCGCCTTCGTCACCGCAGCCTCGAACGCCGGCAGGTAGATCTCCCGGCGGGTGCGCTCGTCGACCCGGACGTCGACGGTCATCCGGTCGGTCTCCTGGTTGTTGAACGCGTAGTGCTTGGCGCTGGCGAGCACCGGGTTGTCCTGGATGCCGCGGATGAACGCGGTCGCGGTGCTGGCCGCGAGGTGCGGGTCCTCGCCGAAGTACTCGAAGTTCCGGCCGTTGTACGGCGTCCGCGCGATGTTCATCCCGGGCCCGAGCAGCACGTTGATGCCCTTGGCGTACGCCTCCTCGCCGATCGCGCGACCGAGCCGCCGCTGGAGCGCCGGGTCCCACGTCGACGCCTGGGCGACGCCGGAGGGGAACACCGTCGTGGCGACCTGCAGGCCGGCCACGCCGGACCCGGCGTCGCTGAGCACCAGGTCCGGCACGCAGAGCTCGGGGATGCCGTCCACGTGCCCGGCGGTCCCGTAGAACGCGAACCACGGGGGGTCGCTGAACGTCAGCATCCCGAGCTTCTGGTCCTGGGTCATCGCCGCGACCAGCGCGTCCGCGCGGTGGTCGGCGGAGTCGTGCGGGTCCATCCAGGCGGCGCACGGGTCGGCCGCCTGCGCGGGCCGGGCGGCGACGGTGAACGGCAGCAGCGCCAGCCCGACGGCGGCGACCAGGACGCGTCTCATGCCGTGCCAACGCCCGGCGAGGAGGGCGGTTACGACGGCTGTGGAGAAACTCTTGACTCCGTAGGTAAAGAAGCGCAGCCTGATGCAAACGGACGCAAACGCATAGATTGGCTCTCGGGATGCACGCTCCGGTTCACCGCTGTCTGGCGATCGCGGTCGCGGCCACGACGACCGCGGCCGGCCTGGTGGGCTGGCTCGCCCCGGTCGCGCTGGCTCCGGCCCCCGGCCCGGACGGCGCCCTGGTGCGGCTGTGCGCGGCCGTGGGCGCGATCGCGGCGGCGTGGCTGTGGCTGGTCACCGCGGTCGTCCTCGTCGAGGCCCTGGCCGGCGGCGACCGGCGGGCCCGCGGCGTGCCCGCGCCGGTCCGCCGAGCGCTGCTGGCCGCCTGTGGCGTCGCCGTCGTCGCCGGGCTCGCCGCGCCGGCCGGAGCCACGACCGGACGGCAGGACCCGCCCCAGACCGCGGCGTCCGTGGTGGCCGCGGCGATCGCGGGGCTCCCGCTTCCCGACCGGCCGCACGGGCCGGCGCACCCGCGGCGCCACCCGGTCGTCACGGTCCACGACGGCGAGTCGCTGTGGTCGATCGCCGACGAGCACCTCGGCGCCGGCGACCGCTGGCCCGAGATCTACGCACTCAACCGCAGCGTCGTCGGCGCCGACCCCGACCTGATCCGGCCGGCCCAGCGCCTCCGCCTGCCCGTCACCACCCAGGAGAACCGATGAGCGAGAACTCGGCCGACGTCGTCACCCTCCCCGGACCCGCCCCGGTCGCCAGCGTGCAGGGCACGCTGGCACTCGACCTGCAGCCGCGGTTCGACCCGCCGGAGCAGGCGGCGTACGGGCACCACCCGGTCGCCGACGTGACGCCGATCGAGGCGCCGCTGCGGCGCGGGCTCGAGCAGTGGGCCGGGCGCTACGTCCAGGCGGCCGTCGAGATCGTCGGCGGCGACCGCCCGGTCAGCCAGCTGCTGCGCTGGAGCTCGCGGGAGGTCTTCGAAGACCTCGACCGCCGCGCCCAGCTGGTCGCCCGCGCCGGCCGGCACCAGGCCGGTCAGGGCCGGGTGCAGCCGGTGCGGCCCCGGGTCGTCGGCGTGCACACGTGCTTCCTGACCCGCAGCCGGGTCGAGGTCAGCGCGCACGTCCGGTACGGCGACCGCTCCCGCGCGGTCGCGGCCCGGTTCGTGCTGACCACCGACGGCAAGTGGCGCTGCACCGCGCTGGAATTTGCCTGAGCAGCGGCGCGTGAGCGCAGCGAACGCGGCGCGTGGGTTCATGCAGGTTGAGCAAGCGCGCGGCCGAGCCTGCGAGGCCGCGACCGCGCGTCGAAACCCGGTGAGACGAGATTCGGCGGCGACCCTGGTGGGTCGCCGCCGAACTCGACGGTGGTGGTTTCGAGGCTCAGGCGCCAGAGCGCCTTCGCACCTCAACCACCGACGACGTCAGCTGACGCGGGCGGTGAGCCCCGTCGGGCCGCCGGGGCGGCCGTGGCACTGCTTGAACTTCTTGCCCGAGCCGCAGGGGCACCTGTCGTTGCGGCCGACGCCCGCGAACTCGTCCTCCGCCGCAGCCGCGGGCGCGCCGCGCACCTCGGCGTCGCCGGCCTCGGTCGGGGCCGAGTAGGAGAGGTTCTGCGGCTGGCCGGGACGGTCGAGGCCCTTGGCCCGGATCTGCGGCTGCTCCGCCGACGGCAGCGTCTGCCGCATCGGCTCGAACGCCTCCTCCTCCTCGATCTCCTCCTCGACCTCGACCTGGACCTCGAGGTTGAACAGGAAGCCGACCGACTCCTCCTTGATGCCCTCCATCATCGAGGCGAACATGTCGAAGCCCTCGCGCTGGTACTCGACCAGCGGGTCGCGCTGCGAGTACGCCCGCAGGTAGATGCCCTCGCGCAGGTAGTCCATCTCGTAGAGGTGCTCGCGCCACTTCCGGTCGAGCACGGACAGCACGACGCGCCGCTCGAGCTCGCGCATCACGGGCTCGCCGATCTCGGCCTCGCGACGGGCGTACGCCTCGCGCGCGTCCTGCTGGAGCGTCGCGATCAGGTCGGCGCGGTCGAGCCCCTCCCGGCCACCGGCCTCCTGCTCGAGGGTCCGCCACTCGTGGCCGACCGGGTAGATCTGCCGCAGCGCCGTCCACAGCGCGTCGAGGTCCCACTGCTCCGGGAAGTCCTCGGTGGCGGCGCTGACGTACGACTCGATCGTGTCGGCGATGAAGCCGTCGATCTGGTCGCGCAGGTCCTTGCCCTCGAGGACCTCGCGGCGCTCCGCGTAGATCACCTTGCGCTGCCGGTCCATCACGTCGTCGTACTTGAGGACGTTCTTGCGGGACTCGAAGTTCTGCGACTCGACCTGGCCCTGCGCGTTCGCGATCGCGTTCGTGACGCGCTTGTTCTCGATCGGGACGTCGTCCGGGATCTTCAGCACCTGGAGCACGCGGTCGACCCAGTCGGACTTGAACAGCCGCATCAGCTCGTCCTGGAGCGACAGGTAGAACCGGGACTCGCCCGGGTCGCCCTGACGGCCGGAACGACCGCGCAGCTGGTTGTCGATGCGCCGCGACTCGTGCCGCTCGGTGCCGACGACGTAGAGGCCGCCGAGCTCGCGGACCTCGTCGTGCTCGCTGGCGACCTGGCCGCGGATCCGCTCGAGCGCGGCCGGCCACTCGGCCTCGTACTCCGCCAGGGTCTCGCCGGCGGGCTCGAGGCCCTTCTTGCGCAGCTCGAGGTCGGCGAGGAACTCCACGGAGCCACCGAGCATGATGTCGGTGCCTCGGCCGGCCATGTTCGTGGCGACGGTGACCGCGCCCTTGTGCCCGGCCAGCGCGACGATCTTCGCCTCGTCGGCGTGCACCTTCGCGTTCAGCACCGAGTGCGGGATGCCGCGCTTCCGGAGCTTGGTGGACAGGTGCTCGGACTTCTCGACCGACACGGTGCCGACCAGCACCGGCTGACCCTTCTCGTGCCGCTCGGCGATGTCCTGGACCACCGCGTCGTACTTGGCCTCCTCGGTCCGGTAGACGAGGTCGGGCTGGTCGATGCGGGCCATCGGCTTGTTGGTCGGGATCGGGACGACGCCGAGGCTGTAGATCTTGTCGAACTCGGAGGCCTCGGTCATGGCCGTGCCGGTCATGCCCGACAGCTTGTCGTACATGCGGAAGTAGTTCTGCAGCGTGATCGTCGCGAGGGTCTGGTACTCCTCGCGGACCTCCACGCCCTCCTTGGCCTCGATCGCCTGGTGCAGGCCGTCGTTGTAGCGACGCCCGGCCAGCATCCGGCCGGTGTGCTCGTCGACGATGAGCACCTCGCCGTCCATGACGACGTACTCCTTGTCGTTGTGGAACAGCTCCTTGGCCTTGACGGAGTTGTGCATGAACGAGATCAGCGGCGTGTTCACCGAGTCGTACAGGTTGTCGATCCCGAGGTGGTCCTCGACCTTGGTGATGCCGGGCTCGAGCATCGAGATCGTGCGCTTCTTCTCGTCGACCTCGTAGTCCTCGTCACGGACCAGGCTGCGGGCGATCTTCGCGAACTCGTCGTACCACTTGACCTCGTCCTGCGTCGGGCCGCTGATGATCAGCGGGGTCCGCGCCTCGTCGATGAGGATCGAGTCGACCTCGTCCACGATCGCGTAGTTGTGCCCACGCTGGACGCACTCCTCGATCGAGCCCGCCATGTTGTCGCGCAGGTAGTCGAAGCCGAGCTCGTTGTTGGTGCCGTACGTGATGTCGCAGCCGTAGGCCACCCGGCGCTCGTCGGGGCGCATGTCCGGCAGGATCACGCCGACCGACAGGCCGAGGAAGTGGTGGATGCGGCCCATCATCTCGGACTGGAACTTGGCCAGGTAGTCGTTGACGGTGACGACGTGGACGCCCTTGCCCTCGAGGGCGTTGAGGTACGCCGGCAGCGTGGACACCAGGGTCTTGCCCTCACCG
Organism: Nocardioides aquiterrae; assembly: GCF_039526625.1. Classification (NCBI taxonomy): domain Bacteria; kingdom Bacillati; phylum Actinomycetota; class Actinomycetes; order Propionibacteriales; family Nocardioidaceae; genus Nocardioides; species Nocardioides aquiterrae. The sequence goes on from NZ_BAAAJE010000002.1 coordinate 478,030, forward strand.
GTCTTCATCTCGGCGATGTTGCCGAGGTGCAGCGCCGCGCCGCCCATCACCTGGACGTCGAAGTGCCGCTGGCCGATGACCCGCTTGGCGGCCTCGCGGACGGTCGCGAACGCCTCGGGCATGATGTCGTCGAGGGTCTCGCCGTTGGCCAGGCGCTCGCGGAACTCGGCGGTCATGCCCTGGAGCTCGGCGTCGCTCATGGCGACGAAGTCGTCCTCGATGGCGTTGACCGCCTGCGAGATGGCCTCGAGCTGGCGCAGGATCTTGCCTTCGCCGATGCGGAGGATCTTGTCGAGAATGGCAGGCACGTGAGTCGGACTCCCTGAAATCGTTGGCGGCGCCACTCTACCCAGCGGCAGAAGCCCGCCCTAACCGCGGAGCCAGGTCGCCACGGGGCTCGATCGTGACCGAGGCGAGCCCGAGCCAGCCCGCGAGCCGCCGCAGCTCGGCCGCCAGCTCGTCCGCGGTGTCCTCCGGGGCGCCGGGCTCGGCGTACGCCGCCCGGACGACGAGCCGGCCGGCGCCGGCGTCGAACTGGCGGTCGGCCTTCAGGTCGACGCGGGCCACGATCCGGTCGCGCAGCAGGAACGGCAGCACGTAGTAGCCGTGCACCCGCTGGTCGGCGGGCACGTAGATCTCGATCCGGTAGCGGAAGTCGAACAGCGCCTCGGTGCGGGCGCGCTCCCACACCACCGGGTCGAACGGGCTGAGCAGCGCGCGGGCGCCGACCCGGCGCGGGATCCGGGCCTCCGCGTGGAGGTACCACTGCCGCCCGGCCACGGTGACCGGGACCAGCTCGCCCGCCTCGACCAGCTCGGCCACGGCGGTCGCGGTGTCGGCGACCGGCATCCGGTAGTAGTCGCGCAGGTCCTGCACGGTGGCGACGCCGTGGGAGCGGGCCGCCCGGCGTACCAGCTCGCGGTTCGCGTCCGGGAGGCTCGGTGTCGGCCGGTCGAGCACGTCGGCGGGGAGGACCCGCTCGGGCAGGTCGTAGCGGATCTCGAACCGGCCGTTGCGGCCCGCGATCGCGACCTCGCCGGTCAGGTAGAGGTAGTCGAGGGTCTTGCGAGTCTCGGACCAGTTCCAGCCCCAGTTGTCCTTCGCACGCGGCAGGCCGTCATCGAGGTCCCGCGCGGTCGAGGCGCCGCGCTCGCGGATCTCGGCGAGCAGGTTGCGCTCGAGCTCGCGGTCGTCGGCCACGAACCCCCACTTGCCGCGCTTGGCGCGGTACGTCGCCATCCGGTGCTGCATCACCGGCCACAGCTCGACCGGCATCAGCGCCTGGACGTGCGCCCAGTACTCGACCAGCCGGCGCGGCCGCCGCTCGGCGGCGCGGCGCAGCAGCTCGACGTCGTAGGGGCCCATCCGCGAGTAGAGCGGCATGTAGTGGGCGCGCTGGAGCACGTTGACGGAGTCGACCTGCAGCACCCCGGTGCGCTCCAGGGTGCGCTGGAGGGTGCGCATCGTGGGCGTGCTGTGCGGCTTGTCCAGGAACCCCTGTGCGGCGAGCGCGACGCGCCGGGCCTGGGCGAGCGTGAGGCGTTCGGGCACGGGCGAGACCCTAGAGGACGCCGCCGACTACGGAAGCTCCAACAACTTCTCTTTCACCGCATACATCACGGCTTCCATGCGCGAGTGCAGCTGGAGCTTCTCGAGGATGTTGCGCACGTGGTTCTTGACCGTGTTCTCGGAGATGTAGAGCTCCTTGGCGATCTCGCGGTTGTTCATGCCCGTGGCGACGAGCCGCAGCACCTCGAGCTCGCGCTCGGTGAGCCGCAGGCCGGGGACGTGGTCGCGCTCGGGCCGCGACATCTGCTTGAACTCGTCGATCAGCTTGACCGCCATCGACGGGCTGATCAGCGACTGCCCGTCGGCGACCACGCGCACCGCCTGGGCCACCTCCTCGATCGAGGAGTCCTTCAGCAGGTAGCCGGAGGCGCCGCTCTTGACCGCCTCGTAGAGGTCGGCCTCCTCGTCGGAGACGGTGAGCATGATGATCTTCGTGGTCGGGACGGCGTCCTTGATCGCCAGGCACGCCTCGATGCCGGACCGCTTCGGCATCCGGATGTCGAGGAGCACGACGTCCGGGGCGGCGGTGGCGGCCAGCGAGGTGCCCTCCACGCCGTCGCCCGCCTCGCCGACGACCTCGATGCCGGTCTCGACCGCCAGCAGCATGGTCAGACCGCGCCGGAACAGCTCCTGGTCGTCGACCACGAGCACCCGGATGGGCTCCCGCTCAGCGTCGGTCTCCTCGGCCATGAGAGGAATCATGGCACGATCAGGCGCCCTACGGCTCCCACGCGGGTGGTGAAACGCGCAGGAGGGGTGGCCCGAACGGGCCACCCCTCCTGCGGAACCGGGTCCGGACCGACCTCAGTCGCTCCCGCCGAGGTCCAGCGAGATCACGCCGTAGTCGTAGCCGCGGCGCCGGTAGACGACCGACGGGCGCTCGCTCTCCTTGTCGACGAACAGGTAGAAGTCGTGGCCGACGAGCTCCATCTCGTACAGCGCCTGGTCGAGCGTCATCGGCGACGCGGGGTGGGTCTTCTCGCGCACGACCAGCGGGCCGTCGCCGGTCACGTCGATCGGGCCGACCTCGCGCTCGGTGGTGGTGGTCACCGGCTCGACGTCACCGAGGACCTCGTCGGCCGTGGGGGCGAGGGCCTGGCCGACCGAGACGGGCGTCCGGCGGCCGCGGTGCACGCGGCGCCGGTCGGCGGCGCGGCGCATCTGCTCGGCCATCTTGTCCACCGCGAGGTCGAGGGCACCCATCTTGTCGGCGGCGCAGGCCTCCGCGCGGATCACCGGGCCCTTGGAAAGCGCGGTCAGCTCGAGCCGGACGGCTCGGTCGGCCTGACGCGGGTTCTTCTCGCACTCCACCTCCACGTTCACACGGATGATGCGATGGTCATGCTTCTCCAACCTCGTCAGCTTGTCCTCCACGTGCTCGCGGAACCTGTCCGAGAGCTCGCAGTGACGTCCGGTGACCACAACTTCCATGTGAACCTCCCGTTGCACAGTTGGTTTCGCGTTCAGCCGCCCTCGAGGGCGCGCAGAGGAGTCCGTCCGGCCGACCTGGTCTTCGACCCCACAACCGCCTGCTGAGGCTTCCGCAGCTTCTCTGCCACTACTGGCCTTCTCCCGCGCTCCGCCGCATGTGACGGCGGGACGAGGCAGGACTTACCACTAAGCCGCACCGTGATCGGCGCGCCGGAGCGCGCCTTACGTGGACCGTTTCGCCTGCGACTGGCATCGGCTTGCCGACGTGGCGCCCGGGCTTGCCGGGGCGCTTCGACGACGCAACCACGGACCCGGACGGACTCCATACACAGACGTTAGACGGTCCCCGGTGACGACGAAAGGGCGGCCCTCGGCCAGTTCCGCCGGGTCACGGCGACCGCGGCCACCGCGGCCACCCGGAGGCCGACGGACTCGAGCGCCCGCTGGGCCTCCCGGGCCGTGGCGCCGGTGGTGAGGACGTCGTCGCAGACGACGACCCGGGCGGTGGGGTGCCGCCGGGCGAGCCGCCGCAGGCCGGCCGACGGGCAGTGGAGGGAGCCCGCGAGGTTCGCGGCCCGCTGGGCGGCGTCCAGCCCCGCCTGGTCGGCGAGCCCGGGCCGCGTGCGCAGCAGGGGTACGGCGGTCGCGCCGACCAGCCGCGCGGCCCGGGCCGTCATCGCGCGGGTCGGGTCGTGCCCCCGGGCGCGCACGGTCGACGGCCGCGACGGCACGGGCACCAGCACCAGCGGGCCGGGCACCTCCGCCGCGACCACCGCCGACGCGAGCAGCCGGGCCAGCGGCCCGCCCAGCGAGAGCACCGCGCGCTCCTTGTGGGCGAGCACCATCGCCCGGACGGTGCCGGCGTACTCGTCCGCCGCCCAGGGCGGCACGAGGCCGGGCGGCGCCGGGGTCGGCCAGGCCGGCCGGCCCACGGGCGGCAGCTGGGCGGAGCAGGCGGCACACAGCGCCCGCCCGGGTCGCTCGCAGCCGACGCAGCACCCGCCGAGCAGCAGGTCGAGCGCGGCGTCGAGGAGCACGCAGCGATGGCAGCACCGCGACGCCTCCGGCTCAACCGGGCGGCGGCGGGCTGTGGATCAGCCGGCGTAGACGACGGCCGTGGTGGGCTGTTGGAACGGGACCGTGGGGTGGTCGGTGGCGCCCACGTCGATCAGGCCCCGGCGGGTGACGCCGTAGATGGACTCGTCGGGCACCGGCGATCCCGCCAGCGCGAGCACCCGGCCGTCGACCGTCGCCGGGAAGCCGGGGTTGATCGGGGCGCCGTCCACCGAGGCCGGCGCGACCTGGGCGAACGTCGGTGTCAGCGGGTTCAGGACGGCGAGGCTGGCGGGCGTGCGCCAGGAGACGGCGCGGATCGGCAGGTCCGCGTCGCCGACGGCGATCCGCTGGGCCGGCAGCGCCCCGACGACGTCGCCCGAGGCGTTGTGCTCGATCCGGCTCACCACCAGCAGGTCCTCGCCGCCCCGCCGGACCACGGCGACCAGCCGGGTGCTGTCGCGGGAGACGAGGAACATCCGGACCCGCTCCCCGGTCAGGCCGGGCACGCGCACCGGCGCCGCCCGGCCGCCGTGCGGATCCACCTGGAAGACCCGCGCCGCGTCGCCGTTGCGGTCGACCAGCCACATCCGGTCGGAGAAGTCCCACGCGGGCCGCAGGAAGTCGGTCCCGGTCGCGACGGTGCGCACCTGGCCGGGCCCGGCGTCGGCGAGCGGCGCCGCGAGCACCGTCGTGCCGTCGGCGGTCACGCCGGCCGCGCGGTCCGCAGCGAGGTCGACGCCCGCCGAGCGGAGGTCGTAGGACCGGTCGCCGAACGGGCCGTCCACGCGGCCGAGCGCGGCCGCCGTGCCCGACACCAGCCGGCCGTCGCTGATCCCGTAGAGCAGCGGGCTCGACTGGAAGCCGGCCGGGTCGTACTCGGCGCCGCCGTCCACGCGGTAGGAGCTCACCCCGCCGGGCAGTGGCACGGGCTGGCCGCCGATCGTGACCCGGACGCTCTGCACCTTCGACTCCTGCCGGAGGGTCCAGGCGAACTGGGCCATCATCAGCTCGATGGTGTCGGCCGAGAGCTGGCCCGGGTCGCCGGTGAGCAGCACGTCGGCGACGCCGTCGTTGGACACGGCGACCCCGACCGCGACGTCGAGCCCGGTCGGGATGAAGGTCTGGGCGACCCGCTGGAGGCCGGCCCCCGGGCCCTGGAGGAGCGCCTCGGTCAACGTCGTCGCGAGCTGCTCCCCCACCGGGACGAACACCGGCTCCGGCTCCAGGATCGAGGCGGTCGGGTCGAAGAAGTAGACCGACACCTGGCGGTACCGGCTGCTGAACCACTCCTGTGGGACGACCAGCGCGTCCGGCGCCGCGGTGATCCGCCACTCGCCGTCCTCGAGCTGCGTCATCGGCAGCTCCAGGGTGCGCTGGCCGCGGGGCACCGCGCCCTGCCAGGCGCCCCGCGCGTCGAGGCGATTGGCTGCCGACAACGTGACCGCGACGTCGGTGCCGACCTCGCGGGGCGTCGGGGGCGAGTCGTAGGTGATCATCTCCTGCTGCGGGTTCCACGCCGCGGCCGCGTCGGTCGTCAGGAACTGCTTCGCGGTGGCGAGGTCCGAGGGCCAGGCCTGCATCGCGTTGATGAATCCGCGGACCACCTCGGTGCGGGACTGGCCGGGCTGCGGCGGCAGCGGCTCGATGTCGAACGGACCCTGCTGGGAGGTCGAGTTGCCCCGGTCACGGGTCGTCACGACGGGACCGTCGGTGGGCATGCCCGCGCAGCCGGCCAGCAACCCGGCCAGCAACCCGGCCAGCAGCGGGACGACCAGCAGGGAGGCGGCGCGCCTCACGAGACCGGCTCCGAGACGTCGGTCGGCACCAGGGGCAGCGGGCTGTGCCGCAGCACGCCTCCGGCGCGGCGCGGCAGCGTGAGCCGAAACTGCGCGCCCTCCCCCGGGCGGCCCCACGCTTGCAGCCAGCCGCCGTGCAGGTGCGTGTCCTCGAGGGCGATCGAGAGTCCCAGGCCGGTGCCGCCGCTGGTGCGGGCCCGCGCCGGGTCGGCCCGCCAGAAGCGGTTGAACACCATCGACGCCTCGCCCGGCGCGAGGCCGACGCCGTAGTCGCGAACGGCGACCGCCGCCGCGTGGTCGTCGCCGGCGACGCGGACGACGATGCCGTCGGGGCCGTCGGCGGCGGCGTGGTCGATCGCGTTCGTCACCAGGTTGCGGACGATCCGCTCGACCCGACGCACGTCGGCCTGGGCCAGGCAGGGCTGGTCCGGGGCGTCGACGACCACCTGGACGCCGCGCTGCTGGGCCAGCGGCCGGGTCGCGTCGACGATGCGGCGCGCCACGTCGACGAGGTTCACGTCGTCGAGCTCGAGCACGGCCGCCCCGGCGTCGAAGCGGCTGATCTCGAGCAGGTCGGCGAGCAGCGTCTCGAACCGGTCGAGCTCGGTCTGCAGCAGCTCGGCCGCGCGGGCCGTCGCGGGGTCGAACCCGTCGCGCGCGTCGTGCAGCACGTCGCTGGCCATCCGGACCGTGGTGAGCGGCGTGCGGAGCTCGTGGGAGACGTCGGAGACGAAGCGGCGCTGCACCCGGCTCAGCTCCTCGAGCTGGCGGATCTGGCGCTGCAGGTTGCTGGCCATCTGGTTGAACGACGTGGCCAGGCGCGCGAGGTCGTCCTCGCCGGAGACCTTGAGGCGCTCCTGGAGCTGGCCGGCCGCCAGCCGCTCGGCGACCTGGCGGGCCATCCGGATCGGGGTGACGACCTGGCGGGTCACCAGCCAGGTCATCCCGGCGACCAGGACCAGCAGCAGCGTGGCCGCGGCGAGCGACGCCCGGGTGACCAGCGCCAGCGTCTCCTCCTGCTCGTCGAGCGGGAAGAGGTAGTAGAGCGTGTACGTCTCGGAGTCGGCCGGCAGCCGGACCTGCGACCCGACGACGATCCCGGGGGTCTCGGTGGTGACGCCCTCGTGGGAGCTCCGGATCGTGGTGTAGGTCCAGGCGGTGCTCGACTCGTCGTCGAAGTGCTCCTCGAGCGTGAGCGGGACGCTGGAGGTGTCGAGGCCGGAGGTCTTGTTCAGGCCGCCGTCGGCGATCCGGGTGCCGGGCGCGGCCGGGCCGACCAGCACGACCGAGAAGCCGCGGGTCAGGCCGCGCGGGATGAGGACGCCGGCCAGGTCCTGCTGCTGCTGGACCGCGTCGTTCCCGGTCTGCCGGGACGCCTCGAGGAGCTCGCGGGCGCCGGTGGTCTCGTCCTTCGCCTCCGCGACGACCGCCTCGACGCGGTGGTCCAGGAGCCCCTCCCGGGTCTGCTGGAGCAGGAACCACCCGACCACGCTGATCACGGCGGCGGCGAGGACGAGGGTGCTGGCCACCACGCGCGCCTGGATCGACCGGCGCCAGAAGGTCAGCCCCCGCCGGAGGGACTCCGGGAGCCGATGGGAGCCGACCGGGGAGCGCACGTGCAGCATGGCGAGGCCCGGCCTACGACGTTCCGGCCTTGTACCCCACGCCGCGGACCGTCACCACGATCTCGGGGCTCTCCGGGTCGTGCTCGACCTTCGAGCGCAGGCGCTGCACGTGCACGTTGACCAGCCGGGTGTCGGCGGCGTGCCGGTAGCCCCACACCTGCTCCAGCAGCACCTCGCGGGTGAACACCTGCCAGGGCTTGCGGGCCAGGCACACCAGCAGGTCGAACTCCAGCGGCGTCAGGCTGATCGGCGAGCCGTTGCGGGCCACGGCGTGCCCGGCGACGTCGATGGAGAGGTCGCCGATCGTGAGCGTCTCGGGCGTCGGGGCGTCGAACCGGCGGATCCGGGCACGGATCCGCGCCACCAGCTCCTTGGGCTTGAACGGCTTGACGACGTAGTCGTCGGCACCCGACTCCAGGCCGACCACCACGTCGACGGTGTCGCCCTTGGCGGTCAGCATCACGATCGGCACGCCGGACTCCGCCCGGATCTCCTTGCAGACGTCGATGCCGTCCTTGCCGGGCAGCATCAGGTCGAGCAGGACCAGGTCCGGGCGGTAGTCGCGGAACTCCTCGATCGCGTTGTCGCCGCGCGTCACCATCCGGCTCTCGAAGCCCTCCTGGCGCAGCACGATCGTGAGCATCTCCGCCAGGGAGGCGTCGTCGTCGACGACCAGGATCCGGCCCTTGGTCTCCGGATCGGCGGGAGGGCCGGACGGGGCGCCGACGGACTCGCTCATGTCGTCCATAGTGCCTTAGCGCGCCACGCCTGAGCCTGCGAAGGCGTGGAGACACGCGCAGGGTCGAGGAGCCGCGCGACCGACGAAGGAGGTCGCGACCGGCGTCTCGAGACCCGGTGAGCCGAAAGCCGGCGCCGGGTGCGCGTCGACCTCAGTAGCGGTACTGGTCCGGCTTGTACGGGCCCGCCGGGTCGATGCCGAGGTACGACGCCTGCGAGTCGGTGAGCGTCGTCAGCTTCACGCCGAGCGCGCCGAGGTGCAGCCGGGCGACCTCCTCGTCGAGGTGCTTGGGGAGCACGTACACGCCGACCGGGTACTCCTCGGGCTTGGTGAAGAGCTCCACCTGCGCGAGGACCTGGTTGGTGAAGGAGTTCGACATCACGAACGACGGGTGCCCGGTGGCGTTGCCCAGGTTCATCAGCCGGCCCTCGGACAGCACGATGATCGCCTTGCCGTCGGGGAAGGTCCACTTGTCCACCTGCGGCTTGACGTTCTTCCGCTCGATGCCCGGGTAGCCCTCCAGGCCGGCCATGTCGATCTCGTTGTCGAAGTGGCCGATGTTGCCCACGATCGCCTGGTGCTTCATCTTCGCCATCTGCTCGACCGTGACGACGTCGCGGTTGCCGGTGGCGGTGATGATGATGTCGGCGACGTCGAGCACGTCGTCCAGCGTGGAGACCTGGTAGCCGTCCATCGCGGCCTGCAGCGCGCAGATCGGGTCGATCTCGGTGACGATGACGCGGGCGCCCTGGCCGCGCAGCGACTCCGCGCAGCCCTTGCCGACGTCGCCGTAGCCGCAGACGACCGCGACCTTGCCGCCGATGAGGACGTCGGTGGCGCGGTTGATGCCGTCGACGAGCGAGTGCCGGCAGCCGTACTTGTTGTCGAACTTCGACTTGGTGACCGAGTCGTTGACGTTGATGGCCGGGAAGAGCAGCGAGCCCTCCCGCATCATCTCGTAGAGCCGGTGGACGCCGGTCGTCGTCTCCTCGGTGACCCCCTTGATGGCGTTGGCCTTCGGGGTCCAGTACGACGCGTTGGCGGCGAGCTGCTCGTTGAGCACGTCGAAGACGACCTTCTGCTCGTGGCTCGTCGCGCTGGCCGGGTCGGGCGCCTGGCCGGTCTTCTCGGCCTGGACGCCGAGGTGGACGAGCAGGGTCGCGTCGCCACCGTCGTCGAGGATCATGTTGGGCTGGTCGTCGCCCCAGTCGAGGATCTGGCGGGTGCACCACCAGTACTCCTCCAGGGTCTCGCCCTTCCACGCGAACACCGGGACGCCCTGCGGGTCCTCGACGGTGCCGTTCGGGCCGACGGCGACGGCCGCGGCGGCGTGGTCCTGGGTGGAGAAGATGTTGCAGGAGGCCCAGCGGACCTCGGCGCCCAGCTCGACCAGTGTCTCGATGAGCACGGCGGTCTGGATCGTCATGTGCAGCGAGCCGGCGATCCGGGCCCCGGCGAGCGGCTTCTCGGCGCCGTAGCGCTCCCGCATCGCCATCAGGCCGGGCATCTCGTGCTCGGCGAGCTGGATCTCGGTGCGGCCGAAGTCGGCCAGGGTGAGGTCGGCGACCTTGAAGTCCATGTCGTGCTCCTGGTCCAGGGGGCGGAAGCTGCCTGGCACCGAGCGTAGAACGGTGCCTGACCATCCGCAGAATCGTCGCCGCTCCACCGCCGAGTCGGCGCCAATGCAGACGGGTCCACCGCCGAGTCGGCGCCAATGCAGGCGGGTCCACCGCCGAGTCGGCGCCAATGCAGGCGGGTCCACCGCCGAGTCGGCGCCAATACAGGCGGGTCCACCGCCGAGTCGGCGCCAATACAGGCGGGTCCACCGCCGAGTCGGCGCCAATGCAGACGGGTCCACCGCCGAGTCGGCGCCAATGCAGACGGGTCCACCGCCGAGTCGGCGCCAATGCCAGCGCGTCCACCGCCGAGTGGGCGTCAATGCCGGCGGGCGGCCTGCAGTAGCGCCGACTCGACCCCTCTGCGGCCAGCAGTAGCGCCGACTCGACCCCTCAGCGGCCAGCAGTAGCGCCGAGTCGGCGTCAGTGCGCGGAACTCCTGCGGAACATCTTGGAGACGAGGCCGACGAGCGCGATCAGGACCAGGCCGATCAGCAGCCCGAACAGCAGCGACAGCGCGGTGTTCACCAGCCAGCCCTGGACGCCGTGGTGCACGGCCTCCTCGGCGTGGTGCACCAGGTCGTAAAGCGGGTCCCAGCCGAGCTCGTGCAGGCCGTTGAGCACGATGTGGCCGCCGACCCAGAGCATCGCGGCCACGCCGACGACCGAGATCACCGTGAGCAGCCGCGGGGTGCCGACGACCAGGCCGTGCCCGACCGTCCGGGCGAACGTCGAGGTCCGCTGCGTCAGGGCGAGGCCGATGTCGTCGAGCTTGACGATGATCGCGACCACGCCGTACACGGCGACCGTGATGGCGATGGCGACCACGACCAGGATGACGAGCCGGCTGAGGAACGCCTCGTCGGCGACCTCGTTGAGGGCGATCACCATGATCTCCGCCGAGAGGATCAGGTCGGTGCGGATCGCGCCGGACACCAGGGCGCGCTCGGCGTCGGCGCCGTCCTCCGCGACCGGCCGGTCGTGGTGGTCGTGCCCGCGCAGCCGCCCCCAGACCTTCTCAGCGCCCTCGAAGCACAGGTAGGAGCCGCCGACCATCAGGATCGGCGTGAGCAGGCCCGGCAGGAACTGGCTGAGCAGCAGCGCCACCGGGAGGATGATCAGCAGCTTGTTGCGCAGCGAGCCGACGGTGATCTTGCGGATCATCGGCAGCTCGCGGTCGGCGGTGACGCCATGGACGTACTGCGGCGTCACCGCGGTGTCGTCGACGACGACACCGGCCGCCTTGGTGGCGGCGCGACCCGCCGCCGCGCCCACGTCGTCGACCGAGGCGGCCGCCATCCGCGCCAGCGCCGCGACGTCGTCGAGCAGCGCGAAGAGCCCACCAGCCATGGGACGGACCCTATCGGGCGGAAGCGGACTCCCGGTCGGTGGCCAGGTCGAGCTCGGCCTGCACCTCGGGCTGGACCTGGTCCTTGGCCGCGGCGAGGTCCACGGCGCGCTTGACGTGGCGCTCGGCGTAGCCGAGCGGGTCGACCAGCTCGGTGAGCCGCCCGGCGAGCGGGGTCCACGCGAGGAGCAGTGCGAGCGCGACCGCGGCGACCGTGGTGATGCCGAAGGACAGCACGGCGTGGCCGTCGGCCCAGTCGTCGAAGCCGGCGTAGTCGGCGCCCTTCACGAAGAACCCGTGGAACAGGTACACGACCAGCGTGTACGCGCCCATCCGGGTGAACCAGCCGTGCACCCGCGGCACCAGCGCGAAGAACGCCCAGGCGCCCAGGCAGCCGACCGCGAGCACCAGGCTCCGGGTGAGCAGCGCGTGGAGGTCGTCGGCGTACCCCATCTCGTCGTACCGCGACCGGTAGTAGAGCCACTCGGTGCTGGCCCAGCCGTCGGTCCACGTCGTCGCGATCCAGATGCCGACCAGCACGGCGACCGCGGCGACCTGGGCGGGGCGCTTCCGCAGCAGCTCGAGCCGCTCCGGGGTCGCCTTGAGCCCCATCACGAAGAACGGCAGCAGGCCGAGGACGCGCGCGATGTCGAGGGTGTCACCGGCGTACATGCCGGCGATCAGGCTGACCGCGACGGCGACCACGAGCCCCGCGGGCATCGGCCTGAAGAGCGGCGTGAGCAGCCGCCAGAAGAAGAGCGCCGAGAGGTACCACATCGGCCAGTGCGGGTCCTGGAACAGGTCGGCGAGCTCCTCCCCGCCGACGTAGATCCGGAACAGCGCGATCGCCGACTCGAACAGCAGGTACGGCACGACGACCGTGCGGAACAGCTGCCACATCCGCAGCCGGGTCCAGGCGAACCGCTGCGACAGGTAGCCGGTGACGAACACGAACGCCGGCACGTGCCAGGCGTAGAGGAAGTCGTAGAAGTGCTCGGTGACCGCGTTGTCGGGGAGCAGCACCCAGGAGTGGCCGACGACGACGAGGGTCACCAACGCCATCTTGGCGTTGTCGAACCAGGGGTCTCGGGCGGCGGACACGCCTTCGGGTCTACCCGGTCGCCGGTGAGTTCAGTCCTCGACCAGGCCGATCCGGAGGTACTCCGCGGCGTAGGTCCCGCTGAGCAGCAGTGACGCGTATCTCGCCACCTCGCTGGGGGCGTCGGTGGTCACCGTCTCGACGCGCACGCCGCGGGCGGCGGCCGCCGCCTGGAGCCGGCCGCGCTGCTCGCGGACGACGGGGTCCTGGGCACCGTCGTCGAGCACGAGCAGCATCGGGCGCAGGTCGCCGCCGGGGTCGGCGAACGGGTCGTCGAAGACGTCGCGCGGGCGGGTCGCCTCGAGGACCGGCAGCAGGTGCTCGGCGTCGCCGGCCAGGGCCGTGCGGCCGCTGGCGCGGCGGATCGACTCCGCGACCCGGCGCGCGGCGCGGGCGGCGAGCACCGAGCCGCCCCACACCAGGGGGTTGGCGTCGGCGAGGGCGATCGCCGTCATCTTGGCCGGGTTCACCGCGAGGTCCCGGTGCGGCGAGCACTCGATCGCCACCTGGTCCAGGGCGTCGGCGACCTGCTCGGCGTCGGCCTCGGGCCCGAGCGACACGCGGTGCAGGTAGTCGAGCACGATCACCGCGGTCGCCAGCGGGTCGCGCGTGGTGGTCGGCAGGATCGTGCTCCAGCGCCCGGCGGCGTGGTCGGCGACCAGCGAGCCCGGCGGGCAGGCGACGACGACCTGGCAGCCGCGGCGCACGGCCTCGGCGACGGCCGAGGCGGTGCCGGTGTCGCTGCCGTCGGGCGCGAGCACCACGACCAGGTCCAGGCTGCCGGCCCAGCCGGGCAGGGCCGGTCCGGGCCACGCCACGAACGGCACCGGGCACCAGGGCTCGAGCACGGCGCGGAGCAGCCGGGAGTCCGGCCCGGCTGCGACGACCGCGCGCGGGCGGGCCAGCTCCTCGGCCCGGCGTACCGCCTCGAGGGTGGCCTCGCGGGCGTCGCCGGCGTCACGGCGTACCCGCGCGCCGGTCTCGGCGAGCCGGCGCAGCGGCCCGTCGCCGATCTGGAGCACCGCGTCGTCGTCGAGGCGGGACTCGTCGAACCAGGTGGCCATGGCGATCCCCGGTCAGCCGGGCTTGCGGGCCTCGTCGACGAGCAGGACGGGGATGTCGTCGCGGACCGGGTAGGCCAGCCCGCACCCGGTGCACACGAGCTCCTCCCCCTCGATCGCGAGGTCGGACCGGCAGGCCGGGCAGACGATGATCTCCAGCAGCGCGGGGTCGAGGTTCATCGGTCACTCCTGATCTGGGCGAGCACGTCGTCGCGGACGCGGGCCATGGTCTCCTCGTCGCGGCCCTCGGCATTGAGGCGGAGCAGCGGCTCGGTGTTGGACGGGCGGACGTTGAAGCTCCAGTCGGCGTGGCTGACCGTGAGGCCGTCCAGCCAGTCGGTGGCGATGCCGTCGCGGCCGGCGTACGACGCCTCGAGGGCGTCCATGACCGCGGCCTGGTCGGCGACCTCGCTGTTGATCTCGCCGGAGAGCACGTAGCGCTCGAACTCGGCGAGCAGCGCGGAGAGCGGCCGGTCGGTCTCGGCGAGCGCGGCCAGGGCGTGCAACGCGGCGAGCATGCCGGAGTCCGCGCGCCAGAAGTCGCGGAAGTAGAAGTGGCCGCTGTGCTCGCCGCCGAAGATCGCGCCGGTCTCGGCCATCGTCGCCTTGATGTAGGAGTGGCCGACGCGGGTGCGGACCGGGGTCCCGCCCAGCTCGGTGACGATCTCGGGCACGGCGCGGCTGGTGATCAGGTTGTGGATCACGGTCGCCCCGGGCTCCTTGGCGAGCTCGCGGGTCGCGATGAGCGCGGTGAGCGTCGAGGGTGAGACCAGCCGGCCGCGCTCGTCGACGAGGAAGCAGCGGTCGGCGTCGCCGTCGAACGCCAGGCCGATGTCGGCGCGCTCCGCGACGACGCGGGCCTGGAGGTCGCGGAGGTTCTCCGGCTCGATCGGGTTCGCCTCGTGGTTCGGGAACGTGCCGTCCAGCTCGAAGTACATCGGGACCAGCTCGACGCTGTCGCCGAGCCGCTCGAACACCGCGGGCGCGGTGTGGCCGGCCATGCCGTTGCCGGCGTCGACCACGACCCTCAGCCGGCGGCCCGTGACGGGCGCGAGCTCCAGCAGGTGGGCGGCGTACGCCTCGAGGACGTCGTGCTCGGAGATGTCGCCGGGGACCGCGGTGGGCTTCGGGAGGTCGAGCACGAGGTCGCGGATGTCGGCGAGCCCGGTCTCCATGCCGATCGGCTGCGCGTGGCTGCGGCACATCTTGATGCCGTTGTACTGCGCCGGGTTGTGGCTCGCGGTGAACATCGCACCCGGGTGGCCGAAGTGGCCGGACGCGAAGTACAGCTGGTCGGTGGACGCGAGGCCGATCATGACGACGTCGGCGCCCGCGGTGCTCGCCCCCTCCGCGAACGCCCCCGCCATGCCCGGCGAGCTCGGGCGCATGTCGTGGCCGACGACGACGGTCGCGGCGCCCGTCACCCGGACGAACGCGGTGCCGGTGGCGCGCGCGAGCGCCTCGTCGACCTGGTCGGGCACGAGGCCGCGCACGTCGTACGCCTTGAAGACCGCGTGCACGTTCGCCGGGTCGAGGGTGTCGGCCATGGCCGCGAGCCTAGTGGGGACGCGCGAGTGGACCCACTGATGGTGGTCGAGCGAGTCGCGCGGCTGAGGAACGAAGCCGCGAGCGACGTGTCGAGACCGTGGGGTGCGGTCAGTCGGTGGAGAGGACCCGGAGGTGGCCGCGGCGGGTGGTCTCCCGGCCGGTCTCGTCGGCGGGCGCCACCCGCGGGGGCGGGGCCGGCCGGCCGGCCTCGCGGACCGCGTCGGCGAGCGCGAGCAGGTCGTCGCTGGAGGGTCCCTGGGCGGCCGGGTCCGCGGCCAGCCGCAGCACCTCCCAGCCGCGCGGGGCGCTGAGCCGTTCGCTGTGCACGTCGCAGAGGTCGTAGGCGTGCGGCTCGGCGTAGGTCGCGAGCGGCCCGAGGACCGCCGTCTGGTCGGCGTAGACGTAGGTCAGCGTGCAGACCGCGACGCGGCCGCAGGCGGTGCGCGAACAGCGGCGGGCAGGACTCACGCGGCAGACGGTACCTCCCGTTCGAGCCCGTCCGGATTAGGCTCGCGGCGTGGATGGGAAGCGGCGTTCTCGAGACCGGCGGGGCCGGGGCATGAGGGGGCCCGCCGTCCTCCCCCGGACCCCCGGTCGGCCGGAGCTGCGCACCGCCCGGGAGCGGTTCGACGACCTCGCGCTCGGCATCGTCACCGACATCGACGCGCGCTGGCAGGACCGGCTCGGCCTGGTCGAGTACGCCGTCGAGGACACCCCCCAGATCCCCGACGACTGGTCCTCCGGCACGGTCCCGCTGTCGTCGCTGGTGCGCGGGTCCGGCACGACCCCGACCCGACTGGTGCTCTTCCGACGCCCGATCGAGCATCGCTGCGAGACCCGCGAGGACCTCGAGGCGATGGTGCTCACCGTGGTCGTCGAGCAGGTCGCCGAGCTGCTGGGCATCGACGCCGAGCAGGTGGACCCGAGGTACGACTCGGACTAAGGCTGGTCGGGCCCGGCTCCCGCGCCGTTGGTCGAGCTCGTCGAGACCCCGGAAGCCGCGTGACTGCCGGTGGGCTGCGGGTTGCTGGGGGTTGCGACCGACATGGCAGCGAACGGGGACGGTGGGTGGGTGGTTGCGGCTGCTTCCCGGCTCCCTGGCCGCGGGTTTCGGGTCGTGTGCCTGAGAACGCGCTATAGCGCGGCGTGAGGCACACGACCCGAAAGCGACGCGTCGCGACGTGTCGCCAGATGTCGGCATGCGGCGGGCGAGCCCCGGGCACCGGGACACCCATGCGGATCGCGATCACGGGAGCAAGCGGCAACGTCGGGTCGGCGGTGGTCGACCGGCTGCTCGAGGACGGGCACGAGCTGGTGGGGATCGTCCGGCGGCCGCCGGAGGACGACCGCCTCGAGTGGCGCCGCGTCGACCTCAGCGAACCCGCGCAGCTGCCGGAGCTGGAACGGGCGGTGCAGGGCGCCGACGCCGTGGTCCACCTCGCGTGGGGGTTCCAGCCGTCGCACCGGATCGGCTACCTCGCCGCCCTCGGCGTGGGCGGGACCCGCCGGGTGGTGGGGGCGGCGCTGCGCGCCGGCGTACCGCACCTCGTGCACCAGTCGTCGGTGGGCGCCTACTCCCCGCGCGCGGACCGGCAGCCGGTGACCGAGGACCACCCGACCGAGGGCGTCCCGTCGTCGCCGTACAGCCGGCACAAGGTCGCGGCCGAGCGGATCCTGGACCGCTTCGAGGACCGGCTGACGATCACCCGGATGCGCCCCGGGATCATCGGCCAGCGCCGCGCGGCCAGCGGCCTGCTGCGGTACGGCGTCCCGCTGCTCGTGCCGGGACGGGCGGTGCGCTGGGCCCCGGTGCTGCCGCTCCCGGACGTCGTCCAGGTCCCGATGGTGCACGCGGCGGACGTCGCGGACGCGATCGCCCGCGCCGTCGACCGCCGCGCGGCGGGCGCGTTCAACCTCGCCGCCGGGTCGCTGGACGCGGACGAGATCGCCGAGGTGCTCGGCGCCCGACGGGTGTCCCTCCCGTTCCCCGTGGTGCGTGCGGCGGCCGCGGCCTCCTGGCGGCTGCGACTCCAACAGGTCGACCCCGGCTGGGTGGACCTCGCCCGCAACGCCCCGCCGCTGGACGTCTCCCGGGCGACGCGAGAGCTGGAGTGGGCGCCCCGGCGCACGGCGCGCCAGGTGCTCGAGGAGGTCGTCGACGGGCTCGTCCACGCGGACTCGGGAGACACGGCGGTCCTCCGGCGGCGCACGGTCCCGCGCGAGGTCGGCAACCTGCTCACCCGCGGCCCGGTCAGCGGGCGGACCAGGCCCTAGGGAAGGCCCGGTCGCACCGACGGCACCAGGCCGTTCATCGCCGGCATCGTCAGCGGCAGGATCGTCGCGCCCTCGTCGGCGAGCAGCACGGCGCCCTGGACGGTCGTGCCGGTGGGCGTCACGGTCACCAGCTCCGTCCTCGCGGGCAGGTCGACGGTGAAGCCGCGGTCCGCGCTGACGTCCACCTTCTCGCTGGCCAGCTCCTCGCCGGCCGCGGTCCGCGCGACGACCGCGACGGTGCCGGCTCCGGCCGCTCCGGCCAGCAGGAGGGTGCGGTCGGCGCCCTTCGCGCCCGGCGGCAGCAGCACGGTGGCGGCACCGTCGAGCGCCGGCCCGGGCACGGTGCGCGCGAGGTCGCCGCCGGCGTACGACCGCAGCGACGCGGTGACCGGCTGGTTCGCGGTGACCAGCAGCCCGGTGACACCGCCCTTCGCGACGATCTTCGCCAGCGGGCCGCTGAGGTTGAGCTTCGCGGTGCTCTGCGGCGGCACGCGCAGGTCGGGCACGCCCTTCGGCGTGAACACCGACTGCTCCGAGACGACCTGGACCGTCGCGCGCACCTCGTCGGGACCACTGTTGGCGACCGCGAGCACCCGGCGGGCGTCCGCGCCGGACGGCAGGCCCATCAGCAGGTTCGTGGTCGCGGGCTCGGACTGCGCCGGGAGCCAGTCGGACGTCGGTGCGCCACGCCCGAGCGGGTCGTAGCGGTCGAGCACCGTGGCACCGATCCGGCCGCGTGCCGACACGACCTCCAGCGACAGCTCGTCGCGGCGCGGCACGATCGAGGAGAGGTCGAGCTGCACGCTGCTGCCGCCGGTGACCGAGATGCCGCGCAGGCGCGGGGCGTCGACGACGCCGCGGCGCCCGTAGACGACCACGTCGGCGACCGCGGTGCCGGAGTCGGGGTTGGTCAGCTCGAGGACCGAGGTGTGGCCGGCGCCCGCGCCGACCCCGGTGAACCACGCGTGCGGCGCCGGCGGCAGGCAGGACGCGGCCGCGGCCTTGCCGTCGGCGCCGAACCGCGTTGCGACCAGTCCGGGCGCGGTCTCGTCCTCGCCGTACACGGCGACCGGGTCCGGGCCGGCGTCGACCGAGGTCGTCTCGCCCGACGCGATCCGGACCTCCTTCCGGTCCTTGCCGAGCCCGACTCGGACCGATCCGTCGACGCGGTCGGCCGCGCTGGTCACGCCCACCACCCGGGCTCCGCCCGTCCCGGACGGGCACACCACCGTGGACCGGGTCAGCGCGGTCAGCGTCGGCGCCGCCGTCGCGGCCGGCCCGTCCGCCGGCCGGACGAGCAGCAGGGCGACCGCGCAGGCCACGGGCAGCACGAGAGCGAGGATCGTCGTGACGTTCAGCCGCGAGGTGGCCCGGCGGCCGCCGGGTGCGCTGTGGCTCATGCGGTGCGCCTCCGGTTCGTGGTCGGCAGGCAGAGGACGACGACGACCAGGATCGCGATGCCCTGGACCACGATCAGCACGACGCGGAGCCACGAGGTCGGGCCGTCGAGACCGGACGCGTCGAGCGGACGGTCCACCTGCCAGGCGCGGGTCGACCGGTCCGCGGCACTGGCCTGGACGAGACCGGCCGCCGCGTCCAGCGTGGCGGCGACGTCGCCGTCGGCGGGCGACGGCAGGACGACGTACTCGATGCCGTTGCCGCCGAGGTCGTCGACCACGGCGGGAGTCGGTCGCGAGACCAGCTCGCGCACCGTGGTGGAGAAGTCGCGGTCCTCGGCGCTGAGGGCGAGGACCTCGTCCTCACCGACCGTCATCCCGTCGCCGCGGCGGACCGTGTAGGTCAGGCCGTCGTCGACGCTGCCGCGGACCACGAGGATGCCGTGCTCCGGGCCCTGCTCCGAGCTCTGGACCATGTACACGGGGATGTCGGTGTCGATGCCGTCGTCGATCGCGTCGTGGGAGCCGACCAGCCACCAGCCCAGCGCCGCGAGCGGCACCGCGGCCGCGACCACGGCGACGACCGCCGCGACCGCCCGCCGCCACGACGCCAGCTCCCGGGCCGCGCCGGCCGCGCCGAGCACGGCGGCCACGAGGAGCGCCCCCTGCAGGACGACGACCAGGGCGCCGAGCCCGGTCGGGACGCTCGCGGCGGCGAGGTCGAACGAGAACAGGGCCAGCACCGCACCGAGGAGCGCCGCGACCAGCGCGACGATCCAGCAGACCAGCGCCGGGATCCGGGTCGCCCGCGGCAGCAGCGCGAGCAGGGCCAGCACGGCGAGCACGGCACCCAGCCACCACGGCGCACCGAGATCGCCGAGCCGGCCGCTGGCCAGGTCGAGACCGTCGACGACCGGCCCCGGGAGGCGCCCGATGTCCAGCAGCAGACCCTCGGCCGCGTGCCGCTGGATCGCCGGGATCCACCACGGCGCGAGCAGTACCGGCACCAGCCCCACGGCGACGGCGGGCGGTCCCCACACCGACCGGTCCCGGCCCGCGCCGCGGACGATGAGGAACGCCGCCGCGACCACGACCAGGCCGAGCAGCAGGGCGAAGAGGAACAGCACGGGCGCGAACGCCGAGGCCAGGGCCAGCAGCAGCCCGGCCCGCCAGGCCGCGCGCCACCGCCGGTCGGCGTCCGGGTCGGCGAAGCCGAGGGCGGCGTGCGCGAGCCACGGCAGCAGCGCGGCCACCACGACGACGCCCAGGCGACCGTCGCCCCAGGCGCCGCAGGCGACCGGCACCAGCGCCCACGTCGTCGCGCCCCAGAGCAGCACCCAGCGCGGCGCACCGGTGGGCGTCGCGAGGCGGCCGACCACCCGGAGGAACCGCCAGGCACCCCACAGGCCGAAGGGGACGGCGAACAGCAGCACGGTGGAGATCGCCGCACCGGGGCTGCCGCCCAGCACGGTGGCGAGCAGCGCCAGCGGCAGCAGGTACGCCGGCGCGGGCACCGCCGTACCGGTGCCGAGCGGGTGCCAGGTCTCGCCGTACAGGTGCCACCAGTCGGAGACGGCGACGGGCGCCGGCGAGAGCCCACCGCCGGCGACGGAGTCCAGGACGCCGCGCGCACCGACCAGAGCCGCCACGACGAACAGCGTGATCAGGAGCGCGATGGGGTTCGTGAGGAACCGGACCACCCAGCCGGAGTCCTCGAGCAGCTCGTCCTCCTCCGAGCGGGGCCGGACGACCGCGCTCGCCGGGGCGTGCTCGGCCGCGGCGATCCGGCGCCGCTCGGCCACGTCCTGCGCCTGGTTGGTCGCCGCGGTCAGGAGATCGCCGAGGAAGTCCAGCCCGTGCCGGTACGGCAGCCACCACGGGGCCAGCAGCGACCGGACGTGCTCGTCGGCCGTCCGGGCGCGCGACCGGCGCGCGGCCCGGATCTCCCCGGGGTGCGCGTAGATGTTGAGCAGCGCCGCCAGGTCGTCCAGCGCCTCGCCGACCGAGCGGACGACGAGGAAGCCGAGCATCCGCAGCAGCGTGCCGAAGAACAGCCGCACCACGAGCCACGGCAGCCGCCGCCGGCTCGCGTTGGCCAGCAGCGTGAACAGGGCGGCGCGCCGTTCCTGGTAGTGCGTGTGCCGCCCGGTCAGCGGGGTGCGGCGCACCCCCCGGTGGGCGGCCTCGGCGTGGAACACGACGGCCTGCGGCACGACGAGCGTCCGGTGTCCCGCGGCCGCGGCCCGCCACCCGAAGTCGATGTCGTTGCCGAACATGGGCAGCTGGGCGTCGAACCCACCGAGCTCCTCGAGCACCGAGCGGCGCACCAGCATGCCGGCGGTGTTGACCGCGAGCACCTCGCGCACCTCGTCGTGCTGGCCCTGGTCGTACTCGCCGCGTTCCAGGCCCGTCTCGCGCCGGCCGGTGCCGGAGATCGTGACGCCGAGCTCGAGGAGGCGCTTCAGGGACGGCCACTCCCGCAGCTTCGGGCCGAGGACGTCGGCGGCGGGATCGTCGGCGGCCGCGGCCAGCAGGGCCGCGAGCGCCCCGGGGTCCGGGTTCGCGTCGTCGTGCAGGATCCACAGCCATTCGCTGGTGGCGCCCTGCTCGCGCAGCCGCTCGAGCCCGAGGGCGACGGCCGCCGGGAAGGAGGTGGAGACCGGCGTGCGGACCACGTCGCCGAACGCGCGCTCGAGGAGCTGGGCGCTGTCGTCCAGGCTGCCGGTGTCGATCGCGACGACCGTGTCGACCGGCGTGGACTGGGAGGTCAGGCCCTCGATGACCGCCGGGAGCCAGCGGGCGCCGTCATGGGAGACGAGGAGCGCCGCGACCGAGGAAACCACGGGCCAGACCCTAACCGCCGGGGCCTGAGCGGAGACTGAGGGAGTCGCGGGGGGACGTCGTGGGGAGGTCTCGGCGGGGTGCCCCTCCCCCGGGGCACCCCCACCGTGATGACGTGTCCGAGGACCGTCAGACGGCGCGCTTCTTCAGCTTGCGGCGCTCCCTCTCGGAGAGACCACCCCAGATGCCGAAGCGCTCGTCGTTCATCAGCGCGGACTCGAGGCACTCGTCACGCACCTCGCACGTCAGGCAGACCTTCTTGGCCTCCCGCGTCGACCCTCCCTTTTCGGGGAAGAACGCCTCGGGGTCGGTCTGTGCGCACAGCGCACGGTCCTGCCAACCTGCATCCTCGGCGTCCCCGTCGAGGAGAAATAGTTCTCTCACGGCTTTGCCCTTTCGACCCGGTACTGCTCCCACATCCCCGGTCCCCGCGCGGCCCCGAATGACGGGCCCGGATCACCGCGTGGGAATCGTGAACGACACTGTGGGAATTACATGCCTGTCGTACCCCGAAAGTCAACCCCGCATGTGCTAGGGCGGAAGACCGGCAAAACGCTGCGGAATCGCGTGCGGCAAGGTATCCGCATGCAGAACCTCACGGTGCTCTCCGGTGGGATGGGCGGAGCGCGGTTCCTCCAGGGCCTCCTCCACGGCATCGAGCGAGGCCTGCTGCCCGGCGTCGCTCCCGACGCGACGGTCACCGTCGTCGCCAACACGGCCGACGACCTGTGGATCCACGGCCTCAAGGTCTGCCCGGACCTGGACACCGTGATGTACACGCTCGGCGACGGGATCGACCTCGAGCGCGGGTGGGGCCGGCGCGACGAGACGTGGAGCGTCAAGGAGGAGCTCGCGGCCTACGGCGTGGAGCCGACCTGGTTCGGGCTGGGCGACCGGGACATCGCCACCCACCTGGTGCGCACGCAGATGCTCGACGCCGGCTACCGGCTGTCCGAGGTGACCGAGGCCCTCTGCGCCCGGTGGCGCCCCGGCGTCCGGCTGCTGCCGATGACCGACGACCGCGTGGAGACCCACGTCGCGGTCGCGGACCCCGCCACGCCGAGCGGTCGCCGCGTCGTGCACTTCCAGGAGTACTGGGTCCGCCTCCGGGCCGCGGTCCCCGCCGAGGCCGTCGTGTTCGTCGGGCTCGACGACGCCGCCCCCGCGCCCGGGGTCATCGACGCCATCACCGACGCGGACCTGGTCGTGCTGCCGCCGTCGAACCCGGTCGTGTCGGTCGGCACCATCCTCGGGGTGCCGCGGGTCCGGGAGGCGCTGGCGGCGACCAGGGCCCCGGTCGTCGGCCTCTCCCCCATCGTCGGCGGCACGCACGTGCGCGGCATGGCCGAGCAGATGCTGAACGCGATCGACGTCGAGGTCAGCGCCGCCGGCGTCGGTCTCCACTACGGGAGCCGGTCGAGCGGCGGCGTCCTCGACGGCTGGCTGGTCG
Organism: Nocardioides aquiterrae; assembly: GCF_039526625.1. Classification (NCBI taxonomy): domain Bacteria; kingdom Bacillati; phylum Actinomycetota; class Actinomycetes; order Propionibacteriales; family Nocardioidaceae; genus Nocardioides; species Nocardioides aquiterrae. Next base: position 500,880 of record NZ_BAAAJE010000002.1, read on the forward strand.
ACGAGGTCGACGTCGACCAGGTCGACCGCGTGGTCGCCGCCGGGCTGCCCTGCCGCGCCGTACCGCTGATGATGACCGACGTGGACGCGACCGCGGCGATGGCCGCGGCGGCCGTCGAGCTGGTCACCCGGTGAACCGGATCGAGGTCCTCGCGCCCGAGGGCGTCCCCGAGGTGCGGCCGGGCGCCGACCTGGTCGACCTGGTGCTGCCGCTCGTCGAGCTGGTCGACGGTGACGTCCTCGTCGTCACCAGCAAGGTCGTCAGCAAGGCCGAGGGTCGCGTCGTCGGCGGCACCCGGGACGAGGCGCTGCCGGGCGAGACCGTGCGCGTGGTGGCGCGCCGCGGAGGCACCACGATCGTCCGCAACCGGCTCGGCCTGACCATGGCCGCCGCGGGCATCGACAACTCGAACGTCCCCGCCGGCTCGGTCGCCCTGCTGCCGCTCGATCCCGACGCCTCCGCGCGCGGGATCCGCGCCGGCGTCCGCGCGCGCACCGGCCGCAACGTCGCCGTGGTCGTCACCGACACGGCGGGCCGGGCCTGGCGGGAGGGCCAGACCGACATCGCGATCGGCGCCGCGGGCCTGGTCGTCGCGCAGGAGTACGCCGGCCGCACCGACGCGCACGGCAACGAGCTGGCGGTCACCCTGCCGGCGGTCGCGGACGAGATCGCCGGCGCGGCCGACCTGGCGCAGGGCAAGCTCGCCGGCCGGCCGTTCGCCGTCGTCCGTGGCCGCGCCGACCTGGTGCTGCCGCCCGGCCAGGACGGTCCGGGCGCCGCGGCGCTGGTCCGCAGCGAGGGCGGCGACCTCTTCGGGTACGGCGCCCGCGAGGCGGTCGTCCGCGCCCTGCGGGGCGATCCCGCGGACCGCGCGCCCTTCGGCGCGCCGGCCGAGGAGGCCGAGCTGGCGGCGGCCGTCCGCGACGTCCTCGGCCTGGTCGCCTCGCGCTCGGCCCGGGACGGCGGCAGCCTCGTGGTCACCGTCCCGCGGGGCCTGGTCCGGCCGCTGCAGGCCCTGGCCTTCGCCCACGGCTGGGAGGACGTCGCCACGGATTCGCCGAGCGATGTCCGGTTGCGACCAGTGCGCCCGTAGACTTCGGGGTCGTCGTCCGACCCCGTCGTTGTACAGCCAGAGGGAATGCAGCCGTGGCCAAGACCACCAAGTCCGCCAAGACCGACCGCCAGGCGGTCATCGAGCAGATGCGCAAGAAGCAGAAGAGCGTCGACCGCCGGCGCAACTATGCGATCGTCGGCGTCTGCGTCGTGATCGCGGTCGGCATCCTCGCGGCCGCGATCGTCCCGATCGTCAAGGACAAGCTCGACGCCCGGAAGTACAGCAGCAAGGCGCTCGCGGACATCGGCGCCCCCGCCTCGGCCTGCCAGGACATCACCACCAAGAAGGCCGACGGCAACCAGAACCACGTGCCGGTCAACACCCCGGTCGACTACAAGGACGCCCCGCCCGCCTTCGGCGCCCACTGGAACGAGGCCGGCGTCGCGCCCGCGCCGTTCGCGAAGAAGTTCTACACCGCGGCCGAGCGTCCCGCCCTCGAGGCGCTGGTGCACAACCTCGAGCACGGCTACACGATCCTCTGGTACGACTCCACGATCGCCGGCGACAAGACCTCGATGGACGAGATCCAGGCCATCGCCGACAAGTTCTCGGGATCCTCGGACAACATGCGCGACAAGTTCATCGCCGCGCCGTGGGAGTCGACCGACGAGAACGGCGCGAAGTTCCCCGACGGCCAGCACGTCGCGTTCACGCACTGGTCCGCCGGCGGCACCGGCGAGACGGACCCGACCAAGCAGGTCGGCGCGTTCCAGTACTGCTCGGCCCCGAGCGGCGCGGCGCTCGAGGACTTCATGAAGAAGTACCCCTACTTCGACTCCCCCGAGCCCGGCGCTATGTGAGCCCTCATCTCCTCGAGCCTGCTCGGGGAGATGGCCCAGGGCCAGGTTTGAGCGCCCCGCTCCTCGAGCTTGCTCGAGGAGAGGACCAGGCGCCAGGTTGAGGAGCGTCGGCACGGACCGCGTCAGCGGGACGTGCGACGCGTCTCGAAATCCAGTCGGGTAAGCGACTACACCAGGTCCGAGCGCCCTCGGTCCGCCAGCTCCGCCACCACCTGCTTGACCTCCTGCGCGCGGGCGCGGGTCGTCACGAGCAGCGCGTCGGGCGTGTCGACGACGACGACGTCCTCGAGGCCGACCACCGCGACCACCCGTCCCGACGCGGGGACGACGAGGCCGCTGGCGTCGAGGGCCTGGACGAGCGCCTCGTCACCGAGGACCGTCGGCTGCGGGTCGCCCGCGAGCAGCGCCGCCAGCGAGTCGAAGTCGCCGATGTCCTCCCAGCGGAACGCCGACGGCACGCTCACGACCCGGCCCGCGTCGGCGGCGGGCTCGGCGACCGCGTGGTCGAGCGCGATCTTGGGCAGGCCGGTCCACAGCTCGTCGAGCCGAGCGGGCTCGGCCGCGATCGCGCGGAGCGCGGCGGCGAACTCCGGGTGCCACCGGCCGAGCAGGTCGAGCAGCACGGTCGGGCGGACGACGAACATGCCGGCGTTCCAGCGGTACCGGCCGGTCGCGATGTACTCGGTCGCCGTCCGGACCGACGGCTTCTCGACGAACTCCAGCACCGCGCGCGCCCCGGGGTGCCCGGGGAGCGGGTCGCCGAGGTGGACGTAGCCGAAGGCGGACGACGGGAACGCCGGCTCGATGCCGAGCGTGACCAGCCAGTCGTCGCGGGCCACCTCGGCGGCGGTCCGGACGCAGTCGGCGAAGACGTCGGGGTCGCGGATGACGTGGTCGGCCGGGAACGAACCCATCACGGCGTCCGGGTCGTCGCGCTCCAGGACCGCGGCGGCCAGCCCGATCGCCGCCATCGAGTCGCGGGGCGACGGCTCGGCGAGCACCCGCTCGGGCCCGACCTCGGGCAGCTGCTTGAGCACCGCGTCACGGTGTGCCCGCCCGGTGACGACCACGAACCGGTCCTCGGCCAGCGGCGCCAGCCGGTCCAGGGTCCCCTGCAGCAGCGTGCGCCCGGTGCCGGTGAGGTCGTGCAGGAACTTGGGCGCCGACCGGCGGGACAGCGGCCACAGCCGGGTCCCGGCGCCGCCGGCGGGGACCACAGCCCAGAAGTGGTCGATCGAGGACATGCTGAGAGCCTAGGGCCGTGACCACCTTCACCGACGTGCTGGCGCGCCAGCTGCGCGGGGACTCCTCGCGTCCGCTGATCACCTTCTACGACGACGCCACCGGAGAGCGGGTCGAGCTCTCGGTGACGACGTACGCCAACTGGGTCGCCAAGACGGCCTCGCTGCTCGTCGAGGAGCACGAGCTCGAGCGCGGCCAGGAGCTGTTGGTCGACCTGCCGCCGCACTGGCTCGGGCCGGTGTTCCTCGGCGCGGCCTGGACGGCCGGGCTGGTCGTCACCGGTCCCGAGGACGCCCCCGACGGGCAGCGCCCCGACGCGGTCGTCTGCGGGCCGGCGGGCCTGGCGCACTGGGCACCCCTGGCCGACGAGGTGCCCGTGCTGGCCTGCTCCCTGCTGCCGCTCGGCGTCCGGTTCGCGGAGCCGCTGCCCCCGGGTGTGCACGACGTCGGCGTGGAGGTGTGGTCCCAGCCCGACGCGTTCACCCCGTTCGACCCGCCGACCGCCGACGACCCCGCCACCGGAGCGTCGTACGGCGGGGCCAGCCAGGGCGAGACATGGAGAACGGCCGCCGCCGGGAGCCTCCTCACCGACGGCGGCCGTCTCCTCTCGGAGGCGAACCCGGCTTCCCCACCAGGACTCGCCACCTTCACCGAGCCGCTCGTCAGAAGCGGCTCGCTGGTTCTGGTCACCCACGCCGGACCGGAGCGTCTCGATGCGGTCTACGCCGCCGAGCGCGCCACGGCCCGCTTCCCTTGACCGCGGGTCAACCAGCCAGGTCGTAGACCCCCATCCCGCCCGCGAGGTAGCGGCGCGTCGTGAAGCCGTTCGCGGTGCCCTGGAGCAGCCACAGGTCGCCGGTCGCCTTCTCGCGGACGACCACGTCGGCGTGCCCGGTCAGCTGGACGTCGCTGATCCCGATCACCCAGTCGTAGGGCGCGAGGCTGAGGCCGAGCGGCTTGGCCGTGGTCAGCCCGCCGGGGCCGTTGCCGGGGTAGAGCGTGAGCTTGTCCCCCTTGCGGAACAGGGAGTCGGGCGCGCCGTCGCCGTTCCACCGGCCCACGGGGACCTGACGGCCCGCGTCGATCCGGCCGTGCGCGACGTAGCTGGGCAGCAGTCCCTTGGTGCCCGCGCCGGGATAGATCCGGATCGCGCCGCCCGCCGGCTGGCCCATCAGGTCCGGGTAGCCGTCGCCGGTCATGTCGCCGACGGCGGCGAGCAGGCCGACGCCCTTGAAGTTCGCGGCGATCTTCACCGGCGTGGCGAAGTGGCCCGTCCCGTCCCCGCGGCGGAGGAACAGCGCGCCGGTCGTGGCGTTGCGGTTGATCACGTCACCGAAGCCGTCGCGGTCCCAGTCGCCGGCGTTGAGCACCAGGTTGGACTTGGACAGGTCCATGCCGGTCGCGATCGGCGCGCCGACCTCCGTGGTGCCGTTGTTCGGGAACACCGTCAGCCCGGCACCGGAGCGCGTCACGAGGTCCGGCGTACCGTCCCCGAGCAGCTGCGCCGCGCCGACGAGCGCGCCCACGCCGGTCACCCGTGCGATCGGGCCGAGGGGGTGGCCGAACGTGCCGTCGCCGTTCGAGGGCAGCACGTATCCCGCCTTGGACTTCGCGTCGCGGGCGAACAGGTCGGGGTCGCCGTCGCCGTCGAAGTCGCCGAGGCCGGTGACCGTCGACCAGCGGTCCCAGGTGCCGACCTGGGTCTTCTTGCCGAACCCCTTGCGCGCCCCGGGGTGCAGCCACACGGTGCCGTCCGCCTTCCGCCCGAGGACGTCGGGGCGCCCGTCGCCGGTGAGGTCGCCGGCACCGACCAGCGCGGCGTAGCCGCCCCACGTCGTGCCGAGGTGCTTGACCCGGAACCGGCCGTCGCCGCTGCCGTACAGGGCGTCGAGCCGGCCGGTGTCGGGCCAGCGGGCGACCAGGTCGTTGTTGCCGTCGCCGTCGAGGTCGCCGACGGCGGTGACCAGGTCGTGCCCGGCCAGCTGCTTGGTCGTCCGGACGGCGGCGCCGAACGCGCCCTTGCCGTCACCCGGCCGCACCTCGGCGGTCCCGTCGGCGGCCACCACCACGAGGTCGCCGATGCCGTCGCCGGTGAGGTCCGGCGTGGCCACGACCTGCTGGCCGGACGACAGGCCCGACGCCGCGGGCACGCCCGGCGCGAACGCGGTGAGACCGCCGGTCGGGATGATGAAGCCCTGTCCGTCGCTGGCGCGGCGGACGATGAGGTCGGGGTGGGGCGAGCCCGCGAGGTCGGACTCGAGCTCACGGCCGGACCAGCCCCGCTGCGCCTCGGCCGCCAGCTTCCGGATCTTCGGGATCTTGGCGTAGAGGTACCGGCCCGGGCACGCCGTGGACGCGGCGTCGCGGTGTCCGTTGATGGCTTCGAAGTACCGGGAGCCGACCCACTGCTTGGTCGACGAGGCGTCCACGCCGTGGAGCGACAGCTTCCACGCGAACAGCGCGCCGTACGCCTCCACCATCGCCTGCGACGGCTGCTTGATGTCGTAGTTGCCGATCGCGGACATCGCGAACGAGTAGTCGTTGTAGTTCAGCGTGTGCGCGCCGACCACCGGGCGGTCGATGCCGCCGTACCGCCCCTCCCAGATGCGCCCGAACCGGTCGACGAGGAAGTTGTAGCCGATGTCGGACCAGCCGCGGGACTGGGTGTGGTACGCGTAGATGCTGCGCAGGATCGCGGGGACCTCGGCGCGGGTGTAGTCGTTGGCGTTCACCGTGTGGTGGACGAAGCCGGCGTGCACCTCGAAGTAGTGCAGCGAGCTCTTGTCGCGCATGCTCTCGTCGGCGCCCCACTGGGCGCGGGAGAAGATCTGCGGCTTCGGGGTGAAGACCGCGGCGGACAGGTCGATCCGGTCCGAGCCGCCGGTGCCCTCGCCCGGGTCGGTGTCCAGGCTGGTCGTCGCGTTCGGGACGGCGTCGCCCGGCGTGCCGTCCATGGACGTGGTGTCGAGGGCGGGCTTCTCCATCGCCGAGTGCGCGGCCGTGCCGGGGTCGACCACCGCCAGCCGCAGGTCGGCCGGCAGCGCCTTCTCGCTCGTCTGCACCTGGACCTGGACCTGGTCGACGTCGCCGACCAGCAGCGCGTCGGTGCCGGGGCGGGCGTGCCGTGCCTCCTCGGTGCCGGGGTCCGGGCCGTGCTCGGCGTCGTAGGCCAGGTCCATCCAGTCCGACCAGGTGTCGCCGGTGCGGGTGCGGACCTGGAGGGCGATGTCGCCCTCGGGCACCCGGGTGCCGTGCGCCCAGGTCACGCCGACCGCGCCGTACCCGACCACGGGGGCGGGGAGGCTGGTGACGCTGGTGGCGGGCAGGGCGCCGGCCTTGCCGCGGGCCAGCGGGGCGCGCTCGACGTCGAGGCGCGCGCGGGGCTGGCCGGCCGGCGCCGTCAGCTGGTGCTCCTGGACCGTCGGGTCCACGACCTGCGTCGGGACCTTGGCGGGCTTCTCGGCCGCGCGGGTGTACGCCGCGAGGTCGCCCTGGATCGCCGGGGACGGGCTGCCGTCGGGCGACTCGCGGACGACGTCGAGGCTCACGACGCTGGCCGCCGGGGTCAGGGCGGCCAGGACGACACCGAGCGCCAGGACCTGCTGGCACGCGGTGACGAAGCTGCTCTTGGTGGGAGGCATGGGGGTCCTTCATGTGCGCGGGGAAGTTCACACGAGGCCCAACTTTCACACGCGCCCCACGCGTGCGGAAGGGAAACTGAGTAACTACAAACGTGTAATTTCCAGTCGACACGCCGACGAATCCGAGATTTGTCAAGAAATCTCATGCGTGTAATTTGCGCGCCCATCTCCCGAGCTTGCTCGGGAGATGACCGGGCGCCAGATCGAGTAGCGGCGCGAGCGAGGAACGAGCTCGCGACCCGCGTATCGAGATCCGGTGACCTTGCGTGCGGTCCCAGGGCGGTCATTGACGCGCGTACGTCACCGCTGTCTCGATACGGCGGTCGCGACCTCGTTCCTCGGTCGCGCGCCTACTCGACCTGGCTGCAGCCTCCTGGCCCGAGCAAGCTCGGTCCAGGGCAGCTCAGATGTCCGCGCCGAGCTCCTCGTCGGCGCTGAGCTCCTCGACGTTCTCGTTGTCGTCGTCGTACTTGACGAACTTGATGCCCTCGTTGACGTCGCCGTCGAAGGCCAGCCGGCCCTGCTCGAGGACGATCACCCGGTCGCACATCTTGCGCACCGAGCCCGCGGCGTGGCTGACGTAGACGAGGGTGCGTCCGCCGTCGCGGATCTCCTGCATCTTCTCCAGGCACTTCTGCTTGAACGGCTTGTCCCCCACCGCGAGCACCTCGTCGGCCAGGAAGATGTCGGAGTCGACGTGGATCGCCACCGCGAAGCCGAGCCGGGCGAACATGCCCGAGGAGTAGTGCCCGACCGGGGAGTCGAGGAACTTGCCCAGATCCGCGAACTCGACGATGTCGTCGAACTTGCGCCGGGTCTCGGCCTCGCTCATGCCGAGCACCGCGGCGTTGAGGTAGACGTTCTCGCGGCCGGTGAGCTGCGGGTGGAACCCGGCGCCGGTCGCGATCAGGCCGGAGATCCGGCCGCGGGTGAGCACCCGCCCGCTGTCCGGCCGCATGATGCCGTTGATCAGCTTGAGCAGCGTGCTCTTGCCGGAGCCGTTGAGGCCCATCAGGCCGATCGACTCGCCCTGCTGGATGGTGAACGACACGTCGTCGACGGCCTTGAAGGAGTCGCTGATCGCCTGCCGGCGCAGGGCCGCCACCGTCATCTGCTTGAACGTGCGGTGGTAGCGCAGGGTGAAGGTCTTGGTCGCGTTCTCGACGACGATCGACTCGCTGCCTGGGGTGGGGCCGGCCATCACAGGCGCTCCGGGATCTTGTTCTCGAGCCGCGAGAACACCAGCTGGCCGAAGCCCAGCACGACGAGGCTGAGGCCCAGCGCGATGACGCTGCGGGTGAAGAGGTGGTCGGGCATGTGCGCCGCGATCGTCGCCGCCGGGTCGTCGGTCGAGCCGACCCAGAACGCCCGCTGGATCAGCAGCACGGCCTCGGCGATGGGGTTGGCGAGGTAGAACTCGGTGTGCCCGTGGAAGCGCTCGGCGACCAGGCTGTATGGGTAGATCATCGGCACGCCGAACCGCACGAAGTTCGTCATGATCGACGCGACGTTGGAGACGTCGCGGAAGAAGACGTTGGCGGCGCTGAACATCAGGGCCATCGCGGTCCCGAGCGTCATGATGATCGCCAGCGAGAGCACCAGCGCCACCACGCTGACCGGCTCGGGCCGCCAGCCGGTGAAGAGGCAGATCACGGTGAGGATCACGAACTGCGGCAGCATGTGGTACGCCGAGACCAGCATCGAGGCGACCGGGAACATCTCGCGCGGCAGCGCCATCTTCTGGACCAGCGCCTTGTTCCGCATGATCGAGCGGGTGCCGGCGTTGAAGGTCTCGTTGAAGAAGTGGACGATGATGATCCCGCAGAACATGTGGATCGCGAAGTTCGGCACGTCCTGGTGCAGCTGGAACAGCACACCCATGACGAAGTAGTAGATGCAGAACTGCGTCAGCGGGTTGACGTAGGACCAGAGCAGGCCGAGCACCGACCCCTGGTACCGCGCGCTGAGCTCGCGGCGCACCAGCAGCCGCAGCAGGTAGCGCCGCCGGAACACCTCGAAGAGGCCGGTCGACGCCGACGGCGGGCTGAGCGGGGCGTCGACGCGGTGGACCGGGCGCGCCGGCGTCTGGTCCGTGGGGTGGGCGACGTCAGTCATCGGCGTTCGGGTCGGTCCACGGCCGGAACGTCTCGTCCCACGCCTCGGGCGAGGTGACCTGCCCGAGCCTGGCGCGGTACTCCTCGGCCAGCCGCGGCCACTCGCGCTTGAGGCGCTCGTGGATCTCGATGGTCTTCGCCATCAGCTCGCGGAACTTCTCCGGGTCGCGCCGGTAGAACGCCGCGGACGTGCCGTCGTTCATCGACACGATCGCGGAGTCGTACGACGCGAGGCGGTACCACTTGGCGTCCATCGCGCGGATCTCCGCCTCGGGATGCTCGCGGGCGAGCTCGCGCGGCGGCTTGAGCTGGCGCAGCGGCTGGAGGCCCGCGCTGAGCAGCTGCGAGAGGCGCCCGGGCACCTCGGTGCCGTCCTTGCCGCGGCGCGGCGGCTTCTTGCGCCGCACCGGCGGGAACGCGTCCCGGTCGACCTCGAGCTGGGCGTCGGTGTACTGCTTGCGCAGCGCGTTGATCTCGCCGAGCCGGGTCGGGAGCATCTCGTGCAGCTTGTCCGGCCCGGCGAGCACGTCGAGCAGCGCCTGGTGCCGGATCTCGGCCGTGGAGTACTGCATGGACACCAGGTGCGAGATCTGGTGGTTGCGGCTCTCCCGGATCATCCGGCCGCCCTTGGGGTAGGGCGAGTGCAGCAGCGCCGCGATGAACCGGTTGCGCTGGTGGAAGTACGCCTGCCAGTCGACGCCGTCGTTCTTGTCGGTCCACGGCACGTGCCACACGGCCGCACCGGGCAGCGTCACGGTCGGGTAGCCGGCGGCCTTGGCCCGGAGCCCGTACTCGGAGTCGTCCCACTTGAGGAACAGCGGCAGGGAGAGGCCGATCTCCGCGATCACCTCGCGCGGGACCAGGCACATGAACCAGCCGGTGTAGTCGACGTCGACGCGCTGGTGCAGCCAGCGCGAGGACCGGAGGTTGCGGGCCGCGAAGTCCCAGTCGTTGAACACGCCGGGCGCCGACTGCCACCAGAACCGCCACGGCTGCACGATCTCGCCGAAGCTGTGCAGGCGGGACTTGGCGAACAGGCTGAACATGTGGCCACCGACGATCGTCGGCCGGCGCGCGAGGTCGGCGAAGGTCACCGAGCGGATGATGCCCTCGGGCTCGCAGACGACGTCGTCGTCCATCATCATCGTGTACGTCGCGGTGCCCTTGCGCAGCGACTCCAGCTGGCCGCGGGCGTAGCCGCCGGAGCCGCCGAGGTTGCCCTGCTCGATGACGCGCAGCCGGTCACCGAGGGCGCCCTGCGCCTTGGCGAAGTCGGGCGAGTCGACGACCTTGTCGGTGCCCTGCTCCATCACGTAGACGGTGTCGAGGTAGGGCTGGAGGTCGGCGTACTCGCCGATCTGGCCGAGCAGCTTCGCGCAGAAGTCGGGCCGGTTCATCGTCGTGATCGCGATGTCCACGGTGCCGGGGGCGACGCGGTCGTCCGGCACGTCGGCGGTCCACTCGGCCGCCGCCACGACGACGTCCTCGTCACCGGCGACGACGTTGTACCAGTACCAGCCGCCGTCCACGAACGGCTTGAGCGTCAGGTCGAAGGTGAACGTCTCGTCGTTCGTCGACTCGGTGGTCGCGGCGTCGACACGCTGGGAACGCCCGTTGGCCATCGACTTGTAGACGGTGACCGTGGCGCCGCGGCCGCGCAGCGTGACGGTGAGGCGGACCTGGTCGACGATCGTCCAGCGCCGCCAGTAGCTGGCGGGGAACGCGTTGAAGTAGGTGCCGAACGACAGCCGCTCCCCCGACGCGACCCGCAGCGAGGTGCGGGACTCGATCTGGTCGGGGTGGATGGTCGAACCGTCGCCGATCGCCTGCCGCATCGCGGCGTTGTTGATCTCCTGGGCGTTGCGGTTCGCGCCGACCTCGTACTTGTCGGCGTCCAGCACGGCGGGCTGGGTGTCGACGTACAGAGGGAGGACGTCGAAGTCCCGGTCGGTGGGGAAGATCTGGCGCTGGAGCACGCGGGTGGCGGTGCTCATTCGTCGACACCTCCGCTGGTGAGTGGCGCACCCTCGGCGAAGTGCGGCCGGAGCTTGTTCTCGAACATGGAGAGCGCGGAGCCGATCGCCATGTGCATGTCGAGGTACTTGTAGGTGCCGAGGCGGCCGCCGAAGAGCACCATCGGCTCCTTCTTGGCGAGCTCGCGGTACCGCAGCAGCTTCTCGCGGTCCTCGGCCGTGTTGATCGGGTAGTAGGGCTCGTCGCCCTCCTCGGCGAAGCGGGAGTACTCGTGCACGACGATCGTCTTGCCGGGCAGGTAGGTCCGCTCCGGGTGGAGGTGCTTGAACTCCAGCGTACGCGTGTACGGGACGTCCTCGTCGTTGGCGTTGACGACGCCGGTGCCCTGGTAGTCGTCGACGTCGACCGTCTCGCGCTCCAGGTCGATCGTCCGCCACGAGAGGCGGCCCTCGGCGTTGCCGAAGTACTCGTCGACCGGACCGGTGTAGACGATCGGGACCGTGCCCTTGTACTCGTCCGCCACGTCGAAGAAGTCGGTGTCCAGCCGCACCTCGATGTTGGGGTGCGCCGCCATCTTCTCCAGCCACGCGGTGTAGCCGTCGACCGGCAGGCCCTCGTAGGTGTCGTTGAAGTACCGGTTGTCGAAGTTGTAGCGGACCGGGAGCCTGGTGATGATGTCCGGGCTCAGCTCCTTGGGGTCGGTCTGCCACTGCTTGGCGGTGTAGCCCTTCACGAACGCCTCGTAGAGCGGGCGGCCGATCAGGCTGATCGCCTTCTCCTCGAGGTTCTTCGCGTCCTGGGTGTCGATCTCGCTCGCCTGCTCGGCGATGAGCGCGCGCGCCTCGTCGGGGGTGTGGCTGCGGCCGAAGAACTGGTTGATCAGGCCCAGGTTCATCGGGAAGGAGTAGACCTGGCCCTGGTACTTCGCGAAGACCCGGTGCTGGTAGCCGGTGAAGTCCGTGAACTGGTTGACGTAGTCCCACACCTTCTTGTTCGACGTGTGGAACAGGTGGGTGCCGTAGACGTGCACCTCGATGCCGGTCTCCTCGTCGAACTCGCTGTAGGCGTTGCCGCCGATGTGCGGGCGACGCTCGAGCACGAGCACGTTCAGTCCCAGCTCCGTGGCACACCGCTCGGCGATGGTGAGGCCGAAGAATCCGGAGCCGACGACGACAAGGTCAGGGGTGGACAAGCGGGCACTCCTCGGGTTGGCGCGATTCGTCAGTCTACGGATCAGGTGGGCACGGCCCGCATTCCCCGCGCGTCGCGCATGGCGCGGATCACATTGCGCGCCTCGGCCCGGCCGCCGCGCAGCGGGCTGAGCAGCACGACCGCCGCGGTGATCAGCCACGGCTTGGCCCTGACCAGCGGGTTCTCGCCGTACCGGAGGTGGACGACGAACAGGTTCCGGTACATGTAGTAGCCCTTCCAGCCGCTCAGGTCGTGCTGCTGGTCGAAGTCGAGCTGGCGCACCAGCACCGCGTCCCGGACCGCCCAGATCCGGTGGCCGGCACGGCGGGCGCGCAGGGCGTAGTCGACGTCGTCGTAGAAGATGAAGAACGACGGGTCGGGCAGCCCGATCTCGTCGATCACCGAGCGGCGCACCATGAAGCCCTCGAACGCGACGTTGTGCAGCTCCACGCGGTGCGGCATCAGGTGCCGGTGGCCGTACTCGGTCTCCACCATCGCGGTCTTGGGCCGGATCGCGAGCGGGTTGGCGAGGTCGAACCGGACGGCGGACTTCTCGACCAGCGCGCCCCGGGAGTCCTCGCGGACCGCCATCAGGCAGTGCTCGTCCTGGGCCAGCAGCACGGTCAGGCAGTCGGGCGCCGGGACCACGTCGTCGTCCATCAGCCAGATCCGGTCGAAGCCCTGCTCGTACGCCGCGCCCACCCCGCGGTGGAACCCGCCGGCGCCCCCGAGGTTCTCCTCGGCGCGCAGCACCTGCAGGCCCGGGTTGGTCGCGGCCGCGAGCACGTCGGGGGTCCGGTCGGTGCTCGCGTTGTCGACGACGATCACCGCCTCGGGCAGCCGCTCAAGCGCGGCCAGGCCGGCCAGCATCCGCTCGAGGAGGTCGGCCCGGTTGTAGGTGACGACGACGATCGCGACCGTCTCGAGGGGGCTCACGCGAGGAACCTCCGGTGGCCGGTGAAGTCGCCGCGCAGGGCCGCCCACCAGGCGCGGAGGCTCAGCGCGATCCGGGCGGGTGACGGCCTGGTGAACGTGTAGAACCACATCGTCTTGGCGACGAAGGCCAGGGCGTGCGGCCAGCCCTTGTACTCGCGCAGGTTCAACAGGTTGTTGCGCGCCATGCAGTAGTGCTTGAGGTCGCTGGGGCTGTGGTTGTACGTCGTGCGCCCGAAGGCCATCGGCGTGCCCAGGTCGCCCACGGCCGGGTGCCGGACCTGCGCTCCGACGACGGTGGCGATCCGGGCGCCGGCGGCCTCGGCGCGGAGCCGGTACTCGTGGTCGTCGCCCCAGATGAAGTACTCGGCGCGCGGCAGCCCGATCCGCTCGACCAGCTCCCGGGTGACCAGCACCCCGTTGAACGGGATCACGATGCCGTCGATCCGCCCGTCGCGTGCGGCGGCCTCGACGTCGGCGATCCGGTGGACCGTCCGGGTGCTGCCGGGGAGCCGGATCGGGAACACCAGCCGCTCCGGGGTCGCCTCGTCGACCACGAGCGGCCCCCAGAAGTCGAGCCCGGTCTGCTCGAGCAGCAGGTCGAGGCAGTCCGGGTCCGGCAGGCCGTCGTCGTCCATCAGCCAGGCCAGGTCGGCGCCGCGCTCCATCGCCCACGCCAGCCCGTCGTGGAAGCCGCCCGCGCCCCCGCTGTTCTCGACCAGGGTCCGGCCGAGGACCCGGACCGTCGGGTGCTCGGCGCCCGGGTCGCGGTCGTCGAGCGTGGCCAGCCACTCCCCCGTGCCGTCGGTCGAGGCGTTGTCGACCACGAGCACCTCGGTCAGCGCCGGCACGCCCTCGAGCCGCTCGAGCAGCCGCTGGAGCAGCTCGAGCCGGTTGAAGGTGACCACCACGGCCGTGACGCGCACGGCGCCCACCCTAGGGGTGACCTCGCTAGCAAGCGGTGTCGAGGTCGTCGGCCTCGTTGGCGGCGTACCCGTCGCTCAGCGAGCCGATCGAGCCGCCGGTCACGGTCGCGTTCTTGTGCTTCTTCGCCTTGGCGGGTGGCGGCGCGGTGCCGTCGGCCTTGGCGATCGCGTCGGCGACCTTCTGCTTGACGAGCTTGATGTCCGGGTCGGCGGTGTTGATCATCGGCGGCACCAGCGACAGCGTCGAGACCTTCTGGCCGCGGGCCTTCAGCGCGAGCTCGGCGAAGTGGGCGAACTCGCCGGCCGGGATGTTCGTGGAGACCATCGCCGAGCTGGCCTGCGCGATGCTCGTGAAGTTGCGCACGGCGGTCTGCGGGCTGATCTGCTGGAGCATCGCGTTCATCACGCACTTCTGCCGCGCCATCCGCGAGTAGTCGTCGGAGTCGTAGCGGGCGCGCGCGAACCAGAGCGTCTCGAAGCCGTCGAGCTTGCGGACGCCGGGGTCGATGTGCCGGTAGAACGGGTCCTGGGGCAGCCCGACCGGGATCGGCTGCCGGACGTTGAGGGTCACGCCGCCGACGGCGTCGACGAGGTCCTTGAACCCCTCGAGGTTCACCATCGCCCAGTAGTTGATCTTCAGGCCGGTGATGCCCTCGATCGCCATGATCGTGGCGTCCACGCCCGGGTTGTCGGAGTGCGGGAACAGCTCGGTGTTGTCGCCCGCCCAGGTGCTGACGCCGTTGAGGTAGTCGGCGTCGAAGCCGTGCGGGAACTGCTGGTGCATGACCGAGCCCTTGACGAACGGGAAGTGCTGCATGTTGCGCGGCAGCGAGATCAGCACGGTGCGGCCGGTCTCGGCGTCGATGCTGGCGACCGTCATCGAGTCCGGGCGCAGGCCCCAGCGGCCCGCGCCCGAGTCGCCGCCGAGCAGCAGCACGTTGTAGCGGCCGTCGTGGGCGCCGCTGTCGCCACCGTCGCCCGCCATCGCGAGGATGAGCGAGCGCTGGGTGCCGGCCAGGTGCGCGCCGAACAGCAACGCGGCCGCGACCGAGAGGGCGAGGACGCCGTTCACGCCGACCGCCGCCCTGCGGTGCCCCAGCGAGAGGGTCAGCGGCTGGCCGAGGCGCCAGGCGTCGAAGAACAGCAGCGCCCACCCGGTGGCGAGCAGCATCAGCGCCCACCGCAGCCAGAAGAGCGCGGCGGTGTCGAACGCGAGCCGGATCCCGACGCCGTGCCAGAAGAACACCACCACCACCGTGCCGAGGAGCGCGATCCACGCGGCGAACCAGGTGCGCAGCGCGATCCAGCCGACCCGGCGGTTGCCGGCCACGACCTGGGCCGAGCCGGGCAGCACCAGCGTCATCAGCATCAGGGCCATCGCCCTGCGGAAGCGCACTCGCGCGGCGCGGTCGCTCGCGGACAACCCGGGGGAAGAGACGGGTGGCATCGAGATGCCTCTCTGCGACAGGTGGTACGGGGAAGGGGTCGGGCTCGCGGTGAAGCTCGGACCGCCAGTATCACCAGTCACACCCGTCACACGCGGGCGCGACTCGCCGGAGATCTCAGTCGGTGCGCCGGGCGGAGTCGATCTCGGCCTTCCGCGCCAGCCGGTGCGCGCGCCGGATCTCCGCCTCGCGGTGTCGGCGGACCTCGGCCGGCGACTCGGGCACCACGCCGGGGATCGCGCGCGGCCGGCCCGCGCCGTCGATCGCGACGAACACGAAGTACGCCGAGGCGACGTGCAGCGAGGTGGTCGACGGGTCGTTCCACGGCTGCGCCTCGACGCGCACGCCGATCTCCATCGACGACCGGCCCGCCCAGTTGACCTGGGAGAACGTCCGGACGATGTCGCCCACGTGCACCGGCTGCAGGAACGCCACCTCGTCCACGGCCGCGGTGACCGCCGGACCGCCGCTGTGCCGGGCCGCGACGGCCCCCGCCGTGGAGTCGGCGAGCTTCATGATCTCGCCGCCGTGGATGTTCCCGAGCAGGTTCGCCTCGCGCCCCGAGGTGACCACGGCGAGCGAGACCCGCGCGTACGACGGCGGCAGCCCGTGCAGCTCCCCGTTCCCCTCGGCGGTCATGACTGCACGGTAGCGTCAGCGACATGAACGACCGTCCTCGGCAGGATGGCGCACCCGAGGACGGGGCTCCTGACTTCCACTGGCTGTACGGCGAGAACCCCCGCCCGGGCGAGGAGCCGCGGCCCGACGAGACCCGGGTGATGCCCACGATGTCGCGCCCGTCCGACGTACCGCCGCCGCCGTCGCGGTCCGCCCAGCCGGGCCGGCGCCCGACCCCGCCGAGCCCGCCGCCGGTCGCACCGACCCCCGGCGCGTCCGGAGGCCGCCCGCGGCGCGGCCCCAGGTTCTGGGTCCGCATCGTGCTCGCGGTGCTGCTGGCGTGGGTGCTCTTCCTGGTGGTCGTGCCGGTCTACGCCTGGACCAAGGTGGACAAGGTCGCGTTCGAGCCGTCGGGCAACCGCCCCGGCGACCAGCCCGGGACGACGTACCTCATGGTGGGCAGCGACTCGCGCGGCGACCTCACCAAGGAGCAGCGCAAGCAGTACCACACGGGCGACGCCTCGGGTCAGCGCACGGACACGATCATGCTGCTGCACACCGGCGACGGCCCCAACCTGCTGATGTCGATCCCGCGCGACTCGCTCGTGGAGATCCCGGGCCACGGCACCACCAAGATCAACGCCGCCTACGCCTACGGGTACGCCAACGGCGGGGGCGCCGACGGCGGCGCCCAGCTGCTCACCAAGACCATCGAGCTGAACACCGGCATCCGGATCGACGACTACGTCGAGATCGGGCTCGGCGGCCTCGCCGGCGTCGTCGACGCCGTCGGCGGGATCACCATCTGCCCGACCCAGGCCATGGACGACAAGCTCGCCGGCCTGCACATCCAGAAGGGCTGCCAGGAGGCCGACGGCACGACGGCGCTCGGCTACGCCCGGTCGCGGCACACCTCCAACATCGGCGACATCGACCGCGTCAAGCACCAGCGCGAGGTGGTCGCCGCCGTCGGCGACAAGGTGATGTCGCCGTGGACGTTCCTCAACCCGGTCCGCTACTGGAACCTGAACATGGCGATGCCCGACTTCTTCGCCTTCGGCGAGGGTGCGAGCCCGGTCACCGCCGCGAAGTGGGCGATGGCGATGACCAGCGTCGGCCTCAGCTGCGTGGTGCCGATCTCCGACCTCGCGGTGCACTGGGACGAGGCCAGGTCGAAGCAGATGTTCGACTACATCGAGAAGGACAAGACCGGCGACATCCCGAAGAGCCTCTGCACCCCCACCGGCCTGCCGAAGAGCGTGACCGGATGAACACCCCGCTGATGGCCTACGAGACCCTCGACTGGGCGGTCGACGATCACGGCGTCGCGACGCTCACGCTGAACCGCCCCGACCAGCTCAACGCCTTCGACCTCACCATGGCCCGTGAGCTGGAGCAGGTGTTCCGCACCGACGCCCGGCACGACGACGTCCGGGCCGTCGTGGTCACCGGCGCGGGCCGGGCGTTCTGCGCGGGCATGGACCTCTCGGCCGACGGCAACGTCTTCGGGCTCGACGAGACGCTGCGCCCGGGCGTCGAGGAGTTCCGGGCGTCGTACGACGAGGCGCCGTACGACGACGGCGTCCGCGACACCGGCGGCAAGGTCACGCTGGCGATCCACGCGCTGCCCAAGCCCGTGCTCGCCGCGATCAACGGGCCGGCGGTCGGCATCGGCGCCACGATGACGCTCGCCATGGACCTGCGGCTGGCGTCGACCAGGGCCCGGATCGGGTTCGTCTTCGGGCGCCTCGGCATCGTGCCGGAGGCCGCGTCCACGTGGTTCCTGCCGCGCATCGTGGGGATCCAGCAGGCGCTGGAGTGGGTCTACTCCGCCGACGTCCTGGACGCGGACGCCGCGCTCGCCGGCCGGCTGGTGCGCAGCGTGCACGACCCGGACGAGCTGCTCCCGGCGGCCCAGGAGCTGGCCCGGTCGTTCGTGGCCGGCCGCTCCCCCGTCGCGCTGGGGCTGGCCAAGCGGCTGCTCTACCGCAACAGCGCGGCCGCGGAGCCGCTCGAGGCGCACCTGTCCGACTCGCTGGCGATGTACTGGACCTCGCTCGGCGACGGCAAGGAGGGCGTGGCGGCGTTCCGGGAGAAGCGCGACCCGCAGTTCACCGGCCACGCGTCCGAGCTGCCCGACGTCTACTGACGGCCGAGTCAGGACTGGACCAACAGCACCCGGCAGCCGAGACCCGGCTCGGTGTCGATGACCAGGTCGCTGACCAGCCGGCGGGCCTGCCACAGTCCGGCGGGCCCGGCCGGGTCCGGGAACCGGTACCCGGTGAGCGGATCGAGCCCGCCGAGACCGGAGTCGGTCACCTGCACGACGACCGCGTCGACGGTGGTCCACACCTCCACCACCACCGGCGGCGCGCCGTGCACGAGGCCGTTCGCAGCGACCTCGCTCACGGCCAGGACCAGCTCGTCCACCGACTCCAGGGGCAGGGCGCTCGCCGCCCGGCCGGTCGCGGCCAGGTCCCGGCGCAGCCCCCGGAGATCGTCGATCCCGGCCAGCTCGGTGAGCCGGTCCGGGGGCGTCGACGGTCGCTGCGGCGCCAGGGCGGCGGGCTCGGCGAGGAAGGCGAACGGAGGCAGGTGGTCCTCGCTCGGCACGCTGGTGAGCCCGTTCCCGATCGTGGGATGGGTGACGCGGGCCGCCTCGACCACGTCGGCGGGCAGGGCGCCGGCGTCGTAGGTGCACATCGCCCGGAACGGGAAGCCGCTCAGCGCCTCGTTCACCACCGACTCGTAGCGGGCCCACGCCGCCCGAGCCGCCGGGGTCTCGCCGAGCGGCACCGTGCCGGTGACCCACAGCTCCGCCGCTCCGGACCGCTCGGCGAGCAGCTCCTGGTAGGCGAACAGCGTCCTCATCGGCGCCAGGTACATCTCCTCGTCGTACCCGTACCTCAGCCCCGGGATCGTGCCGAGCTGGTCGCGCACCAGCGCCACCCGGTCACGCGTGCCGTGCACCAGCACGTCCGCGCCGGTGCTCAGACCGCGCGCGACGAACAGCCGGGTGGCCCGGAGCAGGGTGGCGTCGTCGTGGTGGACCAGGACGTCGTGGCTGTAGCGGCCGTGCCTTCGCGAGGACAACATCGAGCACCACCAGGAAGCGAGCCCATCCGGTCACCGCAGCCCCGCGCTCGCGGGCACGAGCCGACGGTGTGCTCCACCGGTATCCACCGCACCGGCCCGCAAACGTCACCCGGTGCGCAGCCCGGTCACCGACGGCGGTCGTTGATCCGCTTCGCCTTGCCCAGCGAGCGCTCCAGGGCGTACGGCGCCAGCACCTCGACCCGCGCCGTGACGCCGATCCGGTGCTTGATGCGCTCGGCCAGGCGGGCGCCCAGGGCGGGGTCGGGCTCGGCGACGGCCTCCACCTGCACGGTGAGCTCGTCGAGGTGGCCGGGCCGGGTGAGCACGCACAGGTAGTGCGGCGCGAGCCCCTCGACGGCGAGGATCTGCTCCTCGACCTGGCTCGGGAACACGTTGACCCCGCGGACGATCATCATGTCGTCGGTGCGGCCGGTGACCTTCTCCATCCGCCGGAACGCCGGGTACGCCGTTCCGGGGAGCAGTCGGGTCAGGTCGCGGGTCCGGTAGCGCACCACCGGCATCGCCTGCTTGGTCAGCGACGTGAACACCAGCTCGCCGCGCTCGCCGTCGGGCACCGGCTCGAGCGTCACCGGGTCGACCACCTCCGGGAGGAAGTGGTCCTCCCACACGTGCAGCCCGTCCTGGGTCTCGCCGGACTCCTGCGAGACGCCGGGGCCCATCACCTCGGACAGGCCGTAGATGTCGACCGCGCGGACGCCGGAGCGCTCCTCCACCGCTCGCCGCAGCTCGTCGGTCCACGGCTCGGCGCCGAAGATGCCGACCTCGAGGGCGGTCGACCGCGGGTCGATCCCCTGGCGGTCCATCTCGTCGAGGATCGCGAGGAAGTACGACGGGGTCACCATGATCACCCGCGGGCCGAAGTCCGCGATCAGCTGGACCTGCCGCTCGGTCATGCCGCCACTGACGGGGACCACCGTGCAGCCGAGCCGCTCGGCGCCGTAGTGCGCCCCGAGACCGCCGGTGAACAGGCCGTAGCCGTAGGACACCTGGACGACGTCGCCGGGCCGTCCGCCGGCGGCGCGGATCGAGCGGGCCATCAGCTCCGCCCAGGTGTCGAGGTCGCGCTGCGTGTAGCCGACGACGGTGGGCTTGCCGGTGGTCCCGCTGCTCGCGTGCAGGCGCGCGACCTGCTCACGCGGCACCGCGAACATCCCGAACGGGTAGTTCGCCCGCAGGTCCGCCTTCGTCGTGAACGGGAACCGCGCGAGGTCGGTGAGCGCGGTCAGGTCGTCGGGCCGCACGCCGGCCTCGTCGAAGGCCCGGCGGTAGTGCGGGACGTTCTCGTACGCCGCGCGCAGCGTGGTCCGCAGCCGCTCGAGCTGGAGCCTCTCGAGCTCCTGCCTGGTCAGGGGCGGGACGTCGCTCACCAGAACGCGCCCCCGATCTCGCGGCACCGGCCGACGAACGTCGCGACCACCTCGTCGCCGGCGGTCACGGTCACGTCGTACGTGCCGTCCCGGCCGTCGCGCTCCCGCTCGACGGCGGTCGCCACCAGCACGTCGCCGCACCGGGTCGGCCGGCGGAACCGGATCTCGGCGCCCGCGGCGACCGTGCGGCGGTTGTAGGAGTTGCAGGCGAACGCGAAGGCCGAGTCCGCCAGCGCGAACGTCAGCCCGCCGTGGCCGATGTCGTGGCCGTTGACCATGTCGTCGCGGACGGTCATCCGCAGGGTCGCGGTCCCCGGGCCGACGGCGTCGAGCGCCATGCCGAGGGCCCGGCTGGCGCGGTCGCCCGCCCACATGGCGGCGGCGCTCGCGCGGGCGACCTCCTCCGGTGAGTCCGGTGTCACGCCGTCAGGCTAGAGCCCGTGTCCAGCAGCCGCTCGCGCAGGCGGCCGAGGATCCGGTTCAGCAGCCGCGAGACCTGCATCTGGGTGACGCCGATGTCGGCGCCGATCTCGGCCTGGGTGCAGCCGCCGAAGAACCGCAACTCGAGGATCCGGCGCTCGCGCGGGGTGAGCCCGCGCAGGACGGCGTGCAGGGTCACCCGGGCCTCGGCGTCCGCGAACGCCGGGTCGAGCGCGCCGAGCCGGTCACCGAGGGCGTCCTCGCCCTCGGGTGCCGGCGCGTCCAGCGAGGTGGGGGTGAAGCAGCCGCTCGCGCCGAGTGCGTCGAGGACCTGCTCGAGGTCGACCCCGAGGTAGCGGGCCAGGTCGGAGGGGCGCGGCGAGCGGCCCAGCTCCTGGGCCAGGTCGCTCTCCACCGCGAGGATCCGGGTCTGGAGCTCCTGGATGGACCGGGGCGGGCGCAGCGCCCAGCCGAGGTCGCGGAAGTGGCGGCGCAGCTCCCCGCGGATCGTCGGTACGGCGTAGGCGAGGAAGTCGGGCCCGCGGTCCGCGTCGAAGCCCCGGACGGCCTTCACCAGCCCGAGGTAGGCGACCTGCTCGAGGTCGTCGGCGGCGATGCCGCGACCCCGGTAGCGCCGGGCGCAGTCGCTGGCGACGGCCATGTTCAGCCGGATGATCTCGTCCTCGAGGGCGTGCCGTTCGCCGTCGGCGGCGCGGCCCGCCTCCTCGAAGAGGCGGAGGGTGGTCGCTCGCCGGTCCTCCATACCCTCGACCCTCGCAGCGGGCCCCGGGACCCGCACCACCCGAAGGGGTGCCCCCCTGGGGATCGTCAGCGACCGACGGCCTTCTCGAGCTCCGCCTTGGTCATCGAGGAGCGCCCCTTGATGTTCTTGCGCTTCGCCTCCTCGTAGAGCTGGTCGCGGGTCCGCCCGCCGGATCCGGAGTGCGAGCGGAGGCCGCCGCGGCGACCCGAGGAGATGTCCTCGGTCGAGGTGCGGCTCTTCTGCTTCGACTCGCCGTGGCGGGCCCGCTCCTTGTTGACGGTGCGGGCGGCGATCTCCTCCGCCTCGTCCTCGCTGCGACCGCGGTCCTCGAGGCCGTCCTTGATGTGCTCGTACTGCCGTTCGCGCTTCTTGCTCCACTGGTTCTGAGGCATGCCGAGGCGGTACCCGGGAGCCGGGCGACCCATGTCGCCGGAGGTCACAGGGCGCGGGCGAGCAGCCCCTGGAGCACGGCGAAGTGCCGCTCGGCGGCGGCCTCGTCGTACATCGAGGTGTCGGCCATCGTGTAGCCGTGCGCGGCGCCCGCGTAGACCTCGTTGAGGTGCGGGCGGCCGGCCGCTTGGAGCGCCTGCTCGAGCGCCTCGACCTGCTCGAGCGGCATGGAGCGGTCCTGGTCCGCGTGCCCGAAGGCGTACTCCGCGGTCGACGCCGCGATCGCGAGGTGCGGGCTGTCGGCGGCGTCGGTGACGAGGCCGCCGCCGTGGAAGCCGCCGACGGCGGCCACCGTGCCCGGGAGCTGGCCACCGGTGCGGACGGCGAGCCGGGCGCCCATGCAGTAGCCGGTCACGCCGATCGGGCCGTCGCCCGCGTGCTCCTCGAGGGCGCGGACCCACGCCTCGGCGTCGGGTCCGGACCGGTCCGGGGTCAGCGCCGCGACCCGGTCAAGGACGCCGGAGGCGAAGAACGCCTCCCGGGCGCCGGGCTCGCGCAGGTCCGCCTGCGGGGCCAGGTCCGCGGCCCGGCCGTCGCGGTAGAAGACGTTCGGCGCGAGGACGACGTACCCCCACCGACGCGATCCGGTCCGCCATCTGCTCGATCTGCGGGCGCAGCCCGATCGCGTCGATGTAGAAGAGCACTCCGGGCCGGCCGTCCTCGCCGGTCAGGTACGCCTCCGCGGTGCCGTCCGGGGCCTGGATCTCGATGGTCGTTCCCATGGGCGCGACGGTAGTTGACCACGTCGACCGGCGAGATCAGCGGCGTGCGCCGGTGGGCACGCCCGGGGCGTCGCCGGGCGGGAGTGGCGTCCGTCGGCGCAGCTGGACCAGGAGCACCGACGAGAGCACGAGCGCGCCGCCGACCGCCTGGACGGGGCTGAGGCGCTCGCCGAGCACCACGGCCGCGAGGACGACGGTCGCGACCGGCTCGAAGGTGGACAGGATCGAGGCGGTGGACGGACCGGTGCGGTGCAGCCCGGCGAAGAACGCGGTCGACGCCACCACGGTCGACACCAGGGCGATGCAGCCGATCCACAGCCAGCCGACCGGCCGGATGTCCACGTCCAGGCCGCCGGTGAGCAGCGCGCGGACCGCGAGGGTGACCGCGGCGCCGGTCATCACCAGGGCGGTCAGGGTCAGCGGCGGCACCCGCTGCACGGTGCTGTCGCCGACGAGGATGTAACCGGTGTAGGTGACCGCCGCGGCGAACGCCAGGCCGACGCCGGCGGCGTGGAAGGCGAGCCCGCCGGCGCCGACCAGCACCAGCGCCGTGCCGCAGGTCGCAGCCACGAGCGCCGCCACGCGCGGCGGCGTGAGCCGGTCGCGGCCGAGCAGGACCGAGGCCACCGTGACCATGACCGGGAACGTGTAGAGCACCAGCGCCACGAGCGCCGCGTCGATCCGCTCGAGCGCCGCGAAGTAGAAGCTGGCCTGGGCGGCGTAGCCGACGCAGCCCAGGGCCAGCGCGGTCAGCGCGAGCCGGCGCCGCTCGCCCCCCGGCCGGGCCGGCAGCGCCGGGCGACCCATCCGGGCCGCGACCGCCACCGCGCCCCCCAGCACCAGCGCGGCGATCACGAAACGAAGCAGGACCAGCGTCGTGGGCGGGACGCCCTCCTCGTACGCGAGCTTCCCTAAGACGGCCATGGCGCCGAAGCAGGTCGCCGAGAGGAGGACGAGCAGGGGGCCCATGGGACCAGCGTGCCGCGAGACGCTCCTCGCCGGCGGTGACCAACACGCGTCAGCACCGGTCCGGCTGCCGGCTCCGGCGATCCCTCAGGTCGGCGGGCCGCGGGTCGATGCGCAGAGCATGGCCTCCCCCTCCCCCACCCCTGCGTCGTCCGCTCGTTCCCGCGTCGGCGTCCGCGGCAAGATCCTCATCGTCGGCGCCGTCGGCATCGTCGCAGCGCTGCTCGTCGGCGTGATCGGCGTGTCCAACGCCCGCGAGGCCAAGACGACGGCGACGCAGCTGCACGCCCTGCAGCAGCTGGTCTCCGACGTCAAGGAGGTCAACTTCTACAACGCCGACATCAGCGGCTGGCAGGTCGCCTACGCGTGGGACGTGCGCCGGCTCAGCCCGGCCGAGGCGGTGGACCCGAACAGCCCGAACCGGGCCGGCTTCCTCGCCGACTGCGAGAAGCTGAAGCAGCTGCTCGGCAGCATGTCGACGGAGGCGATGACCGCCGGCGAGGCCCGCGCGTTCGAGGAGATCCGGGGCCTGTGGGAGGACTTCGACAAGGTGGACGCCCGGGTGGTCAAGGCGTACCTGGTCGGCACGCCGACCTCGGTCGAGCAGGGTGACGCGCTCATCCTCAACCAGGGCTACGGGATCTACTTCAAGATCATCGACCTGACGAACCAGCTGATCGACAGCGTGATGAAGCGCACGGCGAGCGCCACCGACGGCGCGGAGGCGTCCGCCGCAGCCGCCGAGCGCCTGGTCATCGTGGTCCTCATCCTCGGCGCGCTGGCCGTCGCCGCCGCCGCGCTGTACATCTCCCGCCGCATCGTCGCCGGCATCGCGGCCGTCCAGCGGGCCCTGACCGCCTTCGCGGCCGGCGACCTGACCGCGACCGCTCCGGTCACCTCCAACGACGAGGTGGGCCAGATGGCCCGGACCTACGACGAGGCTCGCCGGTCGGTGGCCGGCATCGTCACGAAGGTCGCGGCCTCCGCGGACGCGGTCGCCGCCGCCTCGGAGGAGCTCTCGGCCGCCTCGCAGCAGATCGCGGCGGGTGCCGAGGAGACATCGGTGCAGGCCGGGGTGGTGTCCGGTGCCGCCGAGGAGGTCTCGCGCAACGTGCAGACCGTCGCGGCCGGCGCGGAGCAGATGGGCGCCTCCATCCGCGAGATCTCCCAGTCCGCGAACGACGCGGCCAAGGTCGCCTCCGAGGCCGTCTCGACGGTGGACAGCACCAACGAGACCGTCGCCAAGCTCGGCCTCTCCAGCAACGAGATCGGCAACGTCGTCAAGGTGATCACCTCGATCGCCGAGCAGACCAACCTGCTCGCGCTCAACGCCACGATCGAGGCCGCCCGCGCCGGCGAGGCCGGCAAGGGCTTCGCCGTGGTCGCCAACGAGGTCAAGGAGCTCGCCCAGGAGACCGCGCGGGCCACCGACGACATCGCCCGCCGGGTCGAGGCGATCCAGGCCGACACCGGCGGCGCCGTGGAGGCGATCAACGAGATCGCCACGATCATCACCGCGATCAACGACTACCAGCTCACCATCGCCTCCGCGGTCGAGGAGCAGACCGCCACCACCAACGAGATGAGCCGCAACGTCGTCGACGCCTCCACCGGGTCGGGCGAGATCGCCACGAACATCTCCGGGGTCGCGGCGGCCGCCGAGACCACGACCCAGGCCGTCAACCAGACGCTGGCCGCCATCGGGGAGCTGGCGTCGATGGCCGCCGGCCTGCGGGCCGAGGTCTCGACCTTCCAACTCGAGCAGGTGCGCTGAGGTGAGGGCCGTCCGAGGCTCCGGGAGCGGGCGGTCAGCCCCTCAGAGCTGAGACTGCACGCCCGCGAGGAGCTGGCGGGCCATCACGATGCGCTGGACCTGGTTGGTGCCCTCGTAGATCTGGGTGATCTTGGCGTCGCGCATCATCCGCTCGACCGGGTAGTCGCGGGTGTAGCCGTAGCCGCCGAGCACCTGGACCGCGTTCGTGGTGACCTCCATGGCCACGTCGCTGGCGAAGCACTTCGCGGCGGCGCCGAAGAACGTGAGGTCGGCGTCGCCGCGCTCGGACTTGCCGGCCGCGGCGTAGGTCAGCTGGCGGGCGGCCTCGATCTTCATGCCCATGTCGGCGAGCAGGAACTGCAGGCCCTGGAAGTCCGCGATCGGCTTGCCGAACTGCTTGCGCTCCTGGGCGTAGCCCAGCGCGTAGTCCAGCGCGCCCTGGGCGATGCCGACCGCCTGCGCGGCGATCGTGACCCGGGTGTGGTCGAGGGTCTTCATCGCGGTCTCGAAGCCGGTGCCCTCGGCGCCGATCATCCGGTCGGCCGGGATGCGCACGTTGTCCAGGTAGACCTCGCGCGTCGGGGAGCCCTTGATGCCCAGCTTCTTCTCCGGGGCGCCGAAGGACACGCCCTCGTCGGACTTCTCCACCACGAACGCCGAGATGCCGCGCGACCGCTTCTCGGGGTCGGTCACCGCCATCACCGTGTAGTACTCCGAGACCCCGGCGTTGGTGATCCAGCGCTTCACGCCGTTGAGCACCCAGTGGTCGCCGTCGCGGACCGCACGGGTCTTCATGCCCACCGCGTCCGACCCGGCGTCCGGCTCGGACAGGCAGTAGGAGAAGCCGCCCTCGCCGGCGGCCAGCTTGCCGAGGTAGTGCTTCTTGAGCTCCTCGGAGCCGGCGATCTGCACCGGCAGCGAGCCGAGCTTGTTCACCGCCGGGATCAGGCTCGACGAGGCGCACGCGCGGGCGACCTCCTCGATGACGAGCACCGTCGCCAGGGCGTCCGCCCCGGCACCGCCGTACTCCTCGGGCACGTGCGGGGCGTGGAAGTCCGCGGCCAGCAGCGCCGCGGCCGCCTCCTCGGGGTAGCGGGCGTGCTCGTCGACGTCGGCGGCGAACGGCGCGACCTTGGCGTCGCAGACCGCGCGCACGGCCTCGCGGACGGCCTGGTGCTCCTCGGAGAGGGCGAAGAGGGGGTACTCGGAGCTCATGCCCGGATTCTACTTGCGGGTAACCCGGGTCCCGCGCCGGGGAACGCGAACGCCCGGCCGGGGCAGAAACCCGGCCGGGCGTCGGCGATGTTGCGGTGCCGCTGAGCGGCGCCGCTACTTCTTGACGGTCAGCGTCTTGGTGACGGTCGCCGGGAACGGCTTCTCGGTGTTCTTGTCACCCGCGTAGCTGAAGGTGATCGTGTGCTTGCCGGGCTTGAGGCCCTTGACCGCGATCGTGGCCTTCCCGTTCTTCAGGGTGCCCGAGCCGAGCTTCGCCGAGCCCTCCTTGGCGACGACCTTGCCGGTCGGGGTGAGGGAGGAGCCCTCGACGGTCGCCACGTACGTCGCGACCTGGCCCTTCTTGATCGACTTCGGGCCCGTGACGCTCTTGAACTTCGAGCTCTGCGGGGTGACGGTGAACGGCGCGATGCCGGCCGTCGACGGGTCCGCGATCGTGCAGACGACGTTGGAGATGGTGCCGAGCGAGTCGGTGGCGATGTTCGCCGTGAACGAGCCCGGCATCGAGATCATGTAGTCGCCCGCGTCGGTGTCCATGCTGAACCCGTGCAGCACGGCCGTGAACGGCAGCGTCATGTTGTCGGTCGCGGGGACGTCGGCCTTCGGCGACGACACGTTCGCGAGCGGGACCTTCGCGGTGCCGATCTCCAGCCCGAAGTCCGGCGAGTCGACGCCGATCTGGTGCACGTTGTACGGAGGGGCGCCGAGCGCGTCGAGCACCGGCCGCGGGACCACGAAGGCGCCGTTGATCGGGAGGCTGAGGTCCGGCACCGCGGCGTGGGTCTGCCACGAGCTCGAGGGCAGGTCCGAGGTGACGGTGGCGACGACCGGAAGGGTCTGGCCCGCGACCGAGCAGTTGTACTGCGAGGTGCCGGTCTCGGCGTGCGCGGCGGTGGTGGTGGCGGCCACCAGCCCACCGGCAATGAGGGCGGTGACGGCGCCTGCGCCGGCGGCGCGGGCGGTGATGCTGCGAAGCTTCATGAAGTGTGCTCCCTCCCGAGCAACTCGAACGGTGCTACCAGGGGGTAGCAATACGTTCCGAACGCTAGTCCGTCCGCCGGACGACCGTGGGCGAACGCCGGAAGATTGCGGAAAACCTGAAGGCATCGGGCCTTGAGGGTGGCTCCTAGGCTCGGACCATGGCCGACTGGCAGGACCCGGAGTGGGTCAAGATGATGCTCGACGACTGCGAGACCTGGGCCGTGGTGGGGCTCTCCGGCGACCCGACGCGTACGGCGTACCAGATCGCGTCGCTCCTGCAGCGACGCGGGAAGCGGATCGTGCCGATCCACCCCGACGCGCCGGTGGTGCTGGGTGAGCAGGGGTACGCGACCCTGGCGGACGTGCCGTTCGCCGTCGACGTCGTCGACGTCTTCCGGCGCTCGGAGTCGGCCGGCGAGTTCGCCGACCAGGCCGTCGAGGCCGGCGCGCGCGGCGTGTGGTTCCAGCTCGGCGTGGTCGACGAGGACGCGTTCCGCAGGACGGTCGACGCCGGGGTCCCGATGGTGATGGACACCTGCCCGGCGATCGAGTGGCGCAAGCGTTGAGGTGATCGTTGAGGTGATCGTCGCGCGGCTGGGTACTGCCGCGCCATGGACGCCGACATCACCCTCACCGTCGACGGGACCGAACGGTCGGTCACGGTCGACACCCGCACGACCCTGCTCGACGCGCTGCGCGAGCGGCTCGGCGTCACCTCGCCGAAGAAGGGCTGCGACCACGGCCAGTGCGGGTCGTGCACCGTGCTGCTCGACGGCCGCCGCCACCTGACCTGCCTGGCGCTCGCCGTCGCGTACGACGGCGCCGAGGTCGTGACCGCGGACGGGCTGGCGAGCGCCGAGCTGCACCCGGTGCAGCAGGCCTTCCTCGACCACGACGGCTTCCAGTGCGGCTACTGCACGCCCGGCCAGGTGTGCTCGGGCGTCGGCGTGCTCGACGAGGCGAAGCAGGGCCACCCCAGCCTGGTCACCGAGGACCTGGAGGCCGAGGTCGAGCTCGACGACGACGAGATCCGCGAGCGGATGAGCGGCAACCTGTGCCGGTGCGGCGCGTACCCGGGCATCCTCGCCGCGGTGCGCGAGGCGGCCGGCCGATGAGGGCCGCGGAGTACGTCCGGCCCGCCACCCCCGAGGACGCCGTCGCGGCCGTGGCGGACCGGTCCGGCGCCCGGTTCCTCGCCGGCGGCACCAACCTCGTCGACCACCTGAAGCTCGGCATCGCCGCGCCGGAGGTCCTCGTCGACGTGCGGCGGCTGCCGCTGGACGCCGTCGAGCCCTACGACGACGGGCACGGCCGCGGCCTGCGGATCGGGGCCAACGTGCGCAACAGCGACCTGGCCGCCCACCCCGTCGTGCGCAGCCGCTACCCCGGCGTGGCCCGGGCCCTCCTCGCCGGCGCGTCGGGGCAGATCCGCAACCAGGCCACCACCGGTGGCAACCTGCTCCAGCGGACCCGGTGTGTGTACTTCCAGGACCTCAGCACGCCGTGCAACAAGCGTGAGCCGGGCACCGGCTGCTCCGCGATCGACGGGTACGGCCGCTACAACGCGATCCTCGGCGCAAGCCCCTCCTGCGTGACGACCCACCCGTCCGACCTCGCGGTCGCGCTCACCGCCCTCGACGCCACCGTGGTGGTGCTCGGCCCGGACGGCGAGCGCCGGATCGCGATCGACGAGCTGCACCGCCTGCCCGGCGACCAGCCCGAGCGGGACACCACGCTGCGGCACGGCGACCTGATCACCGCGGTCGAGCTGCCCGAGCAGTCCGTGGCCGTGCACTCGACGTACCGCAAGGCCCGCGACCGGGCGTCGTTCGCCTTCGCGCTGGTGTCGGTCGCCGCGGCCCTGGAGCTGCGCGACGGCCTGGTCGAGGACGTGCGCATCGCCTGGGGCGGCGTCGCCCACAAGCCCTGGCGGGCCCGGCGGGCGGAGGCCGCGCTGGTCGGCCAACGGCTCGACGAGGCCTCGGCCCGCGCCGCCGCCGAGCTCGAGCTCGAGGCGGCGCAGACCACCGACCAGACGGCGTACAAGGTCCCGATGGTGCGGAACCTGACCGCACTCACCCTCACGACCCTCGCGGAGGCGGCCCGATGACCGAGCAGCAGACCGTTCCCCTCGACATCCGCTCGATCGGGACGCCGCACCCGCGGGTGGACGGCGTCGAGAAGGTCACCGGTCGAGCGGCGTACGCCGTCGAGCACGAGGTCGGCGACGTGGGCGACCCGCTGCACGCCTGGCTGGTGACCTCGCGGGTGCCGAAGGGCCGGATCGCCGGGATCGACGCCGGACCGGCGCTCGCCCACCCGGGCGTCGTGTCGGTCCTCGACCACACCAACGCCCCCCACCTGGACGACACGTCCAACGGCGAGCTGGCGATCCTCCAGGACGACCGCGTCCACTTCCACGGGCAGGTCGTGGCGCTGGTGCTCGCCGAGACCTCCGAGGCCGCCCGCGAGGGCGCGGCGCTGGTCGAGGTCCGGTACGACGAGGAGCCGTTCGAGGCCGAGCTTCGCGAGGACAACGCGACGTACCGGCCGGACCAGGTCAACCCGGCGATCGAGACCGACACCGACGAGGGCGACGTCGACGCGGCGCTGGCCGACGCCGCGGTGGTCGTCGAGCAGACCTACCGGACCGCGTACGAGCACAACAACCCGCTCGAGCCGCACGCCACCACCGCGTGGTGGCGGGACGAGGACGGCGAGCCGGCGCTGTCGCTGTTCGACTCGACCCAGGGCGTCCATGGCGTCGTCTCCACGCTGGCGCCGATGCTCGGGGTGGAGGAGGACCAGATCCGGGTGCGGGCGCCGTACGTCGGCGGCGGGTTCGGCAGCAAGGGCGAGGCCCACGCCCACGTGCTGGCCGCGGCCCTGGCCGCCCAGGTCACCGACGGGCGCCCGGTGCGCCTCGCCGTGACCCGGCAGCAGATGTTCACGCTCACCGGCTACCGCACGGCGACGATCTCCCACTTCCGGCTCGGCGCGGACGCCGACGGCCGGCTGACCGCGATCGAGCACCGGGTCCAGGAGCAGACATCGGCCGTGCGCGAGTTCGCGGAGCAGACCGCCTCGCCGACGCGGATGCTGTACGCCGCCCCGAACCGGCGCACCAGCCACCGCCTGGCCCGGCTCGACGTCGCGGTGCCGTCCTGGATGCGCGCGCCCGGCGAGATGCCCGGGGTGTTCGCCCACGAGGTGGCGATGGACGAGCTCGCGGTCGCCTGCGGCCTCGACCCGATCGAGCTGCGGGTGCGCAACGAGCCCGAGACCGACCCCGAGACCGGCAAGCCGTTCAACGACCGACGGCTCGTGGACTGCCTGCGGCGCGGCGCGGAGCGGTTCGGGTGGGCGGACCGGCCGGAGGCGCCGCGGTCCACGGAGGACGGCGAGTGGTGGGTCGGCACCGGCGTCGCGGCGGCGACGTACCCCGCGATGGTGCAGCCGGGCAACCAGGCGCGGGTGCGGTTCCTCGGCGAGGGGCGGTACGCCGTCGCGATCGGCAGCGTCGACATCGGCACCGGCGCCCGGACCGTGCTGACCCAGATCGCCGCCGACGCCCTCGGCACCGGCCCCGACGCGATCGACCTGGAGATCGCGGACAGCCTCCTGCCCCCGGCCACGGTGGCCGGTGGCTCGTCGGGCACCAGCTCCTGGGGCGGCGCGATCGTCGCGGCCGCCCAGCGGTTCCGCGCGGACCACGGGACGGAACCCTCCCCCGGCGCCGAGACCACCGCGTCCGCGGCCGAGAACCCGAACGCGGAGAAGTACGCCTTCCACTCCTTCGGCGCGGTCTTCGCCGAGGCGCGGGTGCACCGGTGGACCGGCGAGATCCGGGTGCCGCGGCTGCTCGGCGTCTACTCGGTCGGCCGCATCGTGAACCCCGCGACCGCGCGGTCGCAGCTCGTCGGCGGCCTGGTGATGGGGCTGTCCGCGGCGCTGTTCGAGGAGGGCGTGCGCGACCCGCGCTTCGGCCACCCGGTCACGCAGGACCTGGCGACGTACCACGTCGCGGCGCACGCCGACGCCCTCGACGTGCAGGCCGAGTGGCTCGACGAGTCCGACGAGCGCTTCACCCCGATGGGGTCCCGCGGCATCGGCGAGATCGGCATCGTCGGCACCGCGGCGGCGGTCGCGAACGCGACGTACCACGCCACGGGCGTGCGGGTCCGGTCGATCCCGGTGACCGCGGACCGCTTCCTGGAGTGAGATCCTCGGCTCGTGGACGACCTGCGCGTTCCGCCGGGGCCGGGGCTGCCCGACGGCCTGGTGATCCCCGCGAGCGAGCTGGTGGAGCGGTTCTCCCGCTCCCCCGGACCGGGCGGGCAGTCGGTGAACACCAGCGACAGCCGGGTGGAGCTCGAGTACGACGTCGCGACCTCGGCGGCGCTGTCGGAGCAGCAGCGGGCGCGGCTGGTCGGCCGGGTCGGCTCGCCGGTCCGGGTCGTCGCGTCGGAGCACCGCTCCCAGCACCGCAACCGGGTCGCGGCGCGGGAGCGGCTGGCCGCCCGGGTCCGGGAAGCGCTCGCCCCGCCTCCCCCGCCGCGCCGGCCGACCAAGCCGACGCGGGGCTCACAGCGGCGGCGGCTGGAGGAGAAGCGCCAGCGCGGCGAGACCAAGGCCCTGCGCGGCCGGGTCAGGGACGACTGACCCCGGTGACCCGGGCCCGCACGACGTGCGCGTCGCCGTCGGCCTCGCCCGGCCGCAGACCCAGGTAGCGCTCGCGGATCTCCCGCCGCCCGATGTCCTCGATCTCGTCGAAGCCGGCCGCCCGCAGCATCGCGTGCACGGTCGCGGTGTCGCGGCCGGGCTGCAGCGGCTCCCCGACCTCGGCCACGTGCGCCTCGAGGGTCGCCCGGTCGGCGTGCGCCTCCGCGGGGGCGTGCTCGACGGACTTCAGGTAGTCGAGGACGACCTCGCCGTCGGGCACGCTCGCGATGACGGCCAGCGTGCCCCGGACCGCCTCGTCGGTCAGGTAGGGGACGACGCCCAGCCACAGGAAGAACGCCGGCTGCGCGGCGTCGAACCCGGCGTCCGCCAGCCGCTCCGCGAGCGAGTCGCGCTCGAAGTCGACGGCGACGTACGTGACGTTGTCGGGTACCTCGATGCCGGCCTCGGCGAGCCGCTCGCGCTTCCAGGCGCCGGTGTCCGGGTGGTCGACCTCGAAGACGTGGGTGCCGTCGAAGGGGTTGCGGTAGGCGAAGGTGTCCAGCCCGGCGCCGAGCACCACGACCTGGCGGGTGCCGCGCGCGACCGCGGCCGCGAGCGAGTCCTCGGCGAACCGGTGCCGCACCGCGATGAACAGCCGCAGCCGGGGCTGCGACCAGGTCTGGTGCGGCAGCTCCGCCTCGCCGAGGATCCGCCGCGCCAGCGGGTCGGTGAAGATCCGCGGCTCCGCCGCCTCCTGGTGGGCGGCGCGCAGCGCGGCGGCCCCGAACGCGGTCCGGCTGGGCTCTCCCTTACGCACGTCCGGCAGCCTGCCGCAACCGCCGAGTCGGCGCTACTGCAGGTCCCGCGACCGCCGAGTCGGCGCTACTGCAGGTCCCGCGACCGCCGAGTCGGCGCTACTGCAGGTCCCGCGACCGCCGAGTCGGCGCTACTGCAGGTCCCACGACCGCCGAGTCGGCGCTACTGCAGGTCCCACGACCGCCGAGTCGGCGCTACTGCAGGTCCGACGCCTGCCGAGTCGGCGCTACTGCAGGTCCGACGCCTGCCGAGTCGGCGCTACTGCAGGTCCCGCGCCTGCACTGGCGCCGACTCGGCGGTGTCGCTGCCTGCACTGGCGCCGACTCGGCGGTGCCGCTGCCTGCACTGGCGCCGACTCGGCGGTGCCGCTGCCTGCACTGGCGCCGACTCGGCGGTGCCGTCGCCTGCACTGGCGCCGACTCGGGAGTGTCAGTCGACGGGGGACGGCGTCCGGCCCGCACGCACGGCATCGGTGAAGGCACGCACCAGCGGGTGGACCGGCGTCCCGGCGAGCGCGCCGACGTGCGGCTGGAACATGCTGCCGACGTAGAACGGGTGGTCGGGGAACTCCAGGACCTCGGCGCCGGCGTCGTCCGCCGTCGCGCCGACGACCACGCCGGCCGCCTCGAGCCGCGCGACCACCTCGGCGGACGGCGCGTAGTTGCAGAAGTGCATGCCGGCGAACGGCTCTGGCACCCAGCCGGCGAACCGGGTGCCGGCCACGGGGGTGACCAGGCGCTCCTCGCCGTACAGGCTGCAGGCGAGGGGTACGACGACGTTGTCGTCGCGCTCCCCGTCCGACTCCGCGTGGGTGGCCGCGGCCCCGAGAACGCTCTGGACGAACTCCAGCACGGCGTACTGCAGGCCGCCGCACGAGCCGAGGAACGGGATGCCCCGCTCGCGGACCGTGGTCAGCGCGCGGAGCACCGCCGCGTCGTCGGCGTACGGCGAGCCCGGGACCAGCCAGACACCGTCGTACTCCTCGATCGAGAACCCGGAGTCCGACGGCACCCACTCCGTGGCGACGTCGAGCCGGGGGCGGAGGGCGTTGAGCTCGAGGTGGCTGCGGTGGCCGCGGTCCTCGCCGAGCAGCGCGACCAGCGGACGCTCATCCACGCGTCCTCACTGGCTGAGCCTCGCGAGCTCCTCGTCGACCACCGCGGGGTCGAGCTTGGTGAAGATCGGCGTCGGCTTGGCCACGGGCGTGCCCGGGACGATCGGCCGGCGCTCCCAGGCGGGGAAGCCGGAGTACTCGCCGGTGATGATCGGGTACGGCGCGCCGCCGTCGAGGTCCTCGACCTCCTCGATCCGCGGCATCGGCGCCACGTCGCCGGCGCCGCCGAGGGCCTTGTCGACCTCGTTGGCGGAGAACGGCAGGAACGGCGACAGGATCAGGTTGAGGTCCGCGACGCACTGGGCGACCACGTGCAGGATCGTGCCGAGCCGGTCGGGGTCGTCCTTGATCTTCCAGGGCTCGGTGTCGGAGACGTACTTGTTGACCTCCGCGACCGCGCGCATCGCCTCGCCGATGGCCTGCTTCTGGCGGTGCCGGGCGATCAGCTCGCCCACCACGTCGAACGTCGTCTCGACCCCGGCCAGCAGCGCCTCGTCCTCGGGGGTGAGCTCGCCGGCCTTGGGGATCTCGCCGAAGTTCTTGGCGATCAGGTTCGCCGTGCGGTTGACCAGGTTGCCCCAGCCGGCGACCAGCTCGTCGTTGGTGCGGCGCACGAACTCCGACCAGGTGAAGTCGGAGTCCTGGTTCTCCGGGCCGGCCGCCGCGACGAAGTAGCGGAACGCGTCCGGCTGGTAGCGGCTGAGCAGGTCGCGGACGTAGATCACCACCCGCTTGGACGAGGAGAACTTGCGGCCCTCCATGGTCAGGAACTCGCTGCTCACGACCTCGGTGGGCAGGTTCAGCTCGCCGTACTGCCGCGGGGTGCCGCCCTTCGCGCCCTTGCCCGAGTAGGCCAGCAGCTCGGCCGGCCAGATCTGGCTGTGGAAGGTGATGTTGTCCTTGCCCATGAAGTAGTAGGACAGGGCGTCCGGGTCGTTCCACCACTCGCGCCACCGGTCCGGATCGCCTCCCCCGGATTCAGCAGAGCGGCGGGCCCACTCGATGGACGCCGACAGGTAGCCGATCACGGCGTCGAACCAGACGTAGAGCTTCTTGGTCGGGTTGTCGCGCCAGCCCTCGAGGGGCACGGCGATGCCCCAGTCGATGTCGCGGGTCATCGACCGCGGCCGGATCTCCTTGAGGATGTTCTGGCTGAAGCGGATCACGTTGGGCCGCCACAGGCCGGTGGCCTCACGCTCGTCCAGCCACTCCGCGAGCGCGTCGGCGAGCGCCGGCAGGTCGAGGAAGAAGTGCTGGGTCTCGATGAACTCCGGCGTCTCGCCGTTGATCTTCGAGCGCGGGTTGATCAGATCGTGCGGGTCCAGCTGGTTGCCGCAGTTGTCGCACTGGTCGCCCCGCGCGCCGTCGTACCCGCAGATCGGGCAGGTGCCCTCGATGTAGCGGTCCGGCAGGGTGCGGCCGGTGGACGGCGAGATCGCGCCGTACGTCGTCTCCTCGACGAAGTAGCCGTTCTCGTACACCCCGAGGAACAGCTCCTGCACGACCGCGTGGTGGTTGCGCGTGGTGGTCCGCGTGTAGAGGTCGTAGGTCAGCCCGAGCGACGCGAGGTCCTCGGCGATGATCCGGTGGTTCTGGTCCGCGAGCTCCTGGGGCGTCATCCCGGCCTCGTCGGCGGCGATCAGGATCGGCGTCCCGTGCTCGTCGGAGCCCGAGACCATGAGCACGTCGTGGCCCGCCATCCGCATGTACCGGCTGAAGACGTCGGAGGGCACGCCGAAACCGGCCACGTGGCCGATGTGGCGCGGGCCGTTGGCGTACGGCCAGGCGACGGCGCTGAGCACCTTCGACGGGGGGACCTTGCTCATGGACCAATCCTAGGGAGCGGCCGCCACCGAGTTTCCAGCGGCCGGGCTCAGTCGATCGCGCGCCCGGAGTACGCCGCGATCCGCTCGTACGGACCCGCTGCCTCGGGGGCCTCCCGCTCGGGACCGAAAGCGGGACCGCGGCGGTCCTCCGTGAGGTTCTCCCGCAGGAACGCGAGGCCGCGCTCGGCGACCTCGGGGTCCAGGCGGTCGAGGGGATACCCGATCGTGCGGGCGACGTCCCAGGTGTGCACGGCGAGCTCGGCGGTCTGCCAGTCGGCGCTCACCGCGGCGTCGCCGGACTGCTCGTGCCACGCGTGCACGAGGTCGTCGCCGGCCACGCGGAACGCCGGCCCCCACTCCTCCGCGACGTGCGGCGGCGGCGCCGACCAGTCGACCTCCTCGCCCCGCATCATCGCGAGGAAGCGGCGCGGGCCGTCGACGACGTGGTCGACGAGCGTCGCGAGGTCCCACTCGCCGCACGGCGTCGGCTGCTCGAGGGCGTCGCGGTGGACGTGGTCGAGGACGTCTCCGGTCTGGTCGACGGCCCGGGCGAGCACCCGGACCTCGTCACCCCACTCCGTTCGGGTCATGCGACCACGCTAGGCGGCTCGCTGCGCGGCGTCGAGGGACCAACGGCCCCACCGGCCGGGGCGGTGTCAGCTGAAGTCGAGCGGCTCGGTGCGGCTGCGCTTGAGCTCGTAGAAGTGCGGGTAGGCCGAGAGCGTCACGCAGGCGTCCCAGAGCCTCCCGGCCTCGTCGCCCCGCGGCGCCTTGCTGATGACCGGACCGAAGAACGCCCGGCCCTCGAACGCGATGGTCGGCGTGCCGACCTCGTTGCCGACCTGGCTCATGCCGCGCTCGTGGGAGGCCGCGATCGCCTCGTCGTACGACGGGTCGTCCATCGCGTCCGCGAGCGCGGTGTCCAGGCCGGCCTCCTCGAGGGCCGCCTCGATCATGGCGCGGTCCTTGTCCTGCTTCTCGAGGTGGATGCGCGTGCCCATCGCCGTGTACAGCGGGAGCAGCACCTCCTTGCCGTACTTCTGCTCGGCGGCCATCAGCACCCGGACCGGCTGCCACGCCGTCGCGAGGAACTCCCGGTACTCCTCCGAGATGTCCTTGTCCTGGTTGAGGTAGGCCAGGCTCATGATGTGCCAGGTGACCTCGATGTCGCGGACCTTCTCGACCTCGAGGATCCAGCGCGAGGTGATCCACGCGAACGGGCAGGCGGGATCGAACCAGAAGTCAGCGTTGGTCATGCCAGGAACAACCATGCGGACCGCGGTCCGCATTCCCGTCAGGTGAGTACGGCGATCGCGAGGCCGGCCAGCCCGCAGACGCCCAGCGTGCGCAGCACCGGCCACCGCAGCCGGAAGATCAGCAGCGCGCCCAGCAGCGCAAGGACCGCGGGCTGCCACTGGAACGTGGACCACGCGGGCACCAGCAGCCCGAGGTGGTCCTGCCCCGCCCGGTCGGCGTCGGCGAACAGCGTGTGCACGGTGAAGTACAGCGCGAGGTTGGCGATCACGCCGACGACCGCGGCGGTCACGCCGGTCAGCGCGGCGGACAGCGCCTCGTTGCCGCGCAGCCGTTCGACGTACGGCGCTCCGAGGAAGATGAAGAGGAAGCAGGGCACGAAGGTCACCCAGACGACCAGGAGCGAGGCCAGCACGGCCGCGGCCCACGGGTCGAGCCCGGCCGGGTCGCGGAACGCGCCGAGGAACGCCACGAACTGCACGACCATGATCAGCGGCCCCGGCGTGGTCTCCGCGAGCGCGAGCCCGCGGACCATCTCCTGCGCGGTCAGCCACCCGTAGTGCTCGACGGCCGCCTGCGCGACGTAGGAGAGGACGGCGTACGCGCCGCCGAACGTCACCAGGGCCATGCCTCCGAAGAAGAGGCCCTGGTCGGTGAAGACGGTCGCCCGGCCGCCGGCGAGCGCGTACGCGGCCGCGACCGGCAGCATCCAGAGCACCAACCCGACGGCCAGGATCGCGAGCGAGCGGCGACCCGACCGGGTCGTCCCGTGCAGGGCGTCGTCGGGGATCAGCGGCGGCAGCTCGTCGGCGGCCGCCGGCTTCTCGGGGATCCGCACCAGCTCCGGGGCGCGCCGACCGATCAGCCAGCCCGCCCCGCCGGCGGCGAGCACGACGAGCGGGAAGGGGACGGCGAGCACGGCGAGCGCGAGGAAGGCGGCCACCGCCAGACCCAGCAGCAGCCGGTTGCGGATCGCGCGCGACCCCACCCGGAGCACGGCCTGCACGACGATCGGGATGACCGCGGCGGCGAGCCCGAGCAGCAGGCCCGTGACCAGGGTCGAGTCACCGTGCGCTACGTAGACCCACGAGAGCGCGAGGATCGTGATGAAGCCGGGGAGCACGAACAAGGTCCCGGCGATGATGCCGCCGAGCCAGCCGTTGAGCAGCCAGCCGCTGTACACCGCGAGCTGCTGGGCCTCGGGGCCGGGCAGCAGCATGCAGTAGCTCATCGCGTGCAGGAACCGGCGTTCGCCGATCCAGCGACGCTCCTCGACGAGTTCGCGGTGCATCACCGCGATCTGGCCGGCCGGGCCGCCGAACGTCTGCCACGAGATCAGGAACCACGCCCGGAACGCCTCGCGCAACGGGACGACGTGCCTGGCCGGGTCGGTCACGCGGAACATGATGGCGGGTATTCCGCTTTTCGCGCGCGTGGAGCCCAGTGGCAGGATGCTTCGCATGCCTGGAACCAACCTCACCCGGGACGAGGCCGCCACCCGCGCCGCGCTCCTGGACGTCACGTCGTACTCCATCGACCTGGACCTCACGACGGCTCCCGACGCGCAGAGCACGACCTTCGGATCGACCACCACGATCCGGTTCACCTGCACCGAGCCCGGCGCCGAGACGTTCGCCGACCTCGTCGACGCGACGGTCCACGAGATCACGCTGAACGGCGAGCCGGTCGACCCGGCGACGGCGTACGCCGACAACCGGATCGCGCTCAGCGGCCTGGCCGCCGAGAACGAGCTCGTCGTGCGCGCGGACTGCACCTACTCCCGCACGGGTGAGGGCCTGCACCGGTTCGTCGACCCCGCCGACGACCGCGTCTACACCTACTCGCAGTTCGAGGTGCCGGACGCCCGCCGGGTGTTCACCACCTTCGAGCAGCCCGACCTCAAGGCGCCGTTCCAGTTCACGGTGACGGCGCCGGAGGGCTGGAAGGTCGTCTCGAACTCCCCCACGCCGACCCCGGAGCCCACTGCCAGCGATGGGCAGAGCGGCGCGGCGGTGTGGACCTTCGCGCCGACCAAGCCGCTGTCGACGTACGTCACCGCGATCGTTGCGGGCGAGTACCACGAGGTGCTCGACGTCTACCACGGCAAGCACGGCGACATCCCGCTCGGCCACTACTGCCGGCAGTCGCTGGTCGAGCACCTCGACGTCGAGGAGCTCGTGAAGCTGACCCGGCAGGGCTTCGAGTTCTTCGAGGAGGCGTTCGCGTACCCCTACCCGTTCGGCAAGTACGACCAGCTCTACGTGCCGGAGTACAACATGGGCGCGATGGAGAACGCCGGCGCCGTCACGCTGCGCGACGAGTACCTCCCGCGCAGCCGCCAGGACCGCTCGTTCTACGAGTTCCGCGCCGAGGTCATCCTCCACGAGATGGCGCACATGTGGTTCGGCGACCTGGTGACCATGAAGTGGTGGGACGACCTCTGGCTCAACGAGTCGTTCGCCGAGTGGGCGTGCTACCACGCCGCGGTCGAGGCCACCGAGTTCACCGAGGCGTGGACCGGCTTCACCAACGCCCGCAAGAACTGGGCGTACCGCCAGGACCAGCTGCCCAGCACCCACCCGATCGCGGCCGACAACGTCGACCTGCGCGCGGTCGAGGTGAACTTCGACGGCATCACCTACGCCAAGGGCGCCTCGGTGCTCAAGCAGCTGGTGGCGTGGGTCGGTCTCGAGAACTTCCTGGTCGGCGTCCGCGCCTACTTCCAGCAGCACGAGTTCGGCAACACCGAGTTCAAGGACCTGCTGGCCGCGCTGGAGAAGTCATCGGGCCGCGACCTCGAGTCGTGGGCGCAGGAGTGGCTGCAGACCGCGGGCGTGAACACCCTCGCCCCGGAGTTCGAGCTCGCCGAGGACGGCACCTACGCCTCCTTCGGCGTGCGGCAGACCGCGCACCCCGACCACCCGACGCTGCGCCGGCACCGGCTCGGCATCGGGCTCTACGACGAGGTCGACGGCCGGCTCGTGCGGCGTACCTCCCTGGAGACCGACATCAGTGGCGAGCTCACGGATGTCGCCGAGCTGGTCGGCCAGCGGCAGCCGGACCTGCTGCTGCTCAACGAGGGCGACCTGGCCTACGCCAAGATCCGCCTCGACGAGCGTTCGCTCGCGACCGTCGTGGGTGGCCTCGCCACGCTCGACGACTCGCTGGCCCGGGCGCTGTGCTGGGGCGCGGCGTGGGACATGACCCGCGACGCCGAGATGAGCGCGACCGACTTCGTGGCGCTGGTGCTCAGCAGCATCGGCAGCGAGACCGACGCGTTCGGCGTCGCCCGGATCCCGGGCTACGCGGCGCTCGCGGTCACGCAGTACTCCGCCCCGGCGAACCGCGCCGCGCTGCGCGCCACCTGGGAGCAGGGCCTGCGCAAGCTCCTCGAGAACGCCGAGCCCGGCAGCGACCACCAGCTCACGTTCGCGCGGGCGTACGCCGGCGCCGCGCACAGCGACGCGGCGCTGACCGACCTGGAGCGGCTGCTCGAGGGCACCCTGTCGTTCGACGGGCTCGCGGTCGACACCGACCTGCGCTGGACGCTGCTGAACGCGCTGGCCCGCAACGGCCGCGCCGAGGCGGACCGGATCGCCGCGGAGCTGGAGCGCGACAACACGATCTCCGGCCAGGAGCACGCCGCCGCCGCGCGCGCGATGCGCCCGACCGCCGAGGCCAAGGCCGAGGCCTGGGAGATCGCGATCGTGCGCGACGACGTCCCGAACGAGACCCAGCGCAGCGTGGTGCTCGCGTTCCAGCAGTACGGCCAGGACGACGTCCTCGCGCCGTACGTCGAGAAGTACCTCGCCGCCGCGGACACGCTGTGGGAGGACAAGGGCACGCAGCGCGCCTCGACCGCGCTGGAGTTCATGTTCCCGAAGCAGCTGGCCAGCCAGGAGCTCCTCGACCGGGTCGACGCCTGGCTCGAGTCCTCCCCGGCCAACCCGGCCGCGAAGCGGTACGTCCGCGAGGGCCGCGCCGACGTCGCCCGCGCGCTCGCCGCGCAGGCGAAGGACGCGCAGGGCTGATCAAACGCCGAGTCGGCGCAGTCTCAGCCTGAGACCGCGCCGACTCGTCGTATGTCAGGACTCAGCGTGCAGGGTCTCGGGAGCCTGGGCGTGGTCGGCCAGCTCCTGGATGCCGCGGCGCAGGCCGCCGACGAGGTCGCCCTCCGCGAACATGCTCTGCATCTGCAGGGCGACCAGCTCGACCTCGCGGTCGGTGAGGTTGCGGCGGACCAGGCCGCCGGTGACGATCTCGAGCGCCCGCGCGGCGGGGTCGAGCATGATCAGGATGCTGCGCGGCGGGGCCACCAGCCGGTTGTGCAGCTGGGTCGCGAACGCGCGGGGCTCGCCGGACACGCGGCCGACGAACACGCTGAACTCGAAGCGGGAGACGAGCTCCGCCTTGCGGATCGCCTCGTCGATCTGGAACCGCTCGGCGGCGTTGAACTCACCAACGCCCACTTGCGCCACCCGCCTGCGACTCATCGTTGTCCGGGGCGGGGAGCTCGGCGGTGCCGGACCGCGGCCCGCCGAACCACTGGTCCGCGGTCGCCTGGCCGCCCGGCGTGAACCGCTCGCCCTTGACGATGCCCGGGATCACGACCAGCGCGGTGATCACGAGGAACAGGGCCAGCGGGATGCCGACGAGCACGAGCACGGCGTGCCACGGGTCGACGTGGTACGGCTCGGCCCAGCCCTCGGGGACGTCGGCGCCGGCCGGTCCCCCGGCCGCGAGGACGAGGCCGCCTGCGAGCAGGACGACGGACGTACGGCGGGCCAGGTGCGCGAGCTTGGTGGTCACGTGCAGATCGTATCGAGGATCACGCTCCGTCTCACCGCCGGGAGGGTCGTGGGAGGTTGTCCGGTGCGGTAGACATGGGGGCCATGTTGCGCTTCGACGACAGCACCTGTGACACCGGCCACGACATCTGTCGGTGGACCTTCGAGGCGACCGACAACCAGAAGCTCGCGAACGCCGCCGACGTCCTCATCGGCCGGCCGCTCACGATCGTCACCCTGCTCCTCCTGCTCCTGATCGTGCGCTGGATCCTGCACCGGCTCGTCGACCGGCTGGTGGCCCGCGCCGAGGACGGCGTGCTGCCGGACCGGGTGAGCCGGTTCGGCATCCGCGGCCGGGCGGCTCAGCAGGCCACGGCCCGCGACCTCGCGACGCAGACCCGGCGGGTCCAGCGCGCGAAGACCATGGGCGACCTGCTCAAGAGCGTGATCACCGGCCTGCTGGTCGCGGTGATCGGCACGATGGTCCTCAGCGAGCTGGGGGTGGACATCGCGCCGATCATCGCCAGCGCCGGCATCATCGGCATCGCCCTCGGCTTCGGTGCGCAGTCGCTGGTCAAGGACTTCCTGTCCGGCGTCTTCATGATCTTCGAGGACCAGTACGGCGTCGGCGACGTCGTCG
Source organism: Nocardioides aquiterrae (assembly GCF_039526625.1). Taxonomy (NCBI): domain Bacteria; kingdom Bacillati; phylum Actinomycetota; class Actinomycetes; order Propionibacteriales; family Nocardioidaceae; genus Nocardioides; species Nocardioides aquiterrae. The sequence goes on from NZ_BAAAJE010000002.1 coordinate 543,770, forward strand.
ACGTCGGCGAGGCCAGCGGCACCGTCGAGGCCGTCAGCCTCCGGGTCACCCGGCTGCGGGACCTGAACGGCACCGTCTGGTACGTGCCGAACGGCGCGATCCTGCGGGTCGGCAACATGAGCCAGAACTGGTCGCGCGCGGTCGTCGACGTCAACGTCGCCTACCACGAGGACCTGGTCCGGGCGCAGCGCGTGCTGCGCGAGGTCGCCCACGACCTGTGGGAGGACGAGGACTTCAGCGACCTGATCATCGAGGAGCCCGAGGTCACCGGCGTCGAGGTGTTCGGCCCCGAATCGGTCACGCTGCGGGTGCTGATCAAGACGGCGCCGATGGAGCAGTGGGGCGTCGCCCGGGCGCTGCGTCAGCGGATCAAGGCCCGGTTCGACCACGAGGGCATCGAGATCCCGCTGCCCCAGCGGGTCGTGTGGCACCGCGAGGAGCAGCGGACGGGCTCCTCACCCGAAGGCGAGGAGCCCGTCCAGGGCTGAGGTGGGGGCGGGTCTCGACACGCCGGTCGCGACCTCGTTCCTCGGTCGCGCGGCTTGCTCGACCACCATCATCGGGTTCGCTGCCGCGCCCCCGCTCAGGCGAGCGACGCCTCGAGCGTGATCGTGGTGCCGGCGAGCGCCTGGCTGACCGGGCAGCCGTCCTTGGCGGCCTGCGCGGCCTCGACGAAGTCGTCGTTGCTCATGCCCTCGACGACCCCCTTCACCGTGAGCTTGATGCCGGTGATGCCGGTGCCCGGGGTGAACTCGACCGCGGCCTGGGTGTCCAGCGAGGTGGCCGGCGTGCCCGCCTTGGCCAGTCCGTTGGACAGCGCCATCGAGAAGCAGGAGGAGTGCGCGGCCGCGATCAGCTCCTCGGGGCTGGTCTTGCCGTTGGCCTCCTCGGCGCGCGAGGGCCACGAGACGTCGAACGTCCCGACGCCGGACGACTCCAACGTGACCTTGCCGGCACCCTCGAACAGGGTGCCCTCCCAGTGGGTGCTGGCGTAGCGGGTCGTTGCCATCAGCGGTTCACTCCTCGGATCGATGTGAAGACGGGGACGCCTGCGAGTCTTGCACGCCGGTGTCGGGCCGCGACCGGGCGCTGGTCACAATGGGACGGTGACGACGTTCTACGAGGAGATCGGCGGCTTCGAGACCTTCCGCCGGATCGTCGCGACGTTCTACGAGGGCGTCGCCGAGGACCCGGTGCTCCGGCCGCTGTACCCCGAGGAGGACCTCGGCCCCGCCGAGGAGCGGTTCCTGCTGTTCCTCGTGCAGTACTGGGGCGGCCCGACGACGTACTCGGAGAACCGCGGCCATCCGCGGCTGCGGATGCGGCACGCGCCGTTCGCCGTCACCCCCGAGGCCAAGGAGCACTGGCTCCGGCACTTCCGGGCCGGCCTCGACGAGGTGCAGCTGACGCCGGAGCAGGACGCGCAGTTCTGGGACTACGTCACGCACGCGGCGCAGTTCATGGTGAACACCTTCGAGTGAGGTAACGCCTCGGGAGCCTCGCGACAGGTGAGGGGTGTCCGGGCGGATCCCCCGCCACCCCGACACCAGGAGGCCGCCTCCATGCGCAGGCCCACCACCGCGGGCCGCACGGCGCTCCCGGTCCCGACGAGCACGCCGGCGACCACCCGACGAGCACGCCACCGGCCCCGCCACCGAGGGCTGACCCCGGAGCCGGTGGTCCCGGCGCCAACCCGACACGCGTCGGGATCACCTCCGAGGGGTAGGAGACACCCATGACCGACCGCCCGATCCGCGACGAGCTGCGCGCGGTCGTGCCGACGCTCGAGCCCGACGAGGTGTTCCTCGCCGAGCTCAGCGCCCGCGCCGCCGCCGGCGCCGTCGGTGCGGGGCCGACCCGCGGGGGTGCCGGGTGGCGGGTCGCCCTCGCTCCGGTGGCGGTGGCGGCGGTCCTGGTCGGCGTCGCCTGGTTGACCGGCCTGCGGCCGGACGGGCTCACCGACCCCTCGCCGGCTCCCGCGCCGACCGACGCCACGGCGCATACGACGCCCGACCCCACGCCGGTGACCGGCCCGCCCGGCCCGGACCCGACCGGGGCCGCCGGCGCGACCGGTCCCACGGCAGGCCCGGGTCACCGCTCCGCGGTGGGTGGCCGGTCCGGCGCCCCGGGTGCGTCGGGTGCGTCGGCGGGCGCGGACCAGGGCCAGGCCCCCGCCCAGGGGGACGGGCAGGGGAACGGCCAGGGCAACGGCCAGGGCAACGGCCAGGGCAACGGCCAGGCGAACCACCCCGGGCCGAACGGCCACGCCCACCCCAACGGCCACGCCAACGGCAACGGCAACGCCAACGGCAACGGCAACGGCAACGGCAACGGCAAGGCCACCGGCAAGGCCAACGGGCACGCGAACGGGCATGCGAACGGCCACGCCAACGGGCACCCGAAGCATCCGCCGCACCCCGCCCACGGCCCCGGCAAGCACGCGGGGGGCCACCCGGCGGCCCAGGCAGGGCAGGACCGACACTCCAGGTGAGCGACGACGACGAGCTGGTGGCGCGCGCCAAGCGGGGCGACGCCGAGGCTTGGCGCGCGCTCTACCGGGACCACGCCGGCCGGCTGGTGGTCTGGCTGGGCACCCGGCCGCTCGGGGACGCGGCCGTGAGCGCCGAGGACCTCGCGGCCGAGACCTGGCTGGTGGCCGCGGAGAAGATCCACGCCTTCCACGGCGACTCGGGCGAGTTCGCGGGGTGGCTGTTCGGCATCGCGCGCAAGCTCGGGAGCAACGTGCACCGGCGCAGCGGACGGCGTCGTACCGACCCCGCCGACCTGCAGCACCTGGACCAGCACCCGACGATCCCCGGCCCGGAGGCGGAGACCGCCGTCAAGGACTGGGTGGTCCGGCTCCTGGCGAGCCTGCCGCCCCGGGAGCGGGACGTGATCGGCTGCCGCGAGGTGGTCGGCCTGGACGTGGAGGCCACGGCGACCGCGCTCGGCATCTCGTCGGTCGCGGTGCGCGTCGCGCACCACCGCGGCCTGCGCCGGCTGGCGGCCCGGATGCCCGCGGAAAGAATTTCGGCGGACGTGTAACGCCGCCGGGGTGCCGCGACAGGTGGAGGACGGACCCGGGGGCTGATGGTCGTGCGACCCGGGATCAGCCGGCGGTCCCGGCCGCGACCGTCCCCCGTATGCGGTCGGGGCCGCTGGTCACGCTGCTGCCGTCAGCCGGCGGCGGTCAGGGGGCCAGGAGCGAGCGCAGCCCGGCCAGGTAGGGCTCCGGAGGCGTGGTCGACCGCTGCGTGTGCGGGTCGAAGAACACGATGGCGACGCGGGCCCGGGCGAACACGGTGTCACCGTCGGCGATGAGCGAGTCGATGCTCGCCGAGCGACTGCCGACCCGGGAGACCCACGACCAGACGTCGTACGTCTCCGGTCGGAACAGGATCGGTCGCCGGTAGTCCACGTCCGTCTGCGCCACCACCATCGACACCGGGTCCAGCCCGTCCCAGATCCGCGCGGTCATCGCGATCCGGGACTCCTGCAGGTACTCGAAGTACTTGACGTTGTTGACGTGCCCGTAGACGTCGACGTCGGAGAACCGCACCTGGACCGGGTAGTGGGCGACGGTCTCCGGACGCGCCCGCGGCATCGGCAGCCGCGGCGCCGGGGCGTCCGGCTCGAGGAAGACGGCCAGGGTCTCGCGCTCGACGTCGGTCAGCCGGCGCGGCCGCTCGTCGGCGAAGACGTACGGCGTCAGGACGGTCTTGGCGCGCGCGTACACGTGCCGGGCGCCGTCGCGCTCGTGGAAGATCTCGTAGGCCACCGTGAAGGTCGCCGCCCGGATCTCGGTGACCCACGAGTCGATGCTGACCGGCTCGAAGCCGAACTGCAGCGGGGCGAGGTAGCTGACCTCGTGGCGGGCCACCACCACGCCCTCGGCCAGCTCACCGGTGCGCGCGGCGGGGCCGTGGGTGCGGAGCATGTCGACGCGGGCCTCCTGGAGGTAGTCCACGTAGACGACGTTGTTGACGTGCCCGAGCAGGTCCAGGTCGGCCCAGCGCATCGGGCACCGGTAGGTGTGCCGCACCCGCCCGATCGTGCCAGACGCCCGAGTCCGGGCCGTCAGTGGCTGAGCGCGAGACCGCGGTAGTACGCGCGGATCGTCTGGTGGCGCGCCAGACGGACGCGGCGGTTCCGGACGAGGAGCTCGCCCACGACGCCGAGCGCGACGACCGACGCGACGGCCGCGAGGACGACGAAGGCGACCGCGAAGGCCGTGAGACCGGTGTAGAGGTCCATGGCTACCCACTTTCTACATCTGTAGATTTCTCCTTGTGTAGAAGGTAGCGCCGGGCGCCGGCGAAGACAACGCCGCCGGGTAGTGTCACCCCTCACAGCCGCCCACCCGAGAGGTGCCGATGCCCGCGAGCCCGCGCCGTCGCCAGCTGCTCGACGCCGCGCTGCACGTGCTCGCGGACGAGGGTCTCAAGGGGCTGACCCACCGCGCCGTCGACCGCCGGGCCGGGCTGCCCGAGGGCAGCTGCTCGGCGTACCTGCGCACCCGGCGGGCGCTGCAGGCGGCGCTGGCCGAGGACGTCGCGGACCGCCTGCTCGGTGACGTCGACCGGCTCGCCGACGAGCTCGCCACCGCAGACGAGCCGGACGGCGTCGGCGCGGCGATCGCCCTCTTCCAGCGCTGGCTCGACCGGCGCGAGCTCCTCGTGGCGCGGCTCGAGCTCACCATGGCCGCCAGCCGCGACCCGGAGCTCGCGGGCCTCCTCGCGGACCAGCGGCGCCGGCTGGTCGAGCTCGTCGAGCGGATCATGACCGCCACCGGCAAGGAGCACAGCGCCGCCCGGGCAGAGGCGCTGGTGGCGTCGTACGACGGGGTGCTGCTCGCCGCGCTGCTCAAGCCCGCGGCCGAGCGGGGCGCGTTCCTCGCGCGGTCGCTGGACCTGCTCGGCGCCGGGCTCGCGGGCGGCTCCGGAGCGTGACGAACGCCTCGGCCCACGGACTAGAACACGGTCTAGGGTTGACGGTCGGAGGCAGTCCCCAGCGAACGGAGTTCCCATGCCCGAGGCAGTCATCGTTTCCGCGGCTCGTACGCCCATCGGCCGCGCCAACAAGGGCTCGCTGACCGAGTTCCGCCCGGACGACCTCACCGCGTTCATCGTCAAGACGGCCCTGGACAAGATCCCGGCGCTCGACCCCACCACGATCGACGACCACTACCTCGGGTGCGGCCTGCCGGGCGGCGAGTCCGGCAACAACATGGCCCGGGTCGTGAACGTGCTCAACGGCCTCGACGACGTCCCCGGCGCGACCATCACGCGCTACTGCTCCTCGTCGGTGCAGACCACCCGGATGGCGTTCCACGCGATCAAGGCCGGCGAGGGCGACGTGTTCATCTCCTCGGGCGTCGAGACCGTCTCGCGCTTCGCCAAGGGCACCTCGGACCACTGGCCCGACACCCAGAACCACGCGTTCGACGAGGCCAAGGCCCGCACCGAGAAGACCGCCGAGGGCGGCGTCGACTGGCACGACCCGCGCGAGGACGGCCTGCTCCCCGACGTCTACATCGCGATGGGCCAGACGGCGGAGAACGTCGCGAAGCTGCGCGGCCTGAGCCGCCAGGAGCTCGACGAGTTCGGCGTCCGGTCGCAGAACCTGGCGGAGAAGGCGATCAACGACGGGTTCTGGGAGCGGGAGATCACTCCGGTCACCACCCCCAGCGGCACCGTGGTCAGCCAGGACGACGGCCCCCGCGCCGGCGTGACCTACGACGGCATCAAGGACCTCAAGCCGGTCTTCCGTCCCGACGGCGTGGTCACCGCGGGCAACTGCTGCGCGCTCAACGACGGCGCGGCCGCGGTCATCATCATGTCCGACACCCGGGCGGCCGAGCTCGGGCTGAAGCCGCTGGCCCGGATCGTCTCGACGGGCGTCAGCGGCCTCTCCCCCGAGATCATGGGCCTCGGCCCGGTCGAGGCGACCAAGCGCGCGCTGGCCAACGCGAAGATGAGCATCGGCGACATCGACCTGGTCGAGATCAACGAGGCGTTCGCCGCGCAGGTGGTGCCGTCGTACCAGGACCTCGGCATCGACCTCGACCGCCTGAACGTCAACGGCGGCGCGATCGCGGTCGGCCACCCGTTCGGCATGACCGGGGCGCGCCTGCAGAACACGATGCTGAACTCGCTGGACTGGCACGACAAGACCACCGGCCTGATCACCATGTGCGTGGGCGGCGGCCAGGGCATGGCGCTGATCCTCGAGCGGCTCTGACGCCGGCGGGACCTACACTGCCGGGGTGACCGACCTCGGGGGAAACGAGACCATCTGGCTGGACGAGGACCAGCAGCGCTCCTGGCGTGCGCTGCTGGTGGGCATGACCCTGCTCCTCGACCAGCTCGACGACGACCTGCACCGCGCGTGCAACCTGTCGCTGACCGAGTACGAGATCCTGGTGAGGCTCTCGGAGAGCGACGGCCGGCAGATGCGGATGGCGCAGCTCGCCGACGCGCTCGCGCACAGCCGGAGCCGGGTGACGCACACGATCACCCGGATGGAGCGGCAGGGCCTGGTCATCCGGACCTCCTCACCCGAGGACGGCCGCGGGGTCGTCGCGTCGATGACCGACCAGGGCTGGGATCTGCTGGAGCGGATCGCCCCGTTGCACGTGACCGGCGTGCGCCGGCACCTGGTCGACCTGGTCAGCCGAGAGGACTTCGAAGCGGTCGGCCGCGTCATGGACGCCGTCGCCGACCACCTGGTCGCCGGCCATCCCGAGGTGGAGCTGAGACGCGTCAGCGGATCAGCTGATGGTGGTCGAGCGAGCCAGCGCGACTGAGGAACGAAGTCGCGACCTGGCGGTCGAGACCCGGTGGGACGAACGAGGGCGGTGACTGTGGTCACCGCCCTGCGTCACTTCCGGGGTCTCGACAAGCTCGACCAACGGCGGCGCCGCGTCAGTCGCGCGTCAGCCGCCGGTGCGTGACGCGGTGCGGGCGGGCCGCCTCGACGCCGAGCCGCTCGACCTTGTTCTCCTCGTAGGCCGCGAAGTTGCCCTCGAACCAGAACCACTTGGCGTCGTCCTCGTCGTCGCCCTCCCACGCCAGGATGTGGGTGGCGATGCGGTCGAGGAACCAGCGGTCGTGCGAGGTGACCACCGCGCAGCCCGGGAAGTCGAGCAGCGCGTCCTCGAGGGACGACAGCGTCTCCACGTCCAGGTCGTTGGTCGGCTCGTCGAGCAGCAGCAGGTTGCCGCCCATCTTCAGGGTGAGCGCCAGGTTGAGCCGGTTGCGCTCGCCACCGGACAGGACACCGGCCTTCTTCTGCTGGTCCGGACCCTTGAACCCGAACGACGCGACGTACGCGCGGGAGTTCATCTCGAAGTTCGCGACCTTGATGAAGTCCAGGCCGTCCGAGACGACCTCCCAGACGTTCTTGTTCGGGTCGATGCCGCCGCGGCTCTGGTCGACGTACGAGATCTTCACGGTCTGGCCGACGTTGAGGTCGCCGGCGTCCGGGGCCTCGTTGCCGGTGATCATCCGGAACAGCGTGGTCTTGCCGACGCCGTTCGGGCCGATGACGCCGACGATGCCGGCGCGCGGCAGCGAGAACGACAGGTCGTGCATCAGGGTCCGGCCCTCGAAGCCCTTGGCGACGCCCTTGGCCTCGAGCACCACGTCACCGAGGCGCGGGCCCGCCGGGATGTTGATCTCGGACGTGTCGATCTTACGGGCGCGGTCCGCCTCGGCCGCGAGCTCCTCGTAGCGGGCCAGGCGGGACTTGCTCTTCGCCTGCCGTGCCTTCGGGTTGGAGCGGACCCACTCCAGCTCCTTCTCGAGCATCTTCGCGCGCTTGGCGTCCTTCTGACCCTCGATCTTGAGGCGGTCCTTCTTGGTCTCCAGGTAGGTGGAGTAGTTGCCCTCGTAGCCGTGGATCTGGCCCCGGTCGACCTCGGCGATCCACTCGGCGACGTTGTCGAGGAAGTACCGGTCGTGGGTCACCGCGAGGACGGCGCCCGGGTAGCTCTTGAGGTGGCCCTCCAGCCACTGCACCGACTCGGCGTCGAGGTGGTTGGTGGGCTCGTCGAGCAGCAGCAGGTCCGGCTGCTGGAGCAGCAGCTTGCACAGCGCCACCCGGCGGCGCTCGCCACCGGAGAGGTTGTCGACGAGCGCGTCCGGCGGCGGGCAGCGCAGCGCGTCCATGGCCTGGTCGAGGCGGCTGTCGAGGTCCCACGCGTTCGCGTGGTCGAGGTCGGTCTGCAGGTCGCCCATCTCCGCGAGGAGCGAGTCGTAGTCGGCGTCGGGGTCGGCGAGCTCCTCGGAGATCTTGTTGTAGCGGTCGAGCTTCCCCTTGATCTCGCCGACGGCCTCCTCGACGTTCTCCAGCACCGTCTTGCCCTCGGTCAGCGGCGGCTCCTGCTGGAGCATGCCGACCGTGGCCCCCGGGTCCAGGATCGCGTCGCCGTTGTTGGGCTGGTCGAGCCCCGCCATGATCTTCAGCAACGAGGACTTGCCCGCGCCGTTCGGGCCGACGACGCCGATCTTCGCGCCGTGCAGGAACGACAGCGTCACGTTGTCGAGGACAACCTTGTCGCCGTGGGCCTTGCGCACGTTGCGCAGGGTGAACACATACTCCGCCATGGTCCCCGAGCCTAGTGACGCCCCGGTGATGAGACCTCATCGGGGGCCACGGCGTCTGAAGGGTGACGGCCTCCACGCAGGAGGCGGGACGGACCGGACGGAGGGCCTGTGAGCCGATCGCGGCGACGGGACGAGGAGTTCGCGGAGTTCGTGGCCGCGCGCTCGCCGCAGCTGTACCGCAGCGCCTACCTGCTCACCACGACCCCGCACGCCGCGGAGGACCTGGTGCAGACGGCGCTGGCCAAGGCCTACGCCGCCTGGGCACGGGTGAGCTCGGCGGACGACCCGGTGGCGTACATCCACGGCGTGCTCATCAAGTCCTTCCTCTCCGACCGGCGGCGGCGCAGCTCCGGCGAGCTGCCCGTGGCCGACGTCCCGGAGCGGGCCACACGGGACGCCGACCCGGCCCCGGGGACGACGGAGCGGCTGGCGCTGCTCGCCGCCCTGGCCGAGCTGCCGCCGCTCGACCGCGCCGTGGTCGTGCTCCGGTACTGGGAGGACCGCAGCGTCGGCGAGACCGCGTCCGAGCTCGGCCTCAGCGAGGCGGCCGTCAAGAACCGCAGCCTGCGCGCGCTCCGAGCGCTCCGCGGGCTGCTGAGCGAGCCGCACACCAACGGGAGCAACCGATGAACGACCTCCACGCCCTCATGGACCGGGCCCTCGCCGACCTCGACGTCCCGACGGACCGCCTCCACGCCGGCGCGGTACGGCGCGGTCGCGCCGCGCGCCGCCGTCGCCGCGCGGGCGTCGTGCTCGGAGGTGTGGCCGCGGCCGTGGCCGTCGCGGTCGCCGTGCCCCTGCTCGGCACGGTCGGCGCTTCGACCGGGGACCAGCTCGCGCAGGGCGGCGCCGTGCTCCCGCCCCCCGACGTCTACGAGCCCGCCCCGCACTGGTGGACGATGCCCGGCGAGGAGGTGGCGCACCGGCTCACCTTCCTGACCCCCAGCCGGTACACGACCCCGTGGACGTTCACGGGCGCGTCCCGCGCCTGGGCCGAGCTCGGCCTGAAGGACGACCACGGCTACGCCGGCCTGGTGAACGTCGAGCTGCGCGCCCCCGCCGATGCCGGCGGCGACGCCGCGGACCCGTGGATCACCTGCCCGGGCAACCTGACCGCGCCCGACTCCTGCACGGAGGTGCACGGCGCGTCCGGCGCTGTCGTCGGGCGCGACTCGCGGACGACCGACGGCGACGAGATCGTGCTGGAGTCGACCTACCTCACGCCGGACGGTGCCGTCGTGCGGGCGACCTCGTCCAACAGCACGGCCGCCACCTGGGGCGGGAACGTCCCGACCATGCGCGACCACGCGCCGATGACGCTCGCGGAGGTGCGCGACGTCGCCGAGGCCCGTCTCTGGCAGCAGCGCTGGCCGGACGAGTGACGCTCACGCCGCCGGTGTCTCCTCGGCCGGCGCGACCGCCGGCTGCTGCTTCGGCGTCCGCGTGAACCGGCTGGTGCCGCGGGCCAGGTCGTGGCCGATCGCCGCGGCGTCGATCTCGAGCGCCTCGACCTCGACGTTGTTGCTGTTGACGTAGGTGCGCAGCTCGAGCCGGCCCTGCACGACGACCGGATCACCACGGCGCAGCGAGCTCGCGACGTTCTCGGCCAGGCCGCGCCAGCAGGTCACGGTGTACCACTGGGTGGTGCCGTCGGACCACGACTCCGTGCGCGGGTTGAACTTCCGCGGCGTGCAGGCGAGCCGGAAGCTCGCGACCGGCACGTCGCCGGCCTTGCGCAGGTCCACGTCGGCCCCGAGCCAGCCGCGGACGGTGATGGTGCTGTCGTTCATGGGTTCTCCTTGCCTCGATCCGGGTGTGGCCCGAGGCTCGGCGCGACCGCCGACAAGAACGCCGCGGCGCGAGCCGGGCTGGGGAGAACCGCGTCGCCGGCCCGGCTGTGGAAGGAAACCGGCTCAGGCCAGGGCGCGGTCGAGACCCGAGCGCACCGCGGTGTACGCGGTCAGCTCGGCGTCGACCGGCACCACGACGAGCTCGTGGGACACCTCGGAGACCGCGGAGCGCAGCTGCCGGTCGGCCAGCTCGGCCCGCTTCCTCCCGACCGAGGCGACGCCGAGCCGGCTGACGAGCCCGAGCACGACGCCGAGCGCCAGGCCGCCCACGAGCAGCACCAGCGCGATCGCCACCCCGGCGACCTGCGGGGTGTCGGGGTCGGAGAGCTTGCCGGTGCCGAGCAGCGCGCCGGTCCACACCAGCCCGGCGACCGCGGCCGCGAGCAGCAGCCACTGCACGACCCGGACCAGCCAGGCCCAGGCCGGCGTCCGGCTCGCGCCGACCTCGGTGGCGGCCAGCGCGGCGTCCAGCCGGTCGCCGAGCTCGTCGAGCCGGGAGACCGAGGCACGGTGCACGGCGTCCACCCAGGGCTGGTTCAGGCCGGCCGACACCTCGTCGGCGAGCGCCCGGACCTCGGTGTCGACGCGGGCGCGCTGCACCTGGGACGCCTGCGGTACGCCGGAGCGGCCGCGACCGCTCAGCTGGCGGGCGTCGGGGCCGAGGTCCAGGTCGAGGCGCCGGGCGGGGTCGGCCTTGATGCCGCCGAGCCAGCCGGCGATCGGCCAGCCGGTCGCGTGGCTCACCTTGGCGCGCGTCGCGCGCTCCACCGCGTCCACGACGACCGGCACGCCGGCCGCCTCCGCGAACGCGTCGTCCAGTGCGGCGGCCCGGTCCGGCGAGAGCGCGCGGGTCGGCGCGGTGCCGCAGTCCTCCGCGAGCCGGCCGGCGATCGCCCGCACGTCGGCGTCGATGCGGGCACTGGTCGACTGCTTCTCGGCGGCGCGCCGCGCGATCTCGGCGCGCAGCTCGTCGATGCCGGTGCCGTGCCGCGCGCTGACGGCGAGGACCGGGACCCGGTCGAGACCGTCGGCGTCGAGCAGGCGGCGGATGTCGTCGAGCATCGACTGGCGCCGCTCCTCGGGCACGGTGTCGATGTGGTTCAGCACGACCAGCATCACGTCCTGGTGGGCCGCGGACGGCGCCAGGTAGCGGTCGTGGATCGCCGCGTCGGCGTACTTCTGCGGGTCGAGCACCCACACCAGGAGGTCGGCGAGCGCGACCAGCCGGTCCACCTCGAGGTGGTGGGCGACCTCGGTCGAGTCGTGGTCGGGCAGGTCGAGCAGCACCACGCCGTCCAGCTCGGACCGCGCGCTGCGCCGGCCCGAGTCGAGCATCGACTCGCGGGTCGTCTGGTGGCGCGGCGGGATGCCGAGCCACTCCAGCAGCTCCTCCGCGCCGTCGGTCCCCCAGACGCAGGCCGACGCCCAGGAGGTGGTGGGCCGGCGCACGCCGACCGCGGAGAGCTCGAGCTCGGTGAGCGCGTTGAACGTCGAGGACTTGCCCGACCCGGTGGCGCCGGCGATCGCGACGACCGTGTGGGTCGCGGACAGCCGGAGCCGGCCGGCGGCGCGGTCGACGACCGCCTGCGCGTCGTCCACGAGCGCGTCGTCGAGGCGGCCCCGCGCGGCCTGGGTCGCGGCGTCGAGGCCCTCGATGCGGGCGCCGATGTCGGTACCGCGGGTGACCAGCTTCCTGGCTCCCTCGAGCGTGGACGTCATGTTCTCCCTCGGCGGCTGTGGGTGTACTCAGCCTAGGGCGTGACGTCCGGGACCGTGGCGTCGGCTCCGGCACGCGCCTGCTCGAACCGCCGGTCGTCGACGCGGCGGGCGGCCGCGCGCAGGCTCTCGGCGCCGTCCGTGGGCACGTCGAGCCCGGCCAGCACGGCGTGGAACCGGCGCCGGTCGTCGACCAGCAGCCCGGCGAGCCGGCGGTCGAGCGAGGTGGCGGCGCGGTCGACGAGGTGCGTCACCGTCTCCGGGTCGAGCACCGCCTCGAGCAGCGTGCGCCCGGGGTGGGCGGCGGCGGCCACGGGGCTGTCCGGTTCGGCGTTCCGGCTCAGCACGAGCACCGTCAACGCGGTCCCGAGCCCGTGCGCGCCGTACGCGAGGAACGTCGCGCCGGCTCGCTTCTCCGACGCCTCCGACCGCACCAGGTCGACGACCTCCTGCTGCCAGCCGCGCACCTCGGCCTCGGCCCGCCGGCGCACCTCGGCGGAGGCGCGCTCGAGGTTCGGCGCGAGCAGCGGGCGGCCGGCGTCGGACGCCGCCCAGGCGGTGTACGCCGCCTCCGCGGCGGACTCGGCGTGGTCGAGGACCAGCGACTCGGCGCCGGCCTCGATCGCGCGCGCCACCAGGTCGGCGGCCTGCGGCGTGCCCTTGACCGCGTTCACGACCCGGTCGCGGAGCCGGCCGACCCGCTGGTCGAGCGACCGGAGCAGCTCGCCGGTGCCGACCAGGTCCTGCCAGCGGGCGAGCACCTCGCCGCGCAGCAGCGTGCCGTCCGCCGACTCGGTCACCAGCCGCTCGGACGCGTCCTCGTACGCCGCGTCGACGTCCGCGCGCAGCTCACCGGCGGCCTGCAGCTGCTGCTCGACCGCGTCCGCGACCGTGTGGGACCTGCGGGTGAGCGTCCGCACCGTGCCGTCCAGCGTCTGCCGGACGACCGCCTGCCGGGCATCGGCGTCGGACGCCAGCGAGGTGAGCCAGCCGCGGATGTCGGCGACCTCGGCCGGCGGCAGCAGCCCGTCCTCGGAGATCGGCACCTCGTTGACGGTGAACAGCGGGGAGTCCTTGAGGCCACGGCTGGCGAGCATCCGCGCGAGGTGCGCGGCGACGGTCTGCACCGCGTCGGCCGGGGTGCGGTCCAGCACGATGGCCACTGCGGTGGCGCGCCCGGCGGCCTGCTTGAGGTGCTCCCACGGCACCTGGTCGGAGTAGCGCGCGGCCGAGGTCACGAACAGCCACAGGTCGGCCGCCGCGAGCAGCTGCGCGGCCAGCACCCGGTTGTGCTCCTCGACCGAGTCGACGTCCGGCGCGTCCAGGATCGCGATCCCCTCGGGGACGGTGTCCGACGCGACCAGCTGCAGCCGGTGCGGGTCGTCGGTGCCGTCGGTGACGCGGACCAGGTCGGGCAGCAGCCGCTCCTGGCCGAACCAGTGCGCGTCGTCGGGATGGTGCACCAGGACGGGCGACCGCGTCGTCGGGCGGAGGACGCCGGAGGCGGTGACCCGCCGCCCGACGAGGGAGTTCACGAGCGTCGACTTGCCGGCGCCGGTCGATCCGCCGACGACGACGAGGAGCGGCGCGTCGACGCTCATCTGGCGTGGGATCGCGTAGTCCTCGAGCTGGTCGATCATCTGCAGGCGCGCGGCGCGCAGGTCCGCGGCGCCGGGCACGTCGAGCGGCAGCCGGGCGGCCTGGAGCGCACCGCGGAGCTGCACGAGGGCCGTGAGCATCCGGGTGTTCTCGTCGCGAGACACGCTCATCGAGTGGGTACCACCTGTCCGGGGAAGGCGATCGTCGGCCGCAGCCGGTCGATCCGCTGGAGGAACTGCTGGCCGCGGGCCGCGTAGTCGGGCGGAGGTGTCCCCCGCAGCAGACGGTAGTGCAGGAAGCCGAGCTCGATGGCCGCCTGCTGGTACTCCCGCATGGCGCGCTCGGCCGGCCGGCCGCCGGAGCGCCGGGCGTACGCGCGCGCGGCCCGCCGGGCGCGCAGGTCGACCACCCACCCGATGTCGGTGGCCGGGATCAGCCCGCGCTGCGCGGCGTCGGCGAGCGCGGCGGCGAGCATCCGGCGCTCCGACCTGCGCGACCAGATCGCCAGCCCGAGCACCGCGAAGAACGCCGGCGCCATGAGCACGACGTACAGCAGCGCGAAGTTGTCGAAGCCGTAGACGGTCGAGGTGTTCCAGGTCGCGTGCGCCGCCACGGCGCACCCGTAACCGAGGACCGGCCAGAGGAAACGGGCGGCGCCGCTGCGCGCGTTCACGGCCAGGCCGACCCCGATGCCGGTGAAGGTCGTGAACAGCGGGTGCGCGAACGGGCTGATCAGGCAGCGGACCACGAACGTCGCGGTCAGCGCCTCGGTGCCGCCCGGGCCCGCGCCGTCGGTGCCGTTGTAGGCGGCGGCGAGGTAGAGGATGTTCTCGGTGAAGGCGAACCCGATGCCGACCATGCCGGCGTACACGATGCCGTCGAGCACGCCGTCCAGCTCCCCCCGCCGCCACCACAGCAGCAGGAAGAGGAACAGGCCCTTGCTCGCCTCCTCGGTGATCGGCGCGACCAGCTCGAGGCTCTGCCGGTCGGTGAACGTGAGGACGAACCCGCCGACGCCCTGCACGAGCAGCGCGAACCCGGTCGCCACGAAGCAGCCCCACAGCAGCCCGGCCGCGAGCAGCGAGCGCGGCTCCGGCTCGTAGCGGTCCAGCCACAGGTAGCAGCCCACCAGCGGGCCCACCGGGACGGCGGCGAGCACGGTCGCCAGCAGGAGCGTGCCCGGAGCACCGGACAGCGCCAGGATCGCCAGCATCAGGAGGGCGCCGAGGGCCACCAGCACGGTCACCACGACCGTGAAGGCGACGCTGTCACGGCGGGCTCCTCGCATGCCCGGCAGCCTATCGGTGGGCGTCCGGGGGCCTCCGGCCCCGGCGTAGAGTGGCTCCGTGAGCGAGCAGATCACCCCGGAGACCGTCGAGCCCAAGACCGAGTCGCACGACCCCGCTGTCCCCGCGGCGTACGCCGCGTTCATGCGCGAGGGCTGGGGCGACCGCGAGCTCGACCTCCCCGCGCAGCCGGTCGCGGCGCGCGCCGCGGAGCGGCGGGCCAAGCTCGCCGACGCCTTCCCGGGCGAGCGGCTGGTGCTGCCCGCCGGCACCTTCAAGGTCCGGGCGAACGACACCGACTACCGGTTCCGGCCGGACACCGCCCACACCTACTTCTCCGGCAACCAGACCAGCGACGCCGTCCTCGTCGTCGACGGCGGCGAGTCGGTGCTCTACGCCCGGCCGCGCTCCTCGCGCGAGACCGACGAGTTCTTCCGCGACCGGCAGTACGGCGAGCTGTGGGTGGGTCGGCGCCCGTCGCTGAAGGAGATCTCCGACTCCCTCGGGATCGAGGTGCGGCACATCGAGGACCTCCCGTCGTTCGACGACGACCGCAAGACCCGCGACATCACCACCGACGACGACCTCGCCCGGGTGGCCGACGAGCTGCGGCTGGTCAAGGACGCGTGGGAGGTCGAGCAGCTCCAAGAGGCGTGCGACGTCACCACGCTGGGCTTCGAGGACTCGGTCCGTGAGTGGGACCGCGTGCTCGAGTACGGCGAGCGCTGGATCGAGGGCACCTTCTTCCGCCGCGCCCGCGCGATGGGCAACGACATCGGCTACGACTCGATCGTCGGCGGCGGCTCGCACGCCACCACGCTGCACTGGATCGAGAACACCGGCCCGATCACGCCCGGCACGCTCGTGCTGCTGGACATGGGTGTCGAGAACCGGTCGCTCTACACCGCCGACGTCACCCGCACGCTGCCGGTCGACGGCCGGTTCACGAGCCTGCAGCGCGAGCTCTACGACGTCGTGTACGCCGCGCAGCAGGCCGGCATCGAGGCGGTCCGCCCGGGCGTGCCGTTCAAGGCCGCCCACAACGCCGCGATGGAGGTGCTCGCGCACGCGCTCGCGGACATGAAGCTGCTCCCGGTCTCCGCCGAGGAGGCGCTCGACCCCGAGAGCCGGGTCTACGCGCGCTGGACGCTGCACGGCACCAGCCACATGCTCGGCATGGACGTCCACGACTGCGGGCGGGCCGCGCCGGACACGTACGCCGACGGCACCCTCGCGGAGGGCATGGTGCTCACCGTCGAGCCCGGTCTCTACTTCCAGGAGGACGACCTCCTGGTGCCGGAGGAGCTCCGCGGGATCGGCATCCGGATCGAGGACGACATCCTCGTGACCGCGGACGGGTACCGGAACCTCTCCGGGTCCCTCCCGCGCACCTCGGCCGACGTCGAGGCGTGGATGGACCAGCACCGCCGCTGACCCACCGACCGACGAAGGACTTCCGATCGCCTCTCGACCGCGACCACCACGACGCCTGCCGCGATGGCAGGCGTTCGCGGTCCTGCTGGCGGTCGGCCTGGCCACGGCGGGCTGCCTGACGCGGAACCCCCTGGCCACGACGGCCCGCGAGGACGCTCCCCCGGACGTCCTGCACGCGTGGAACCCGCCGCCGGGCGCGGACCAGACACCGAACTACAGGTTCGTCGCCGCCCCCGACTTCCTCAACCAGGACGTCGGCGACGTGCGGAAGCTGCCGACCTGGAAGCCCGGCGACCCGAACTCCTGGACCCCGCAGCTCGAGCAGTACATCGACGCGTTCCTCGACGACGTCGCCGCGACGAAGCCGGGCTCGGTGCTGGTCGCCGGCGACCTGGTCGAGGGCCGCTGGGGCCGCGACGACGAGCACACCGGGCTGTTCGGACCGGTCCGCACCGACGCCGAGCGCGCGGCCGCCGTCCGCCGGGCCGCGAACTTCTACTACGCCGCCTACGTCCAGCGGTTCGCCGAGCGCGGCCTGACCCTGCACGCCGCGGTGGGCGACCACGACATCGGCGACAACGACTGGAACGACGACAACCACTGGACGACGTTCAAGCGCCACCACCTCCCGCTGTTCAAGCGGATGTTCGCGAAGTACCTGACGCGGACGCCGTCCGGCGCGCCCCGCTACGCCGACCGGCCGTTCCGCACCTCGTTCGCCCACACGTCGTACGCCGTGAAGCTCTCGCCCGACGTGCTGCTGGTCAGCCTCGACGAGTTCCACCGGCGCGACGGCGACGTCCACCTCGAGGTCACCGGCGGCCAGCTCGCCTGGCTCCGCAACACGTTGCGGAAGGCCCGGGCCGACCACGTGCCGTGGGTGATCGTGCAGGGCCACAACCCGGTGCTCTGGCCCGTGCGCGAGGTCTCGTCGTCGGGCGGCCACATCGAGCGCGGCGAGAGGTCGCCGCTCTGGCGGACGATGGCGCGGTACGGCGTGGACCTCTACATCAACGGCGAGGTGCACGCGACCACCATGCGCCGCTCCGACGGGCTCACCCAGGTCTCGACGGGCGGCCTGCTCTACCGGGGCCAGGCGACCTACATGCTGGCCCGGGTGTACGACGACCGCATGGAGCTCGACGTGCGCCAGGTACCGGGCAAGGAGGCCGGCGACAAGCTCTGGCAGACGACCGGCCTGCGCACCCGCGCCGGCACCCACTGGGAGGGCGGCCCGAGCCTGTCGATCGGCTCGATGACGCTCACCGCGGACGGTCGGGCGGTCAACCAGACCGGCCTGCTCCAGGAGTGGACACCGGCCTCCTAGCGCAGGCTCCCCCTGGCGTCACAGGAACTGCGCGGGGTCGAACTCGTCGATCGGGATGATGCGCACCCGCGGAAGCTGCTCGTTGAAGGCTCGCACGTCGTACTCGAGGTCGAACACCGACAGCCCCTGGTCGGCGAGCTCGATGAAGCCCTGGTTCCGGAACTCGACGAACCCGATGACCCCGACTCGCCGGCCGTCCAGGAGGTCGCGGACGGGCTCGACGAAGTCCCCGTCGTTGCTGACGAGCAGCACGTCGGCCGCGCGGTGCTGGATCTCGGCGAGCGTCCGCTGGATCGCGATGTCGACCACCTTCTCGCCCGGCCCCCCGGACAGGGCGACCGGGCGGTAGCCGATCGCGAGCAGGGCCTGCACGAACGCCATCGGCAGCTCGTTGTTGGCGGCCAGGAAGAAGAGCCCGGTCGCGGGCTGGTCCCAGCGCTCCCGGGCGAACTGCAGCAGGCGCTCCCACCGCGGACGCTCCTCCGGGCGCGGTCGACGCCCCAGGATCGAGGTCCCCAGGGTGGCGTCGATGTTCTCCCCGTCGACGAGGACGTACGTGGTGCGCGGTGACGCGTCCATGGGACGAGCGTACGGCGGAACCGGTGCGATCGGCCTACGTCCGTCGGTGGAAGGTGACGGTGCCGTGCTCGAGCACCCGCCACCGACAACGGCGGTGGAGCGCGATCACGGTCGTGTGCCTGAGCCCGACCCAGAGCGCGGTCTCAGGCACACGACCCGAACACCGCGCGGCTGTCTCAGCGGCCCCAGCCCCTCATCATCCCCGGTCCGCGATCGGAGTCGGACCAGCCGGGGCAGTCGTCGTACCTCGCCATCGGCCCCCATCCGTACGGCGCGCCGTCCGAGCGCCCGACCATCATCGCCGGGCCGATCCGTCCCGAGTCGCGGTCGTTCCCCACCGCCAGGCCGGCGACGAACGCCGCGACCACGGCGACCGCGGCCGCAACGGCGAGCAGGATCCAGGACTGGCGCTTCATGACGAACCTCCGGGCTCGCGAGGACCTTCCCGATCACGGTCCCTCGCGCCGGCGCCCGCCGGCAGGTCCGGGAGTCCCGGACCCGGCGGTCCCAAGGTCCCGGAAACCCGCCCGGAAACCCCGCCCGGAACCCGGGAGCCCTGCCGGTGGTGCGCTGAGCCTCTGGTGCCGGAGCGTCGGCACTGCTTCCGGCGCAAAGGCTCAACTATCCCGACCGTCGGCCGATGGGCGAAGTTCGCACCCTCGACACGGACCCGACACGGAGACCTCATGCCCTGCGCGCAGCACGCCTTCCATCACGACTACTGCGCCCGGTGCCGCGACGCGAAGGCGCGCACGGCCGCCCAGGTCCAGCACAAGGAGCGGATGCGACAGGCCGACCGCCACCACCGGCAGCTGATGGCCCGGCAGAGTGGGAACGGCTCACTGGGATCGGGCTCCGGTGGCGGGTTCCTGCCGATGTCGCTGCTCACCGTCGCAGCGACGGTCCTGCTCCTGGGAGCGGTCGTCATGGCCGTGGCCGCGGCGGTCGTCGGCGCGGTCCTGGGGTTCGCATCGCACACGGTCGCGCTCGGACTCCGCGCGACCTTCGCCGCCATCGTGTGCGGAGGCATCGCCGGCATCGTCACCTACGTCGTGAACCGGCGGCGCCATCCCGGCTCCAAGCCGAGCATCCAGGTACCCGACAACGCCCACCCCCTCAAGGACCGGGCGGTCGGTGCGTACCGGTCGCTGGACCCCATCACCCGGACCACTGTCCACGTCGCTGCCGGCGTCGCAGCGGCAGCGTTCCTCCTCACCGTGCTGATCTGAGCCGATGAGACGGAACGCAGGCTTCGAGTGCCCGTGCCCGGACACGTCGTTGCCGACGCTGCGGGGCTACCTCGAGGTCCAGCCTCGAGAGGATCCGCTCACCGCGTGCGTAGTCGCCGCGTTCAACGCACCTCGCGAGCGCGAGAGCCTTCGCCGGCTGCTGGCCGCATTCGTGCCCGTCACGGCCGAGCTCGCCTGGGTCTGGGAGGCGTTCGCGGCCGGCGCACCCGTCTACGCGCAGCTGCTGACCGGCGCCAGCAAGCCCGACATGATCGTCTGCGTCGACCGCGGAGGTCAGCGTCCGGAGATCGCTGCGGTCGCGGAGGCCAAGATCAGCGCCGAGTTCAACGTCCCGACGATGCGGGAGTCGGCCGCGCGGCGGTGGGCAGCGTTGGGGTTGCGACCGCACCTGGAGCTGTGGCGCAGTGAGGCGGACGACCTGCCGGGCGTCCCGCAGACCGACACGTACGCCCTCTTCGAGTTCGACACTCCCGGCTGCGCTCCGGGGTGTGGCGGGCCGGCTCGTCCGGTCGCGCGCCCAGACCGCGAGCACGTCGCGTACCGCCTGCTGTACCCGCACCCGGTGGCCGCGGCAACGGCGACCGAGCCGTCGGTGACCGGACACCTGTGGCAGACCACCACGTTCGCGGATCTCGCCGACGCTCTCACTCCGTCGATACCAGCGGAGGCGGGCGCCAGCCCGAACCGGGGCCGGAACGGGGGGTGGGCGGAGGACCAGGACGTGTGGGACCGAACGCTGGCAGACGTGCTGCGTGCCGTCGTCGTGGGGAAGGCGAGGTACAAGCGGTCGGCGAACCCGCTGCTGCCGGCCGTGTCCCCGGCGCAGGTGCGTGAGGCAGCCGCCGCCGCGACCGTGGCCAGCGCCCCGTGGACGGGGCACGAGCTCGGACAGCAGCGTCCGGACCACGACGCGGCCGACTCCTCGCTGGACTTCGTCTACGGCCTCCAGGTCGATTGGGACTTCCAGAAGGCCGCGTCGGTGACGCCGCGCATGCTGCGTCACGACGCGTACCTGCCCTGGTCCTACACCGTCACCCCGACCACGGTGGAGTGGGCCGACGAGCACGGTCGTCCCGAGGTCGACGAGCGGACCGGCCGGCCGTTTCGGGCCAGCAGCGGGGAGCTCGCCCACAAGTTCGTGCTTCGCGACGGCAACACGCGGCTGCGGCGGCTCGAGGTGCTCGCCGGGCTCGGCCACGCCCAGAGGTTCGGATGGGACTGCGACCGGGAGAAGATGCGATTGTGGCCGCCGGGGTTCCCCACCGCTGCCGGCCACCTGGTCGTCGTCACCTACGCCGACCCGCGGTTCGGGGTGGCGCCGCCGCAGGCCCCCGGGCTGGCGCCCGCTCTCGTCGAAGTGCTGGAGCCGATGGGTGCGGTCGCCCACGACGTCCGGTCGATGACGGTCGGAGAGCGCGTGTGCGCGTGGTTGACCTATCCGCCGTTCCCGGACGAGCCAGTGGATTGCGGCAAGCACCCCGGCGCCGGATCGTGCCAGCACGCCACGACCGGTCAGATGATGCGGGCAACGATGCGTGCCCTGCCCGTCGTGGCCGCCTACCAGGCCCAGTTCGGGCTGGACTTCACCGACCCCTACCCGATCTGGGCCGCCCACCAGGACCGGTACTGACGCTGCTGCGGCATACTGACGGCGGATCGGAAGCGCCGTCGAGCCTCGCCGGGGTTGTCCCGAGGTTGGTCCCGACTACGTCCGATCCACGCCTCCGTAGCTCAGCTGGATAGAGCAGCGGCCTTCTAATCCGCTGGTCGCAGGTTCGAATCCTGCCGGGGGCGCTAGTCGCGCTACGCGTCGTGTTCGGTGGGCAGCGTGGTGTCCGGGTCGTCGAACGGCCGCCGCTCGGCCGGGTCGAAGTCCGGCTGGTCGGGCCGGTTGACGTGGTCCTCGGGATCCATGTCGACGTCCTGGACGTCGGTGTCGGTCTGCTCGAGGTCCTCGGTGTGCGGGACGCCCTGGGCCTCCGCCGGCCGGGTCTCCTCGACCGGCTGCTTCGTGTGCTCCCTGGTGTGCTGTTCCTCCGACATGCCCGTCGTGTACCCGCGCCGACGGGCGCCATGCCTTCCTAGGCGGTCGGCGAGGTGTCGATGGTGCGCATCCGGTCCGGCGCGAAGCCGTGCCGCATGCCCCAGGCGACCGCCTGCGAACGACGGCCGACGCCGATCTTGCGGTAGCCGGTGCGGATGTAGGTCTTGACCGAGTTGATCGACAGGTACGTGCGATCCGCGATCTCCTGGTTGCTCAGGCCCTGCGTGATCAGGGCGAGGACCTCGGACTCGCGCGCGGTGAGGCCGTGCTCGCGGCCCGGCCACTCCCCCGTGGTGTCCCGGTCGGCGGACGGGGCCGACTCCCGGGGCGTCACCGTCTCGCCGTTGTGCACCGCCTCCAGCCCCGCGACGATCTCGTCCGCCGGCAGCCCCTTGGACAGGTAGCCCGCGGCGCCCCGCTCGATCGCCGCGCGGACCAGCTCCGGCTGCAGGTTCCAGCTGAAGATCACGACCCGCGCGTCGCTGCCGTCGACCAGGTCCTCCAGGTCGACCCCGTCGCCCTGGATCTGCCCGAACGTGTCGTAGAGGATCACGTCCACGTCACTGAGCACCGGCAGACCCGACGACAGCTCCACGATGCTGATCCGATCGTGGTGGGGGGCGAGCATGGCGGCGACACCGGCGACGACGATCTCGTAGTCGTTCACGACCGCCACACGGATCGGACTGGGCATGGGCAAACCCTATGTGTGATGAGCCCGACACGCGTGCCAATGCCGGGAATCTGGTCGGCACCGGGATACAAAGGACCCAGGCCCCGCGTGGTATGAGCTCGCGGGGCCAATTACTTTCCCGGGGTCACTGCCCCGCGGCGTAGGCGTCGATCTCCGCCAGCAGCCGCGCCTGCACGCCGTCCTCCGCGAAGGACGCCCGCACGGCGTTCCGCGCCAGGTCGGCCACGCCGGCCTCGTCGAGCGCGAGCAGCTCGGCCGCGATCTCGTACTCGCGGTTGAGCGTGGTGTTGAACATCGGCGGGTCGTCGGAGTTGACGGTCACGGTGACCCCGGCGTCGCGGAAGGCCCGGATCGGGTGCTCCTCCAGCGTCGGTACGGCGCGGGTCGCGACGTTCGAGGACGGGCACACCTCGAGCGGTACGCCGGCCTCGGCGAGGTGGGCGAGCAGCTCCGGGTCCTGCGCGGAGGAGGTGCCGTGCCCGATCCGCTCCGCACCGAGCAGCCGCAGCGAGTCCCAGACGGTGTCCGGCCCGGTGGTCTCCCCGGCGTGGGGGACGCTGTGCAGGCCGGCGGCGCGGGCGGCGTCGAAGTGCGGCCGGAACTGGGCGCGCGGCACCCCGATCTCCGGTCCGCCGAGCCCGAAGCCGACCAGCGCGTCCGGGCCGTGGTTCAGCGCGTAGTCGAGCGTCGCGTCCGCGGACGGCACGCCGGACTCCCCCGGGATGTCGTAGATCCAGCGGAGCACCAGGCCGAAGTCGCGCTCGACCGCCACCCGCGCGTCCTCGATCGCGTCGGTGTACGCCTCGATCGGCATACCCAGGTCGTCGCGGTCCGGCCGCACCGACGTGTACGGCGTGCAGGTCAGCTCGGCGTACCGCAGCGACTGCCCGGTCGCCATCTCCCGGCCGACCTCGTAGGTCAGGTAGCGGATGTCCTCCGGGGTCCGGATCAGCCCGACCACCGCCAGGTACACGTCGACGAAGTGCGCGAAGTCGCGGAACTCGAAGAACCGGCGCAGCGCGTCCGGGTCGCTCGGGACCGTGCCCGGGTGGCGCTCGGCCAGCTCGGAGACGATCCGCGGCGACGCGGAGCCGACGTGGTGGACGTGCAGCTCGGCCTTCGGGAGGCCGGCGATGAAGTCGGACAGGCTCACGTCGCGTGAGTCTGGCAGAGCGTCGCCCTCAGTCCACCTTCGCGATCAGGTTGTCGCCGAGCTCGGCCGGCGTGCGGCCGCCGGTGAAGACCTTGCCGTCGAGCAGGATCGTCGGTGTGCTGCGCACCCCCGCGTCCAGCGCGGCCTGTGTCGCGGCCGTGACCCAGTCCTTGCCGGCGTGGTTCTCGATCGGGCCCTTGACGTCGGACTCCTTCGCCCCGGCCTCGACCGCCCACTTCACCAGGTCGTCGTCGCTCGGGTAGGGGCCCTTCTCGTCGGGCTGGTTCTCGTACAGCAGGTCGTGGAACTTCTTCGCGACCTCCGGCCCGGACGTGTCGAGCACGATCGAGAAGGCGCCCGCGGACCGCTCCGAGTAGTCACCGAGGCTGCTGAGCAGGTTGAACGGCCGGTACTCCACGCGCACCTTGCCGTCCTGCGCCAGCGTGGCGAGCTTCTCGTGGGTCTCGGCCTCGAACTCGCCGCAGAACGGGCAGAGGAAGTCCTCGTAGATCACCACGTCGTGGGGGGCGTCCTTCGGCCCGATCGTGACGCCGTACTCGCTGCCGGCCGCCGGGGCGTTCACGTCCCCGGTGGTGTCCAGCGCGCGGGAGAGGAACCAGCCGCCGACGACGATCACCAGCAGCGCGACGACCACGCCGCCGATCATCAGGGTGCGGCGGCGCCGTTCGGCGGCCTCCTGCTGCTTGCGCAGCGCCGCGGCCTTGGCGACCCGGTCCGCCCGGGCGACATCACGATCTTTCTTCGACATCAGGATCCTTCGATCTCGGGCGTACGCCGGAGCAGCAGCGTGTCCAGCGACAGTCTCGTGGACGGGAGCCACACGAGGTACACGGAGGCGAGGAGCAGGAGGGCGTCGCGGGCGATCTCCCACGGGTACTTCGACGCCGCGTCGGGGTCGTAGCCGCCGCCACCGAAGCAGCCGCAGTCGATGGTGAGCCCCCGGGCCCAGACCGACGCGATGCCGACGACGAACCCGACGAACAAGATGCCGGAGACCACGGCGGCACCCCGCGTCAACAGGCCCAGCAGCAGCATCGCGCCGACCACGACCTCGAGGACCGGCAGCAGCTGGCCGACCGGCTGGGCGAGGTTGCCGGGGAGCAGCTGGTAGGCGCGGACCGCGGCCACGCTCTGCGCGGGGTCGAGCAGCTTCGAGGCACCGGCGTAGATCCAGACGCACCCCACCACGAGGCGCGCGGCGAGGCCGACCCACTCCTTCACGCGGCCGACCCTAGGGGCGCATCCTGAACCCCGACTGAGACGGGGGCCGTCCGGGCGGCGGTCTAGGGTGGCCCACGTGAACGACAGACTGGTCTGGATCGACTGCGAGATGACCGGCCTCGACCTCGGCGCCGACGCGCTGATCGAGGTGGCGGCCCTCGTCACCGACTTCGACCTCAACGTGCTCGGGACCGGCGTCGACCTGATCATCAAGCCGCCCGCCGAGGCGCTCGACCAGATGAACGACTTCGTGCGCGACATGCACGAGAGCTCCGGGCTGCTCCGCGAGCTCGACTTCGGCATCACGCTCGAGGAGGCGGAGGAGCGGGTCCTGTCGTACATCAAGGAGTACTGCCCCGACGGCAGCCGTCCCCCGCTGGCGGGCAACACCGTGGCCACCGACCGCGCCTTCCTCGCCAGAGACATGCCCACGCTGGAGACGTTCCTGCACTACCGCATCGTCGACGTCTCCTCGATCAAGGAGCTGTCACGCCGCTGGTTCCCCCGCGCTTACTTCCAGGCGCCGGCCAAGCGCGGCAACCACCGCGCGCTGGCCGACATCCAGGAGAGCATCGAGGAGCTCCGCTACTACCGCGAGGCCGTGTTCGTGCCCCCGCCCGGGCCCGAGAGCGACGTCGCCCGGGAGATCGCGCTGCGGCACGGTGGGGCGCTGACCGGGCTCACCGGCGACGAGGAGCCGGCCGAGACCGCAACCGATTCCGCGAACCAGGACTGAGTCCTCTACACTTTCCGTCGGCTCGCCAGCGGCGGGCCGCATGGTGGGTGTAGCTCAGCTGGTAGAGCACCTGGTTGTGGTCCAGGTGGCCGCGGGTTCAAGTCCCGTCACTCACCCCAGAGAAGGCCCCTGTCCTCGCCGGCGCGAGGCCGGGGGCCTTCGCCGTCTCCGGGGCGTGCCACTAGGCGAACAGCGCGTCGCCGTACTTGAGCACGACGGCCAGCACCAGGACCAGGATCCAGGCGACGACCAGCACCAGGTCCAGGTTCGACCGGAGCGCCCCGAGCAGGGCGTGCTGCAGCCGGCGCGGCAGGTGCAGGTTGTCGTCGCGGATGTTGACGTAGGTCATCTCGAAGAAGACCAGCGTGGTCGCCACCGTGATCAGCAGGCACCAGGGGCACAGCGCGCCGATGTCGAACATCGCCTCGTAGAAGAGCCAGTACGCGAACGCCAGCCCGATCGTGTAGACGACCTGCGCCGCGACCATGAACCAGCGCGGGAAGACCACGCCCCCGAGCGCGGCCACGGCCACGGTGATCACCACGGGCTCGGTCATCAGCCCGAGGAACGCGTTCGGGAAGCCGAGCAGCGACGACTGCCACGACGTCGCGACGGTGCCGCAGCTGATCACCGCGTTGATGTTGCAGCCGAGGTCGGCGTTCGGGTTCTCAGCGAGGCGCACCGCGTCGATCGAGAGCACCAGCGACGCGACCAGGCTGGCCACCGAGGCGGCCAGCATCGTCACCCAGACGGTAGCCCGGCTGTGCCGGAGCCGGTGCAGCCGCGAGCCGTGGGTGAACGGCTCGGCCGGGTCGAGGACCTGGGTCACGTCCCGCTCGCGGCGGCTTCGATGGCGTCGGTGAGCGGTCCGGTCGAGTACGGGTCGCCCTGGAACGGCCGGCCGTCGATGGTGATCGTGGGCGTGCCCTGCAGCCCCGCGTCGAACGCCGCGCTCGTCATCGAGGCCACCCACGGCTCGAAGGTGCCGTCGCCGAAGGCGTCGACCACGTCGCCGGGTACGCCGGCCGCGCGGGCGAGGTCGCCGATCTCGCCGTCGCTCAGCCCGTCGCTGCCCTCCGTGGGCTGGTGCTCGTAGAGCGCGGCGTGGAAGTCCCACGCGGCGTCGGGGTGGCCGTCCACGACGGTGGCGAACGCGTTGGCGGCTCGGGTGGAGTAGCGGGTGCCCTGCGACTGCTCGTCGAGGAACGCGATCGGCCGCAGCACGACGCGCACGGTCCCGTCGGCGACGAGCCGGTCCAGCTCCTCGCCGTTCGCCTGCTCGAACGCACCGCAGGCGGGGCACATGTAGTCGTAGAAGATCTCCACCGTCACCGGCGCGCCGGCGTCGCCGACGGCGAACCCACCGGACCCGTCGACGTGGCCCGGCGGCACCAGCGCGCCGCCGGCGGGCCGCGNGGCCGGCGGCGTCGGCGGGTCGCCCGCGCCGCCGGCGCGCACCACCGCGACCACGATCGCGGCGAGCAGGCCGAGGATCACGACGATGCCGAGGCCGGTGACCATCCGGCGGTTCCGCTGGTGCCGCGCCGCGGCGGCGCGCTGCGCCTCGCGCAGCTCACGCGTCCGCTCCCGTGCCTGCTTGCTCATCGCCCCACCTCGAGGTCGTGCCAGGCGAGATGCCTGCGCTTCGACCGTAGGCACTCCGGACCGCCGGGTGGAGGGCTGGCGGGACATTCGGGACGTTGGCCACCCGCACTGGTGACCATCGTCCGCCGGGTGCCCGGGACGAACGTCCGCATCGGTGATTGCACCGCCCCCAGGGTGGGTACAGCCGCGCCATGTCTTCCGCCCTCGCCACGCACGACCACGTGTGGCACCTCCAGGCGGTGCACCTCGAGGAGGGGTTCAGCACCGACGAGTTCGCGTGCGAGGAGTGCGGCGCGGTCGACTTCCGCTGACCGTCACGCAGGGCGGCGAACGCTGCGGTGGACCCGTCAGTCGTTGTAGAGCTCGCAGTGGCGGGCCAGCCGGTTGACCGCCTTGTCGAAGTCGGCCACCGCCGGCCGCGAGCCCGCGATCGTCGCCTCCACGCCCTCGCGGGCGACGGCGATGTCGACGGCGAGCGGCCCCAGCGCGTGCCCCTCGGCGGCCGTCAGGCCGGCCACCAGGTCCGCCGCCCGGGCGGTGTCCTCGGCCGACGGCGAGCCGTGGACGAGCTCGATGGCGCGCGGCATCAGCTGGTCCGGCGGGCGGTAGAGCTCGGCGCAGGTCTTCCGCACGCTGACCGGCTCCTCCGACGGCGACGGCGATCCCGAGGTGGCCGAGGGGCTGGTCGGGTCGCCGGCGGTCGCGTCGCCGGTGTCGTCCCCGCACCCCGCGAGCAGGGCGGCGACGGCGATCAACGGTACGGCGATCGTCAGGCGCATGTCCCCACTGTCACAGGTCCGCGGCGATCGGTCGACACCCACCCGATCTCTGACTATGGTCAGAGAATGCCGGACGACGCCGCCACCTCGACCCTGCGCCGCTTCAACCGGACCTACACGCAGCGGATCGGAGCACTCGACGAGTCCTTCCTCGGCACCGGCCGCCCGCTCAACGTCTCCCGGCTGCTGTTCGAGATCGGGCCGGACGGTGCGACGGTCCGCGAGCTGCGCGACCGGCTCGAGCTCGACTCCGGCTACGTCACCCGGCTGCTGCGCCGGCTGACCGACGACGGCCTGGTCGTCGTGCACCCCGACCCGGCCGACCGGCGCCGCCGGGTCGCGACGCTGACGGCGGACGGCGAGCGGTCCTGGCGCGAGCTCGACGAGCGCTCCGAGGAGCTCGCGCGCCGGCTGGTCGCGCCGTTGACCGAGCGGCAGCGCGCCCGGCTGACCGAGGCGCTCGCGACCGCCGACCTCCTGGTCCGGGCCGCGACCATCCACCTGCGCGAGGTCGACCCGACGGACCGGGTCGCCCGCGAGGCCGCCGACCGGTACTTCGCCGAGCTCGCCCGGCGGTTCCCGCGCGGCTTCGACCCCGGCGAGCCGGACCACGAGGGCACGTTCCTGCTCGCGACCAGCGCCGGGCGCCCGGTCGCGTACGGCGGGGTCCGGGCGCTCTCCGCCGACACCGGGGAGATCAAGCGGATGTGGGTGGACGACGCCTGGCGCGGGGCCGGGCTCGGGTCGCGGATGCTCCGCGAGCTGGAGGCGCTCGCCGTACGCCTCGGGCACACGCGGGTCGTCCTCGACACCAACCGCACGCTGGTCGAGGCGATCGCGATGTACGAGCGGGCCGGCTACACACCGATCGAGCGCTACAACGACAACCCCTACGCCGAGGCGTGGTTCGAGAAGACGGGGATCAGCTCGACGGCGGCCCAGAGCGGCAGCTGATCGACCCGGTGCCCGCCGTCCTCGGCGGCGCCGAACGGCACCACCCAGCCCCCGCCGCCGGCGAGGTCCCACACGTACCGCGCGACCGAGGCCCGCGCGCACGCGTCGGTGACCCCCGGCTGCGACGAGGTGCACCGCACGCAGTCGGTGTCGCCGGACAGCGCCACCGGCGGCACCGGCCGCCCGGCAGGAGCGACGACGTGCGTCTCGCCCCACGTCGCCGGGTGGCCCGCGGCGTCGGCGAGCGCGGCGGCCGCGAGCGCGGCGAGGTCGATGCCGAACGGCGTCCGCGCGGCGACCAGCGCCTCCAGCGCGAGCCCGACGCGGCCGGTGACGGTCAGCCACGGCGTGAGCTCGGGGTCGTCGACGAGCGGCTCGGCCAGCGGCGCCAGCACCGCTTCGGCGGCGATGCGGCGGGTCAGCGCGGACCGCCAGGCGGCGAACGCCGCCGCGCCGGGCGAGCCGGCGTCCATGTGCCCGTCCCAGGCGAGGATCTCGTCGCGGACCGGCCCCGCCGGCAGCTCGCGCAGGAACGCCTGGAAGACCGGCGCCGAGAGCAGCAGCGTGTCGCCGTGGATGGCCGCGAAGTCCGCCGCCGCCAGCCCGGTGCGGCCGTCGAGCAGCGCGCCGATCCGCGCGGCGCGGTGGGGCGGCGCGAAGTCGGTGCCGACCGCCGCGCTGTCCGGGCCACGGCGGTCGTTGGCGGTGACCACCTGGCCGTCCGGCGGCACCGTCTCGACGGGCATCTCGAGCCACCCGCGCCACTGCGCGGCCGGGTCGGACGCGTCGACGACGCCGAGCCGGTTGGCCTCCTGGCGCACCGGCACCCGCCCGGCGACTCGGAACAGTACGCCTCCCCCGCGGTCGGCCGCGATCACGTTGTTGACCGGGTCGACCCAGCCGTCGAGCGCGGCCATCACGTCGGCGGCGCTCCGGGACCGCAGCAGGGGCAGGAAGGTGTCGAAGCCCAGGTCGGCGAGGTCGCCGCTCGGCGTGCGCAGGCTCAGTGCGGTCTCCTCGTCCGGACGGGCGAGCAGCGGGCCGCGACGGGTGCGCAGCCAGCCGTCGCCCTCCTCGACCGGCTCCCAGCCCTCCGGGCCGAGCGCCTCGACGCCGTCGGCCGTACGGCGCAGCCGCTCGGCGTACACGTCCTCGTAGTCACCCATGCCATTGGTGATCGCCCAGGCGACGTCGCCCGCGTGCGCGAAGTGCTGCACCCCGGGCACGCCGGCGAACGCGAAGCCCGCGACGTCGAGCTCGGGGCAGCTGAGCCGCACCTGGAGGTAGACGCTCGGCGGCTCCAGCGCCCGGTGCGGGTCGCCGCCGACCAGCGGGAGCCCGGTCGCGGTGCGCTCGCCGCCCACGGCCCACGCGTTGCTGCCGCCGGACAGCGGGCCCTCCCGGGCGAGCAGCCGGGCCTGCTCGCCGAGGACCTGGCGGGCGCGCGCGGTCCAGAGCTTGGCGGTCAGGTTCCCGAACAGCAGGTGGTGCACGCGGAACACCGCGAGCGGCGCCCACGGCTCCCACGGCTCGTCCAGGACGGCGTTCACTCCCTCGACGTACGCGGCGACGAACGCCGCGGTCTCGGGCTGCAGCCGGGCGTGCGCCCGGCGCGCCAGGTCGGCGGTGCCGACCCGGCGTGCGAGCGGGCCGTCGACGGCGCGGCGCAGCGCGGTGAGCTGTCCTGGGCGGTCCTGCGCGGTCGCCTCGCCCTGGCCGCGGGCCAGGTCGAGCACGTCGGCTCCGCGCCGTGCGGCACGCCGTACGCGTCGCGGCGGATCGTGGCCATCAGGCGGCGGTGAGCAGCGGCAGTCGCACCCGGAACGTGGTGCCCCGGCCCGGCTCGGACTCGACCGACATCGTGCCGCCGTGCTTGTCGACGATGGCGTGCGCGATCGACAGGCCGAGCCCGCTGCCCGGGATGGCCTGCTGCTGGGCGAGCGAGGACCGGAAGAAGCGGCTGAACAGCTGCTCCTGCTCCTCGGGCGGGATCCCGATGCCGGTGTCCGCGATCTCGAGCACGGCGGCGTCCCGCTCGGCGAGCAGGGCGACCTCGACGCGGCCTCCCTCGGGGGTGAACTTCACCGCGTTGCCGACCAGGTTGATGACCACGCGCTCCAGCATGTCGCGGTCGCCGAGGAACGGGACCGGCTCCTGGGGGAGGTCGACGGTCAGCTCGAGCCGGCGCTGCTCGAGGGTCGGTGCCACGACGGCCGCGCCGGCGGTGACGATCCGGCGCAGGTCGACGATCCGGTCGGCGACGGCGAGCCCGTCCTCCTGGACCCGGGAGAGCGTCAGGAGGTCGTCGATGAGCGACAGCAGCCGGATGCTGTTCGCGGACAGCCGGCGCACCGCGTCGAGCTGCTCGGGCGCGAGGTCGCCGTACACACCGTCCTCCAGCATCTCGGTGTAGCCCAGGATGCTGGTGATGGGCGTGCGCAGCTCGTGGCTGACGCTGGAGACGAACGCGTCCTTGACCTGGTCGACCTCGCGCAGCCGCTCGACCGCCTCGACCAGTCGCTGCTCGGCCTCGCTCCGGTCGGTGATGTCCTCGGACGTGCTGACGTAGCCGGTCACCACCCCGCGGTCGTCGTGGATCGGGTCCAGCGACATGGAGTGGACCCGCTCGACACCGTCCTTGCGGACGAACCTCATGTCGCGCGCGCCCGCGCCCAGCAAGGCCCGGGCGACCACGTCGAAGTCGTTCTCGACCCCGAGCTGGCGGGCCTTCTCGGCGATCGCCTTGGTGGAGTGCAGCCGGCGGGTCGTGGTGCCGAGCATCTCCTCGGCGGTGTAGCCGAGCAGCCGCTCGGCGCCGGGGTTGAACAGCGTCACCGCACCCTGGGCGTCGGTGCCGATGATCGCCACACCGGCGGCGCCGTTCACGATGTTCTGCACCAGGTCGCGCTCGGCCGCGGCCTGGCGGGCGTTCTCGATCTGCTCGCCGACGGCCAGGATCAGCGGCAGCACGACGAGCGCGCAGACCGCGCCGTACAGCCCGAGCAGGATGCCCTGCGTGTCGACCGCGATGTCGAACCGCCGGCCCGCGTTCGCGAACGGGCCGTGGCCGTAGGTGGTCATCACGATCGCCACGGCCAGCACGACCACCAGCTGCGCGAGGGACTCGTACGGGCTGTTGCGCAGTGCTCCCCACACCAGCAGGGGGAGGACGAGGAACACGATCGAGGGGAAGTCCTGGGGCACGAAGACCAAGGGCGTCACGACCACGACCAGCGCCCACTGCACCGCCCGCTCGACCGGCCCCGCCAGCGGGTCGTGGTTGCGCAGCCGGCAGAAGAACGGGACGACGGTCAGCTGGGACAGCAGGCTGGAGGACGCGATCGCCAGTGCGAGGACGCCGGGGTCGCCGAAGCCGGTGGCCGCGCTCGTGGCCGCAGCGGCCACCGCGATGACCAGGACGCCGCAGGCGGTCGCGGCGAGGAACCGGGCGAGGTCGGGAGAGGTGCGCAGCGGCGGGCGCTCGCGCCGGCCGGCGGCCATCACCCGCCAGACCACCCAGGCCTCCGCACCCAGGCCGACGCCCAGGCCGAGGGCCACGGCGGGCTCGCGCCCACCCGCCCAGATGCTCGCGACCCCGATGAGGGCGATCAGCGCGACGAGGATCGCCGTGCGCGGCCGCGGCGACACCATCAGGCACGCGGTGGCCCCGCCGATCGGCCAGATGCCGATCGCGTGGCCGCCGGCGGGCCCCGCCTGCGTCGCCTGCGCGCCGATGAGCGCGACGAGCGCGAGCAGACCGGCGACCCACGCCAGCCGAGACCCCCTCACGGGCATACCCCTCCTGTTGACCGTAGCTCCCGGGTCCATCTTGGCGTCACCGGCGCACCGGTGGGGGTCCGACCTGCCGACGTGCCCTACGTTGGCTCGGTGACTTCCGCATCCAGCAGCTATGACGTGGTGGTCGTCGGCGGTGGTCACAACGGCCTGGCCGCGGCCGCCTACCTCGCCCGCGCCGGCCGGTCCGTGCTGGTCCTCGAGCGCCTGGAGCGGACCGGCGGCGCGGCCCGCTGGTCCCCGGACGCGGCGCTGCCCGAGGTGGTCGCCGCCGACCTGGGCCTGGACCTGCGGCTCCAGCCCCGCCCGGTGACCGACGAGCTCGCGCGCGCCGTCCTTCCCACCCTGGTGCGGCCGCTCCCCCTCGAGCGCGAGGTCCGCGCGCAGGTGCCCGCGTGGGACGAGCTGACGACGTCGCCGCTCGACCTGCACGTGCGCCTCCGGGCCAGCCTGCCGGCCGTCACCGGCGGCGGCGACGCCGTGGCCGACGCCCTCGACGCGGCTGCCCGCGCAGCGGGCGCCGAGATCCGCACCGCCGCCGGCGTCAGCGGCATCCGCGCCGACGATGCCGACGCCGAGGTGACCTGGCACGACGGCGCGACGTCGCGGACCGTCGGCGCCCGGCACGTGCTGGCGAACGTCGCGCCGTGGGTGCTCGCCATCCTGCTCGGCGAGCCCGAGGACCCCGCGACCAAGCCGCACTGGGAGGGCGACACCGGCGTCGACCCGGCCGAGGTCGAACGCGAGTTCGCGATGCCCGGCGGCCACTGGTACCACGGCGAGCTGGACTGGCCCTGGGCCCCGAACCGGGCCCGGCTCGACACCCCCGCCCAGCGGTGGGGCGTCCACACCGACGTCGCCTCGGTGCTGGTCTGCGGCTCCGGGGCGCGCCGCGGCGGCGGCGTGACGGCGCTCGGCGGACACAATGCGGCCCAGGCCGTCCTGGCCCGGGGCTGAGGGCGCCGCCGCGATTTTTCGCTGCGGTCGCTCGCTGGTAGAGTTCACGTCGCTTCCCAGCGCGCGCCATTAGCTCAATTGGCAGAGCAGCTGACTCTTAATCAGCGGGTTCGGGGTTCGAGTCCCTGATGGCGTACCACCCAGCGAGGGCCGGTCCGAGAGGGCCGGCCCTCGTGCTGTCCGAGGAACGAGATTCACCCTTCCGGGCGTAACGCCAGGGGCTGGCGTGACCGATGGGTACGGGGACAGTTGTTTCGACAGACCCGCCACGTCCGTTCCATCGAGAAGCCGAGACCGATGAGCCGTCCTCCCGCCGTACGTCGCGCCCTCCTGCTGGTGACGGCGGTGGCCGTCGGCGCCGCCGGCCTGGTCACGGTCACGGGCGCCCCCGCCAGCGCCACCTACGACACCGGCACGCCCACGGTCACGATCCCGCAGCAGGTGGGGACGCCGTTCGAGGCGACGCCGGGCACGACGGTGCTCGCCGGCTACAGCTTCGACCCCGACGACCCGTCGTCGACGATCGTCGACGACGCCAGCGGCGTCCTCTCGATCGCGTGCAAAAACGGCCGGACGCCGAGCCAGTCCTCCGTCACGGTGCCGATCGGGCACCAGGAGTACCCGCGCACCGCCGACGCGTGGGTGCCCTCGGACGACATCGCCGACGCCGCGACGTACCAGGGCTCGGTCGTCCTCGGCGACTACTGCGCGGGCACCACGATGCTGGTCGGCGGCAAGCTCGGGCCGTTCACCGCGGACGTCTACTCCGACTCCGTCCGGCCGGTGAAGGTCCGCTGGCACGCCGGGACCGCCACGGTCCGCGGCGCGTGGAGCGCGACGAGGTCGGTGTCGGCCGAGGGCCTCGGCGGCTACGGCGCCGACCTGCAGGTCACCAAGGACGACCCCGCCGACCCGATCCGCCCGGGGCAGGCCCTCACCTACATCCTCACCGTGCGCAACGCGTCGCAGACCGTGACGGCCACGAACGTCTGGGTGAAGGACTACGTCGACCCCACGACCGACTTCGCGTCCGCGAGCGGTGCCACCTGCTCGAAGGAGTCGCTCTACGGCACGCCCCTCGTCGCGTGCAACGTGGGCACCCTGGCGCCCGGGGCGAGCCGGACGATCTCCCTGGCCGTGTCGACGCCGAGCAGCGCCACCGCCGACGCGTACGCCGGCTCCGGCGCCCAGGACGGCGGCGCCGGCCTGGTCTGCCCGGACTCCGACATCTGCAACCGCGCCTTCGCCGTCTCCCTCGACACCAAGGACCCCGACACCTCGAGCAACTCGGTCTACCAGCCGACGAACGTGATCCGGTCGGGCATCGCGCTCGACAAGACCGTCACCGACTCCAGCGACGCCGACACGATCGGCTCGCTCGGCGAACGGCTGACGTACGGCTTCAAGGTCACCAACACCGGCGTGCTCCCCCTGTCCAACGTCAAGGTCACCGACTCCATGCTGGGCCTCACCAACGCGGCGTGCGTGGCCACGCTCGCTGCCGGAGCCAGCACGACCTGCCCGCAGCTCGCTGCCCAGACCTGGACGGTGGGCGCCGCCGACATCGCGCGCGGCTCGGTCTCGAACACCGCGTCCGCCACCGGTACGCCGTCCTCCGGCTCGGCCGTCGTCGCGTCCGACACCGAGACGATCTCCACCCCCGCCGTTCCCGGCCTCGCGCTGACCAAGACCGTGGCGGACTCCGCCGACGCCGACACGATCGGGTCGCGCGGCGAGACCCTCACCTACGGCTTCCGGGTCACCAACACCGGCAACGTGCCGCTGACCGGCGTCACCGTCACCGACGCCATGCTGGGCCTGGACCGGGCGGCGTGCACGGGCACCCTCGCCGTCGGGGCGAGCGCCACCTGCCTGGGCGGCAAGACCTACACCGTGACCTCGGCGGACATCGGTCGCGGCTCGGTCGACAACACCGCGGTCGCGCGCGGCACCGCACCGAACGGCGCCGCCGTCGACGGGGCGGGCACCGCGACCCTCCCGACCGAGGCCGCGGCACCCGCCGTCGTCCTCACCAAGACCGTCACCGACTCGCCCGACGCCGACCAGATCGGCTCGCTCGGCGAGACGCTCACGTACGGGTTCTCGGTCACCAACACCGGCAACGTGCCGGTCACCGGGGTGACGATCAGCGACCCGAAGCTCGGGATCAGCGGCGCCCCCTGCGCCCCCGCCCTCGACCCCGGCGCCACCGCGACGTGCCCGCAGCAGCCGACGTACGTCGTGACCGCGTCCGACATCGCCAACGGGTCGGTCGCCAACACGGCGACCGCGAACGCCGGCACCGCCGGCGGCCGGACGGTGCAGGACCCGGACACCGCGACGATCGCGACGCCCGCCGCCCCGGCCATCGCGATGACCAAGAAGGTCGCCGACTCCCCCGACGCCGGGTCGATCGCGAACCCCGACGAGACGCTCACCTACACGTTCACCGTCACCAACACCGGCAACGTGCCGCTGAGCGGCGTCACCGTCAGCGACACCAAGG
Organism: Nocardioides aquiterrae; assembly: GCF_039526625.1. NCBI lineage: Bacteria > Bacillati > Actinomycetota > Actinomycetes > Propionibacteriales > Nocardioidaceae > Nocardioides > Nocardioides aquiterrae. The sequence continues at coordinate 579,882 of NZ_BAAAJE010000002.1, forward strand.
TCGGCCTCGACCGGGCTCCGTGCGTCGCGACCCTGGCGGCCGGCGCGACGGCGACCTGCCCGCAGGCGACGTACACGACCACGTCGGATGACATCGAGGACGGCGTGGTCGTCAACACGGCGACGACGACCGGCACGGCGCCGGGCGGCGCCACGGTGTCCGCCTCCGAGACCGCGCGGATCACCACCGAGGCGGCGACCCGTGCGCTGACCCTGGTCAAGACCGTCAAGGACTCCGGGGACGGCGACGGCATCGGGTCGCTGGGCGAGAAGCTCAGCTACGCCTTCAAGGTCACCAACACCGGCAACGTGACGCTCCAGGACATCGCGATCACCGACGCCCTGCTCGGCCTGACGAACGCCGACTGCGCCGCCAAGCTGGTCGCGAAGGCCACCACCACCTGTCCCCTGCTCCCCGACCGCAAGCACACGGTCACGGCCGCCGACATCGCGGCGGGGTCGGTCAGCAACACGGCCAGGGCGAGCGGCAGCACGAACAAGGGCGGCAAGGCGTCCGGCCAGGACACCGCGACGATCGCCACGCCCGCCGTACCGGCCCTGTCGCTGGCGAAGTCCGTCACGGACGGCCCGGACGCCGACGCCGTGGGCTCGCTCGGCGAGACGCTGACCTACGGCTTCACGGTCACGAACACCGGCAACGTCCCGCTGCGCGACGTGTTGCTCGACGACCCGTCGCTCGGCGTCAGCGGGGCCTCCTGCGCCACCTCCCTCGCGGTCGGGGCCAGCGCGACCTGCACGCCGTCCCCGCGGACGCACACGGTGACCAGCGCCGACATCGAGGCCGGCTCGGTCACCAACACCGCGACGGCGACCGCGACGGCACCCGACGACCGGGTGGTCGGCGACGACGACCGCGCGGTGATCGCGACCGAGTCGCCCCGGACCGGGATCATCCTGGGCAAGGCCGTCGCGGACTCCGACGACGCGGACACCGTCGGCTCGCTCGGCGAGGACCTCCGGTACACGTTCACGGTCACCAACACCGGCAACGTCGCCCTGCACGGCGTGACGATCACCGACCCGATGCTCGGCCTCACCGCCGAGCCCTGCGCGACCGACCTGGCGGCCGGGGCGACCACCACCTGCCTGGGTGGTCGCACCCACACCGTCACCCCCGCCGACATCGACGCGGGATCGGTCGCCAACACCGCCACCGCGACCGGCACGCCCACCGCCGGTCCGGCCGTCAGCGACGACGACCGCGCCGTGATCGGCACGCCGGCCGCACCGGGGCTGGCGCTGGAGAAGTCCGTCACGGACTCCGGCGACCCAGACGACCTCGGCTCGCTCGGCGAGGCCCTGACCTACACGTTCCGCGTCACCAACACCGGCAACCAGCCGCTGCGCGACGTGACCGTCAGCGACCCGATGCTCGGCCTGGACGGCGCCTCCTGCGCGGCCACGCTCGCCGTCGGCGCCAGCACCACCTGCCTCTCCGGCCGGACGCACACCGTGACCGCGGCGGACCTGGGGCACGGCTCGGTGGACAACACGGCGGTCGCCGCGGGCAGGTCCAGCACCGGCGCCGCCGTCCGCGGGCAGGACTCGGCCACGTTCCCGACCGAGGCCCCGCTGCCCGCGATCGCGCTGCAGAAGTCGGTGCGGGACTCCGACGACGCCGGCTCGACGGCCGGCCCCGGCGAGACGCTCCGGTACTCGTTCCGCGTCACCAACAACGGCAACCTACCGCTGCGTGACGTGACGATCAGCGACCCGATGCTCGGCATCACGGGCGCCGCGTGCGTCGCGGACCTCGCGGTCGGGGCCAGCGCCACCTGCCTCGACGGCCGGACCCACGTCGTGACCTCCGGCGAGGTCGCGAAGGGGTCGGTCGACAACACCGCGACCACGAGCGCGACGTCCGCCCTCGGCGCCGTCACCGGCACCGGCAAGGCCTCGCTGCCCACCGACGTGCCGACGCCGGCGATCACGCTGGCCAAGTCCGTGCGCGACTCGGACGACGCCGACGTGCTGGGCTCCCCCGGCGAGACCCTCACCTACGGGTTCACCGTGACCAACAACGGCAACGTGCCGCTGACGGACGTCACGATCAGCGACCCGATGCTCGGGCTGGACGGCGCGCCGTGCGTGTCCGGCCTGGCTCCGGGGGCGAGCTCGACCTGCCCGCAGCTGACCGGTCCCCGCACCCACGAGGTGACCGCCGACGACGTGGCCCGCGGCTCGGTGGACAACACCGCGACCGCGGCCGCGCAGGCGGGCGGCAGCACCGTCACGGCAGCGTCGACCGCGAGCATGCCCACGCCGAGCCTGGAGCCGGAGCAGCCGACCGACCCGGGCGGCCCGTTCAACTGGGACTGGCGCTACCCGCCGCCGACCTGCTCGGCGCTGACGGTCAGCTACCCGGTGGACCTGCCGAAGGACCAGGCGAACGACGTCAACGTCAGGTTCCAGAGCAACGTCGGCGAGTTCACGCTGAACTTCCACAACAACGAGGGCTTCTGGTCCGGCACCACGTCGTTCCCCTACCTCACCCACCCGCGGTGGCCCGCCGACGTCACGTCGTACACCGTCGAGTGGACCCAGGTGGCCGGCACGAACTACCACTGGCAGGGCGCGGTGCGCTGCAACGTCACCGACCCGGGCGACCCGGGCGACCCGGGGACGCCGGGCGACCCGGGGACGCCGGGCGATCCGGGGACGCCGGGCGACCCGGGGACGCCGGCGGCCAGTGGCGCGCAGGCCGTCACCACGATCAGCGGCTGGCGGACCGGAACCACCACCCTGAAGCCGGGCCAGACGCCGTCGAGCGACGCCGTCGAGGTCGACCAGTCCGGCTACGAGGCGCTGGAGCTCGAGCAGCTCACGGCCGACGGCTGGCGCTGGGTCCGCACGGTGCCGGTCACCTCGCGCGGCGCCGCGCGGGTGATCTTCCCGAGGCTGGCCGCGAAGGGCACCTACCAGTTCCGGCTCCGCGTCGAGGAGTCCGCGGCCGTGACCGGGGCGGTCACGTCGCCGTACGCGGTGCGGGTCCGCTGACCGCCCAAAATCACCCTTTTGGGCGTAACGCCAGAGAGGACGTGGCGCTCGTACCCCACAAGGATTGTGTTCATGTCCGGCAGACCGACCCGCGTGGGGATCGTGTACACGCAGGAGGTTCTCGGTAAGGGCCTGGCCGCGATGCTCGCGGAGCACCCCGCCCGGTCCGTCGTGACCGACGTGGAGAAGGCCGAGGTCGTCCTGTACGACGTGTTCGGCGTGCACCACACCAACGGCTCGGACCTCGCCGACCTGCTCGACCGCACCGAGTCGGTCGTCGTCGCGGTGAGTCGCGACCTGCGCCCCGACCTGCGCGCCCGGGCGCTCGCCGCGGGCGCCCACGGGTGGATCTCGATGAGCGTGGGCTCCCACGAGCTGATCGAGGCCGTCGAGGCGGCCGCCGCCGGCGAGGACCTGCCCGGGAGCACGGACCCACTCGGCAGCCACGTGGGGCTGACCCCCCGCGAGGTCGAGGTGCTCGCCCTGATCGCCCAGGGTGCGAGCAACCTGGAGATCGCCGAGCGCCTCTATCTGTCGATCAACTCGGTCAAGACCTACATCCGCTCGGCGTACGCGAAGATCGGCGCCACCTCGCGCAGCCGAGCCGTCGCGTGGTGCCTGCAGCACGGGTTCGCCCCGCCGGACTGAGGCGCCCGGCCCACGTCCAGAGGTGACCCGGTCACGGGGTCGTGTGCCTGAGACCGCGCTATAGCGCGGTCTCAGGCACACGACCCGAAAGCGGCCGCCAGCGAGCCGGCAGTCACCCGGCATCGGAGTCTCGACAGGCTCGACCACCGGACGCCCGGCATACCCCGGGCCGCGGTCGGGCACCGAGCGGCCATGGCTACCCGACACGCCGACCCCGACGCCTCCGAGGTCGAGTCGCCGACCGACCTCACGGGCAGCTCCTGGCGCTACGTGCTGCGGCGGACCCTCCGCGAGTTCCAGCGCGACCAGTGCACGGACCTGGCGGCGGCGCTCACCTACTACTCGGTGCTCGCGGTGTTCCCCGCCGCGATCGCGCTGACGTCCCTGCTGGGGCTGGTCGGCGAGGGCACCAACAGCACGAAGACGGTCCTGGACATCGTCAGCCAGCTCGGCGGCGGCTCGGTGGTCGACAGCGTCCGCGACCCGCTCCTCGAGATCAGCCGGTCGCAGACCGCGGGCGTCGCGTTCGTGCTGGGCCTGGTGGGCGCGCTGTGGTCCGCGAGCGGGTACGTCGGCGCGTTCGGCCGGGCGATGAACCGCGTCTACGAGGTCGAGGAGGGCCGGCCGGTCTGGAAGCTGCGCCCGGCCATGCTGCTCCTGACGCTGGTCCTCGTCGTGCTCACCGCGGCGGTGCTGCTCGCGCTGGTCGTGACCGGCCCGGTCACCGACGCGATCGGCGCCCAGCTCGGCCTCGGCGGCTCGATCCGGCTCGTCTGGGACATCGCCAAGTGGCCGGTGATGTTCCTCGTGGTGATGCTGATCGTCGCCCTCCTCTACTGGGCCACGCCGAACGTGCGCCAGCCGAAGTTCCGGTGGATCAGCATCGGGGCGCTGGTCGCCATCGTCGCGTGGGGCGTCCTCTCCGCGGCGTTCGGCTTCTACGTCGCGAACTTCTCCTCCTACGACAAGACCTACGGCGCGCTCGGCGGGGTGATCGCCTTCCTGCTCTGGCTGTGGCTGACGAACCTCGCGCTGCTCTTCGGCGCCGAGATCGACGCCGAGCTCGAGCGCGGTCGCGAGCTGCAGAGCGGGGAGCCCGCCGAGCGGGTGCTGCGGCTGCCGCCCCGCGACGACACCGGCATCGACAAGGCCCGCTCCAAGCAGGAGGACGACGAGCGCCGGGGCCGGGCGATCCGCCTCCGCGCCCGCCGCCACCGGACCCGGAAGGACTGACCCATGGCCCTCACCTCGCTCTGGCACGACCGACACCCCCGCGAGGAGCCCGTCCCGCCCGCGATCGCCGGCGACTGGGACGTCGTGGTGGTCGGCGCCGGGCTCACCGGCCTGACGACCGCCGGGCTGCTCGCCCGTGCCGGCAAGTCGGTGCTGGTCATCGAGGCGCGGTACGTCGGCGCCGGCACGACCGGCGGCAGCACCGCGAAGGTCAGCCTCGTGCAGGGCACGCACTACTCCAAGATCGACCGGCGCCACCCGGCGTCGGTGCTGCGCGAGTACGCCGACGCGAACGCCGAGGGGCTCGCGTGGCTGGTGCGCTTCTGCGACGAGCACGGCGTCGACCACCAGCGGCGCCCGTCGTACACCTACGCCACCACGCCCCAGGGCCACCGCTCCGTCCTCGCCGAGCTCGAGGCGATGCACAAGGCCGGCCTGGAGAAGGCGACCCTCGACGAGGACCTCGACCTGCCGTTCCCGACGACCGGCGCGGTCCGCATGGACGACCAGGTCCAGCTCGACCCGGTCGAGCTGGTCGGCGCGCTCGCGGCCGACGCCCGCACGCACGGCGTGGTCATCGCCGAGGGCGCCCGCGTCCTGCGGGTCCACGGCCACGGCCCGAGCCGGGTGGTCACCGAGGCCGGCGACGCCGGCGCGCAGACCGTGGTGATCGCGACGAACATGCCGATGCTCGACCGCGGCGCGTTCTTCGCCCGCGCCGAGCCGGCGCGCTCCTACAGCCTCGCCTACCGCACGCCGGGCCGGGCCGTCGACGGGATGTACCTGTCCGCCGACCAGCCGTCCCGCTCGCTGCGCGACGCCCCCGGCGACGTGCTGCTCGTCGGCGGCGACGGCCACAAGGTCGGCGCGAACACCTCGGAGCGGCAGCACCTGGACAAGCTGCGCGCCTGGACCGCCGAGTACTTCCCCGGCGCCGAGGAGACCCACGCGTGGTCGGCGCAGGACTACCTGCCCCACCACGCCCTCCCGTACGCCGGGCCGATCCTGCCCGGTGTCGGCGGCATCCTGGTCGCCGGCGGCTACTCCAAGTGGGGGCTCACGAACGGCGTCGCGGCCTCCCTCGCCCTCGCCGGGCGGATCCTCCACGGGCACCAGCCGTGGGCGGCGGCGTACCAGCCGTGGAGCACCCACGAGCTGCGCGGCCTCCCGGGCAGCCTGAAGCTCAACGCCGAGGTCGCGGTCGAGATGACCACCGGCTGGGCCCGGAAGCTGGCGGGGAGCGACGAGGCGCCGGTCTGCACCCACCTCGGCGGCGTGCTGCGCTGGAACGACGCCGAGGAGAGCTGGGACTGCCCGCTGCACGGGTCGCGGTTCGCACCCGACGGCGCCGTGCTCGAGGGGCCTGCCACCTGCCCGCTCAGGAACAAGACCGCGTGACCGGGCGCTGACCCGGGCATGGAGACGAACCGGGCCCTCGAGGCCGCGCGAGCCACCCACCAGTCGGTGCTCACCACGCTCCGGCGGGACGGGCGACCGCAGCTGTCCAACGTGCTGCACGGCGTCGGCGAGGACGGCGTCATCCGCATCTCGACCACCGCGGACCGGGCGAAGTACGCCAACCTCCGGCGCACCCCCTGGGCGGCGCTCCACGTCAACGGCGACAGCTTCTGGTCGTACGCCGTGCTCGAGGCGGACGCCGAGCTGTCCGAGGTCGCCGCCGATCCGCACGACGCCACGGTCGAGGAGCTGGTCGCGCTGTACCGGCAGCTGTCCGGCGAGCACGACGACTGGGACGAGTACCGGGCGGCGATGGTGCGCGACCGCCGCGTCGTCGTCCGGCTGCGGCCGACGCGGGCGTACGGCGCCCTGCGCTGACGTAACCCGGGGGCGGCGGGGCTCGTTCGACCTGTATGCGTGCCCCCGCTCTCGCCGCCAGTGTGATCCTCGCCGCCGCCCTGACCCTGGGCGGTCCCGGCGCCCACGCCGGCGACCGGTGGGCGCCGGCCGACCGAGCGGCGATCCACCCCGGCACGATGATGTACACGAAGGGTGCGCAGTGCACCGCGAACTTCGTCTACACCGACCGGGCCCGGCACGTGTACGTCGGCTACGCGGCCCACTGCGCCGGGAAGGGCGCCGCCACCGACACCGACGGCTGCGCCACGAAGTCGCTCCCCCTGGGCACGAAGGTGAGCTTCCGTGAGGGCGGCAACCCGGCCGACGAGGGCACCCGGGTCGGCACCGGCAGGCTGGTGTACTCCTCCTGGCTGGCCATGCAGGAGCTCGGCACGACGGACGCGATCACCTGCGCCTACAACGACCTGGCCCTGGTGCGGGTCGCCGCCCGCGACGTCGCGTCGGTGAACCCCTCGGTGCCGTTCTGGGGCGGCCCGACCGGCATCGACACCGACGGCACCGCCGCCGGCGACCGGCTGTACACCTACGGCAACTCCAGCCTGCGGGGCGGCGTCGAGCCGCTGTCCCCGCACACCGGCGTGGGCCTCGGCGACGACCCCGCCGACGGGGGCTGGTCGCACCCGCTCTACTCGGCCACCCCGGGCATCCCGGGCGACTCCGGGTCCGGGTTCCTGGCCGACGACGGCACGGCCGTCGGCGTGCTGTCCACGATCGGTCTCGCCCCGCTCCCGGCGTCGAACTACATCGGCGACCTGGCGAAGGAGCTGGCGTTCGCACGGGCGCACGCGGGCCTCTCGGGCCTGCGCCTGGTGCGCGGCACGGAGCCCTTCACCGGGCTCCCCTGACCCATTTCGGACCGGCGCGGCCGGTTTTCTCAACGCAGCCTCAAGGTTCCTCCACACGGCGTGCACGGTTGGTTCACAGCCCTTCTGGGGACGGATTCCGACTGAAACAGTGGTTCGCGCCCACCGGATCCGAACCCCAGGAGACCACCATGCGAGCTCGGCTCGTCGTCGCCGCCGCCGTCGCCAGCGTGCTGCCGGCCTTCCTCGTGCTCGGCGCGCAGCCCGCGCACGCGACCGGTGGCGGCAGCACCGGGGGCGGCAACAAGGGCTCGCTCAAGGTCTCCCAGGTCGGCGGCGCCGCCGACGAGAGCAACGAACCGAAGGTCGGCTGCACGTTCGACCTGCAGTGGTACGGCTTCCAGCGGTCGACCGCCACGGTGAAGTTCGAGAGCCAGGCGCCCACCAAGAACGCGGTGATCACCAAGGTCGCCGGCCCCGGCAGCGTCGAGCTGGGGTCCGCCGCTTCCGGCCGCGTCATGAACACCGCGCGGACCTACACGCTGAAGTTCACCGGCGCGGACCCGGAGGCCGGGAAGGGCTACCACGTCCAGGTCACCACGACCGCGAGGGGCACCCGGGGCTCGGAGAGCAAGTCCAAGACCTTCTGGGTCACGTGCGACCGCGCGGACGTCACCACGCCGCCGGTCACCGAGGACCCGGTCACCGAGGACCCGGTCACCGAGGACCCGGTCACCGAGGACCCGGTCACCGAGGACCCGGTCACCGAGGACCCGGTCACCGAGGACCCGGTCACCGAGGAGCCGGAGACCGAGGACCCGGGCACCGACGAGCCCGGCACCGACGACCCGACCCCGCCGTTCAGCTGGGACTGGCAGTACGCGAACCCCACGTGCGACGCGCTGACCGTCGACTACCCGGCGAACATCCCGGCCGGCCAGGCCAACGACGCCAACGTCCGGTTCCAGACCGCCCAGGGTCCCCTCACGCTCAACTTCCACCACGACACCGGCACCTGGTCGGGCACCCACGTCTTCGACTTCACGACGCACCCGCAGTGGCCGGCCGGGCTCACGACGTACCACGTGGTGTGGGTCCAGGTCGGGGGCACCAACTACCACTGGAACGGCGACGTCTCCTGCGCCCCGGCGCCGGAGGTCGACGAGGACACGCCCTTCACCTGGGACTGGACGTACGCCGACCCGACCTGCACCGCGCTGACCGTCGCCTACCCGGCCAACATCCCGGACGCCCAGGCCAACGACGCGAACATCAGGTTCGAGAGCAACGTCGGCCAGTTCACGCTGAACTCCCACCACAACACCGGCACCTGGTCGGGCACCCACGTCTTCGACTACCTCAGCCACCCGCAGTGGCCGGCGGGCGTCACGTCGTTCCACGTCGTGTGGACCCAGGTCGGGGGCACCAACTACCACTGGCAGGGCGACGTCTCCTGCGTCGTCGAGGACGGCGTGGCCAAGGCCGCGACCGCGGTCCAGGGCTTCCGCACCGGCACCACGACCGTCGGCCGGGGCATGGCCGTCGCGGCCGACACCGTCGCCGTCGCCGGCGCCGGCTATCAGGACCTGGTGCTCGAGACGCGCGACGCCTCCGGGTGGACCCCGGTGCGGACGGTGTCCACGGACGCCGCCGGGACCGCCCGCGTGACGTTCCCGAAGCTGACGAAGAAGGGCACCTACCAGTTCCGTCTCGCGGTCGCCGGCTCCGGCATCTCGACCGGCCACCGGACGGGCACGCTCACCGTGCGGGTCCGCTGACGGGCGCACCTGAACGGCTGCGGCCGGCGCGACCGGGGGGACACGCCGGCCGCAGCACCATGTCCGTCCCGGATCACCCCGTGACCGTGAACCGCCGGACCAGGTCGTGCGCGATCTGCGCGTCCGTCCACGCGAACCGCACCCACCGCTTCTTCGAGAACATCCGCGTCTGGTCGGCCGAGTACGGCGACCGCGGGTTCTCGGACTGGCTGTAGGTCAGGATCGTGCGCGCGTCCACCCGCCCGTGGTCCAGGAACGAGATCGCCTGGATGTGCGACGAGCCGTAGGTGATCGGCCGGTAGTGGTCCTTGTTGTCGCGCACCCACCGCGAGGCGAGCGCGTTGGCGTTGCCGGCCGCGTCGCCCGTGCCGCCGCCGAGCGGGATCGGCGGGGCACCGCGGTCGCCGGCGACCTGGAGCGAGCCCCACGTGGCGTCGAACGGGATGCCGCGGTCGCGCAGCGACGAGATCGCGTCCGACATCGCCTGGATCACCTGCGGGTTGCCGGCGTCGAGGTCCCGCGGGGTGTCGAGCGGGTCGTTCGGGTCGAACTGGGTCCGCCACACCGGGTCGACCGCGCCCGCCGGCACCGTGGGCAGCCGGGTGACGAACTCCTCGAAGATGTGGGTGCCGACCGAGTCGGTGTTCGAGCGGCCGTCCCAGTCGTGCAGCACCTGGCAGGCCTCGGTCTCACCCGTCGCCTGGCAGACCTGGTCGAGCGCGCCGCCCTGCCGCATCACCTCGGCGGCCATCACCCGGTTCGCGTGCTCGTGCCCGCGCAGGCTGCGCGGCGACTCCTTCTTCCCCTTCGCCAGCCGGTCCAGCACGTAGTGCGACACCATCCGGGTGCGCATGGTGCGGACGCAGCGCTCGCAGCCGATGATCCCGGCGTACCCCTCGAGCGGCTGCTTCGGGTTCGGCAGCCAGTACGAGTCGTTGGCGTTCATCACCCAGTCGCGGCGGACCTCCATCGGCAGGTTCGCCGGCCCGAAGATGCCCGGCCGCTCGGCGTCCTGGTCGGTGCGCCAGGCGCAGGCGGAGCCGGCGCGGGTGCCGTCCAGGCCGGGTAGCCCGGCGAGCTCCTGGAGCACGACCCCGGTCGGCGTGAGGCACTGCTGGACCAGGTCGTCGGGGACGTTGGGCACCACGGAGTGGTCCGCGTACAGCACGTTGCCGTCCCGGTCCGCGGCCGTGGTGTTCACCCACGGCATGCCGGCCGCGGCGTCCTGGCGGCGCAGCAGGTCACGGACGTCGGTGGCCTTGCCCATCTGGAGGAACGTGTCGATGGTGCGCAGGTGCTCGGCGTTGGCGTCCCGGATCGCCCAGACGCTCTCCGGGCCCCACGGCATCAGGGTCGCGGGCGAGTCCAGGACGTACCCCTCCGGCGTGCGGTAGAGGTCCTCGGAGGCGGTCTTGCCGTTCTTCAGGCGCACCTTCACGGTGTCGTGGATCAGCTCCTGCGGGCCGGCGTCGGTGAGGTACGTCGTGCCGGGCGCGGGCGTCTTGTACTCGTACGGCGTGAAGCGGTACGCCGTCGACACCGTGTGGCTCCACGCCACGTCCTTGTTCCAGCCGATGTTGACCACCGGTGAGCCGATCAGCGAGGCGCCCGCGACGTCGTACCTCCCCGGGATCGTCAGGTGCTGCTGGGTGAAGTGGTAGCGGCCACGCCAGGGGAAGTGCGGGTTGCCGAGGACCATGCCCCGGCCGGTGGTGGTGGCGGCGCCGCCGACCGCCGTGGCGTTCGAGCCGAACGGCGCCTCGGGGTCGCGGCCGAGCGCCGTCAGCAGCGCGTCGCGGTCGACCTGGGACGCCCGCACCGGCTGCGCCGGCAGGCCCGGGTCGTCCGGGCTCGGCGGCGCGGCGTCGACGATCTCCTTGACGAAGACGCCCGCGGACGCGAGCAGGTTGGCGAGGTAGACGCCGTACCAGAGGTCGATCGGCTTGACGTTCGGCTTCAGGTACGGTGCTCCGGCGCAGGCCGGGTCGGTCACCTTGTTGGTCCGGATCCACTCGTTGGCACCGGCGACGTAGCCGCGCACCATCGCCTTCGCCTGCGCCCCGGGGCCGCGCACCGGGTCGCGCAGCAGCTTCTCCACGACGCGGCGCTGGTGCAGGTCGGTCACGAACGCGTCGACCTGGAGGTTCTTGGCGTCCAGCGTGACCTGGTCGTTGTAGCGGCGGTCGGGCCCGAACCACAGCGACCGCTGGCCGCGGGCGGTGATCAGCGTGTCGGCGAGGGTGCAGACCGCGTCCTCGGTGGCGGCGTACCCGCTGCCGAAGCCGAGCGACCCGAAGCCCGTGGCGGTGATGTGCGGGATGCCGTGCTCGGTGATCGCGATCGTCGCCCGGTAGCGGTCGTGGTGCGGCGCCGCGGCGTCCGCGACCTCCGTGACCGGCAGTGCGACGGCGGTGAGCGGGACGAGGGCTGCGGCGGCGAGCGCGGCGGTCAGGCGTCGGAGCATGCCCGCTCAACGGGCGAAGCTACTCGCGGGTTACAGGCCGGGTCAGAGGTAGAGGCCGGTGGCGGCGTCACCGACGCGCTCGGCGGCCACGGCGTGGACGTCGCGCTCGCGCATGACGACGTAGATCTCGCCCGCCACCTCGACCTCCGCCTTGTCCTCGGGCTCGAACAGCACCCGGTCGCCGGCCTGGACGGCGCGCGCGTGCGGCCCGACCGCGACGACGCGCGACCACGCGAGCCGGCGGGCGCCCATCGCGGCGGTCGCCGGGATCACGATCCCGCCGGAGGAACGGCGTTCGCCGGACTCCCGGTCGACCTCGACCAGGACCCGGTCGTGGAGCATCTTGATCGGTGTCTTGTCACCCACGGTCAGCTGACGACCTTGCGGACGACCACGAAGAACCCGACCACGCCCACCACGATGCCGACGGTCTTGAGGATGTTGTCCGTGCGCGGCTGGCCGGTCTGCACGTCGACGTAGTGGGCCTTGATGCTGCTGACCTCGCGGCCGACGATCGTCTTCGGGTGCACCCGGTACAGGAGCTGGTCGATCGTGTGGGCCAGGTTCTCCCTGGTCTCCTCGATCTCACGCTCCAGAGCGGACAGCTGCTGGTCCTGGCCCACGGTTGCTCCTCGATGCGTCGACGTCGGATGGAGGCTATCAACGCGCCGGCGGCAGCGCCGTCCTCGGGTCGAACCCGAACGGCAGCTCCAGCCGGTGCTCCTTCATCAGCACCTCGTCGGTGAGCACGTCGTACGTCGAGCCGTCGGCGACCACGCTGCCGCCGCTGAGCACGACCGAGCGCGGGCAGAGCTCGAGGGCGTACGGCAGGTCGTGGGTCACCATCAGCACGGTGACGTCCAGCGCGCGCAGGATGTCGGCCAGCTCGCGGCGGGAGGCGGGGTCGAGGTTCGACGACGGCTCGTCGAGGACCAGGATCTCCGGCTCCATGGCGAGCACGGTGGCGACCGCGACCCGGCGGCGCTGGCCGAAGGAGAGGTGGTGGGGCGGGCGGTCGACGTACTCGGCCATGCCGACCTTCTCCAGCGCGTCCAGCACCCGGGCGTCGAGCTCGGCGCCCCGCAGGCCGAGGTTGGCGGGCCCGAAGGCGACGTCGGCGCGGACCGTGCCCATGAACAGCTGGTCGTCGGGGTCCTGGAACACCACGCCGACCCGGCGGCGGATCTCCTGGAGGTTGGCCTTCTCGACCGGCAGCCCGCTGACCGCCACCGATCCGGCGCCCGCGGCCAGGATCCCGTTGAGGTGCAGGACCAGGGTGGTCTTGCCAGCGCCGTTGGGGCCGAGCAGCGCGACCCGCTCGCCCCGGTGGACGTGCAGGTCGACGCCGAAGAGCGCCTGGTGGCCGTCGGGGTAGGCGTAGGCCAGGCCGCGGACGTCGAGCACCGGGGTCATCGGGGCATCCTGCCGGTGTAGCCGCGCGACAGCATCGCCAGGTGGACCCGCTCACCACGCTCGTAGGAGCGGATGAACAGCGCGCCGGCGGAGCGGGCCAGCACCGGCCAGTGCCGCGGGTCGCGGGCGTTGAAGCCGCGGGCCTCGCGGGCCACGCGCATCCGCTGCATCTCGCCGGTGACGACGTCGAGGTAGCGGACCATGAAGGACATGATCTGCACGAGCTGGTTCGGCAGCCGCAGCCGCTCCAGCCCGGCCAGCAGCTCCTGCGGCTCGGTGGTGGCGGCGAGGGTGAGGCTGGCGAGCACGCCGAGCGTGCCCTTGACCAGCAGCGCGATCCCGGCCTCGAGGCCGTGCTGGCTGACGGTCACGCCGAGGACCTCGGTCCGCGGCCCCTGCGCCACGAACGGCAGGAGCACCGCGAACAGGACGAACGGGACCTCCACGACCGTCCGCTTGAGGACGTAGGTGGGCGGCACCCGGCTGACGCCGATGACCACGACGAGGACGGCGAGGTGGACCGCGTAGGCGGCGTACCAGTCCCGCGGCGTCGCCACGACCGTGATCACGAACGCCAGCAGCGCGAGGATCTTCAGGTGCGCCGGCGCCCGGTGCACCGCGGAGTGGCCGTGGAAGTGCAGCTTGTGGCCGTGCCCGGCGCCCATCAGCGGCGCCGCCGTACGGCGTAGGTGACGCCACCGGCCAGCGCGAGGACGACGACCACGCCGACCGCGCCGGTGGCCCGGCCGTACCCGCCGAGCAGGCCGTCGTGGGGGCGCTCGGTGTGGGCGAAGCCGTGGTCCTGCGAGACCTTGGTCAGCCCGTCGGGGGACGACGACGCGAAGACGCTCAGGACTCCGGCGAGCACCAGCGCGGCCCCGACGCCGATCAGGACCACCCAGCGCGTCCTCATCCGACGACCGCCGGCTTGATCTCCAGCTCGCGGCGGGCGAGCACCCGGCGGGCGCCGTACACGAGGTCGGGCCGGACGGCGATGATCGCGCCGACCGCGAGGAAGGTGATCACGCCCTCGCCGATGCCGATCAGCGTGTGCACGCCGACCATCGCGGTCGTGAGGTTGTCGAGCGGGATGTCCGCGGTGCCGCCGACCGCGTACAGCAGCACGAACAGCGCCGCGGCGACCGGGACGGAGAGGAACGCGCCGATGCCGGCCGCGACCGGGACGACCCCGAGCCGCTTGGGCAGCAGCACCTGGAGCAGGCGGAAGACCAGCCAGCCGACGGCCACGGTGGTGACGCCCATCAGGAGGATGTTGGTGCCGAGCGCGGTGATGCCGCCGTCGGCGAACAGCAGGCACTGCACGATGAACACGACGCTCGTGCAGAGCACGCCGGTCCACGGCCCCACCAGGACCGCGGCGAGCGCGCCCCCCAGCAGGTGGCCGCTGGTGCCGGACGCGACCGGGAAGTTGAGCATCTGGACGGCGAAGACGAACGCCGCCACCAGGCCGGCCATCGGCGCGGTCCGGTCGTCGAGCTCCCTGCGGGCCCGGACCAGCGCGGTGCCGACGCACGCGATCGCGACCGCCCCCGTCGCCGCCGAGGTCGGGGCGTCGAGGAACCCGTCGGGGACGTGCATCCGTGCCTCCTGCGTCGAGCGGCTAGGTTGGCTCTACCGGCCTATCAGTGCCCAGCGTACGTTATTGCACATCATTTGCGACAAGGAGTCCGTCCGTGAGCACCGACCGCCTCTCCCCCGGTGACACCGCACCGGAGTTCACGCTGCCCGACGACAGCGGGAAGGACGTCGCACTCAGCGACTTCCTGGGCCGCAAGGTCATCGTGTACTTCTACCCGGCGGCGATGACCCCCGGCTGCACCAAGCAGGCCTGCGACTTCAGCGACTCGCTGTCCTCGCTGCAGGCGGAGGGCTACGAGGTCGTCGGCGTCTCCCCCGACAAGCCGGAGAAGCTGGCGAAGTTCCGCGAGCGCGACGGGCTGACCATCACCCTGCTCTCGGACCCGGACAAGACCGTGCTGCGGGAGTACGGCGCGTACGGCGAGAAGAAGCTCTACGGCAAGGTCGTCGAGGGCGTCATCCGCTCCACCGTCGTCGTCGACGAGGACGGCAAGGTGTTCCTCGCGCAGTACAACGTCAAGGCCACCGGCCACGTCGCCAAGCTGCGCAAGGACCTGAAGCTCAACCTGGCCGACGAGCAGCCGGGCAACGGCGCCTGAGGGGTTCGGCTGCTGACCGCCGAACCCCGCACGCGTGGAAGACTGCAGCAGCGCGCCCGTAGCCCAATCGGTAGAGGCCCCAGGTTTAGGTCCTGGCCAGTGAGAGTTCGAGTCTCTCCGGGCGCACTCAGGCGGGGCCGGGACCACCCAGGATCCGCGTGACGATCGGCGCCATCCGGCGCAGCGCCCAGCCGCGGTGCGAGATCGCGTCCTTGTCCTCCCGCGACAGCTCGGCGGTGGTGAGGCCGGGCCGGTCGTCGGCCTCGAAGAGCACGTCGTAGCCGAACCCGCCGGTGCCGCGGACCTCGCGGACCACCCGGCCGGGCATGACGCCGCTGGTCAGCTGCTCGCAGGTGGGGTGGACGAACGCGACCGCGCACTGGAAGTGCGCGGTACGCCGCTCGTCGGGCACGTCGGCGAGCTGGTCGAGCAGCAGGCGGTTGTTGCGGGCGTCGTCCTTCGGCTGGCCCGACCACCGTGCGGAGAGCACGCCCGGCATGCCGTTGAGGGCGTCGACGCACAGCCCGCTGTCGTCGGCGAGCGACGGCAGCCCGGTGGCGGCGAGGCCGGCGCGGGCCTTGAGCAGCGCGTTGCCCTCGAAGGTCGGCTGGTCCTCGACCGGCTCCTCGTAGTGCGCCACGTCGTCGAGCCCGAGGACCTCGATGTCGGGGAGGTGCTCGCGGAGGATCCGCTCCATCTCCTCGATCTTCTTGGCGTTCCGCGAAGCGAGGAAGACCTTCACCGCTGCCCCCTCATCGGCCGAGCGCCTCCTGCTGCAGACGGGTCAGGTCGGCGCAGCCCTTCTCGCCGAGCGCGAGCAGCGCGTCGAGCTCGGCGCGGTCGAAGGCCGCGCCCTCGGCGGTGCCCTGCACCTCGACGAACTTGCCGTCGCCGGTCATCACGATGTTCATGTCGGTCTCCGCGCGGACGTCCTCGACGTACGGCAGGTCCAGGCGGGGTACGCCGTCGATGATGCCGACGCTGACCGCGGCCACGGAGCCGGTGAGCGGGCTTGCCGCATCCTTGGCGGGCAGCGCGCCGGTCGAGCGGAGGTGCGCGACGGCGTCCGCGAGGGCGACGTACGCGCCGGTGATCGCCGCGGTGCGGGTGCCGCCGTCGGCCTGGAGCACGTCGCAGTCCAGCTGGATGGTGTTCTCGCCGAGCGCCTGGTAGTCGATGACCGCGCGCAGCGAGCGGCCGATCAGCCGGCTGATCTCGTGGGTGCGGCCGCCGATCCGGCCCTTCACCGACTCGCGGTCGGAGCGCGTGTTGGTGGCGGCCGGGAGCATGGCGTACTCCGCGGTCACCCAGCCCAGGCCCGACCCCTTGCGCCACCGCGGGACGCCCTCGGACGCCGACGCGGCGCAGAGCACCCGCGTGCGGCCGAACTCGATGAGCACCGAGCCGGCGGCGTGGTCGAGCCAGCCGCGGGTGATCTTGATCGGGCGGAGCTCGTCGTCGGCGCGGCCGTCCTCACGGGGAGTGGTCATGCTCCGACCCTAGTGCGGGGTCACTTCACCTCGGCCCGGAGGACCCTCGCGACGCCGAGCGCCAGCGGCAGGCCGAGCCAGATCAGCCCCGAGACCACCAGCTGCGCCCACTCCTCCGCCGAGCCGGACATGTCCCAGATCACCGTCTGCGCCGTCTGGAAGTCCAGCCACATCCGGATGTCGGAGAACCACCCGATCAGCGCGGCGCCGATCTCGAACAGGCCGGGCAGCACCCACTTGTAGACGAAGAACACCACGATCGCGGCGGGCGTGTTCAGGAACAGCGCGGCCAGCGCGAAGCCGCCGAGCATCGCGAGGTTCTGGGTGATGAGGAACGCGAAGAACTCGGACCACCCGAAGGTCCAGTCCGCGTGCCCCTCGATCAGGCCGTAGAGCAGCGTGCACACCAGCCCGATCGCGATCGACACGGCCACCGTCAGGAGGGTGAGGACCACCCCGACGAGCGCCTTCGCCGCGATCACCAGCGGGCGGCGCGGCTCGAGCGCGAACGTGACCATGGCGGTCCGCTGGCTCCACTCGGCGGTGAGCACCATGATGCCGAGCACGGGCAGCAGGAACGACGTCAGGAGTGCCGCCGTGTTGATGAAGTCGCCGAACGACGCGGACTCGTCCTGGGTGGTGACCACGGCGAGCACGACGACCTCGGCGGCCAGCACGAGCAGGCCGATCACCGCGAGCAGCCAGAAGCCGGCCCGGGTGTCGTACGACTTGCGCAGCTCGACCAGCACCAGCCGGTGGAACGGCGTGCGCGGCGTGCGCGAGAGGTCGAGCACCGCCGTCATCACTTCACCTCCGCCCGGAGGACCCGCCAGAACCCGATCGCCAGCGGGACCACCAGCCAGATCAACCCGGAGGTCGCGAAGTACGCCCAGTCCTTGCCGGTCATGGTCGCGTCCACGAGCGGGTTCTGGGCGTTGTTGAAGTCGATCCACGGGCGGATCGAGTCGAACCAGTCCATCAGCTGCGCACCGATCTCGAACAGCCCCGGCAGGACGAACGAGTAGACCATGTAGATCACGATCGCGGCCGGGGTGTTGAGCAGCAGCGCCGCGAACGCGAAGCCGGTGAGCATCCCGATCACCTGGAGCAGCACGAACCCCGAGGTGTGCGCGACGCTGGCGTTCCACACGGTCGGGTCGTCGGACAGCACGCCGTACACGGCGTTGCACAGCGTCGCCAGGATCAGCGCGATCGCGACCGCGGCGACCGCGAGGACCAGGCCGACGACCAGCTTGGCGAGGACCACCCGGGGCCGGCGCGGCTCGAGGGAGAAGGAGACCATCGCGGTGCGCTGGCTCCACTCGCTGGTGAGCAGCATGATGCCGATGACCGGCAGCAGGACGCCGATCGAGAAGTTCGTGGACGTCAGGAAGCTGTTGTAGGTGAGGAACACGTCGGCCTGGGTGATGCCGACGGCGAGCTGGATCACCATGACGGCCGCGCAGAGCAGCGCGGTCGAGAGCAGCAGCCAGAGGCCGGCCCGGGTGTCCCAGGCCTTGCGCATCTCGACCCGGACCAGGCGGAGGAACGGCGTCGGCGTGGTCGACGAGATGTCGATGGCGTGGCCCAGGGCGGGCGTGGAGGCGCTCATGCCACGTGCTCCCGCTGCGTCTCGGCGGTGAGCTCGAGGAACAGCTCCTCGAGGCCGCCCTCGGCGCCGCGCAGGTCGGTGAGCACCGCCTGGGCCTCGAGCGCGGTGCGGCCGACCTCGACCGGCTCGGCCTCGACGCGCAGCCCCTCGCCGGCGCTGGCGACGGTGACGCCCTTCGCCCGCAGCGCCTCGGCGAGCGCATGGTTGTCCAGCGCGGTCACGAACGTCGTCGCGCCCGCACCCTTGGCCGCCCCGGCCAGCAGCGTCTTCTTGTCGCCCTGGGCGACGATCCGCCCGTTGCCGATCAGGATCATCTCGTCGGCGATCTGCTCCACCTCGTGCAGCAGGTGGCTGCTGAGCAGCACGGTGCCGCCGCGCTCGGCGTACCCCCGCAGCAGACCGCGCATCCAGCGGATGCCCGCGGGGTCGAGCCCGTTCGCCGGCTCGTCGAGGATCAGCACCGACGGGTCCCCGAGCAGCGCGTGCGCGATGCCGAGCCGCTGCTTCATGCCGAGGGAGTAGTTGCGCAGCCGGCGCTTCGCCTCCTGCGGCGTCAGCGAGACCAGCTCGATCATCTCGTCGACCCGCGACCCCGGCAGGCCCATGGTGCGGGCGCCGAGCTCGAGGATCTCCCGGCCGGTGCGGCCGGCGTGCTGCGCGGAGGCGTCGAGGAGGACGCCGACGTGGCGGCCGGGGTTGGGGATGTCCCGGTAGAGGTGGCCCCCGATGGTGACCCGTCCCGCGGTGGCCGGGGTGAGGCCGACCATGACGCGCATGGTGGTGGTCTTGCCGGCCCCGTTCGGTCCGAGGAAGCCGGTCACCCGCCCGGGCTGGCACACGAAGCTCACGTCGTCCACCGCGGTGAACGATCCGTACTTCCTGGTCAGGTTCTCGACGACGATCATGGGACCACCCTGCCCGAGCCGGCGCGGGCCCGCATCGGACGCGCGGAGGGGCGCCGATGACCAAAGTAGGGGTGCACCGGGGCCCAGGACCGACCCCGGGCGCCTGCGTCGCGGCGGACGCCGTCCTAGCCTGAGCCGCGTGGAGCGACCCGACCCGTGCGAGTACCAGCCGCCCCTGCGCTGGTGGAGCCACGCCTGGCGGGTCGTGCTCATGCTCGGCATCAGCGCGCTCGCGTGGCTGCCGGTCCAGCAGCACGAGGCCGACGTCTCGCACGCCTGGTGGGTCGCCGACCTGCTGGCCGGCGCCGCGATGTACGTGGTGGTGACCTTCCGCCGGCGCGCGCCGGTCGCGATCGCGCTGGTGACGGCCGTGGTCGGCGGGGTGTCCGGCGTCGCGGCCGGGCCCGCGGTGCTGGCCGCCGCGTCGGTGGCGACCCGCCGGCGCTGGCGCGAGATCGCCCTGGTCGGCTCGGTGAACTTCGCGTCCGCGCAGCTCTTCAGCTCGATCACCTCCAGCGACGAGGACCCGGTCTGGCTGATCCTGATCGCGAACGCGATCGCCACCGGCGCCGTGCTCGGCTGGGGCATGTACATCGGCTCCCGGCGCGAGCTGATCTGGACGCTGCGCAACCGCGCCGAGCGCGCCGAGTCCGAGCAGGAGCTCCGGGTCAGCCAGGCGCGCGGTCAGGAGCAGGCCCGGATCGCCCGGGAGATGCACGACGTGCTCGCGCACCGCATCTCGCAGATCTCCATGCACGCCGGCGCGCTGGCCTACCGGCAGGACCTGTCGGCGGAGGAGGTCCGGGCCAGCGCCGAGGTGATCCGCGACAAGGCGCACGAGGCGCTGACCGACCTGCGCGGCGTGCTCGGGGTGCTCCGCGACGGCGTCACCGGCGAGCGGCTGCTGACGCCGCAGCCGACGTACGCCGACCTCCCGGACCTCGTCGAGGACGCGCAGGGCACGGGCGTGCGCATCGAGTTCGAGGACCTGGTGCACGAGCCGGTCCCGGACGCCGCCGGCCGCACCGTCTACCGGATCGTGCAGGAGGGCATCACCAACGCCCGCAAGCACGCGCCCGGCGCGCTGCTGACCGTCCGCGTGAGCGGCTCGCCCGACGCGGGCATCGACGTGCTGCTGCGCAACCCGGTCGGCTTCGGGCCGACCCGCACCCCGGGCGCCGGCCTGGGCCTGGTCGGGCTGTCGGAGCGGGCCGAGCTGCGCGGCGGCCGGCTCGCGCACGGCCGCGACGGCTCGACGTTCGTCCTGCACGGCTGGATACCGTGGGCCGCATGACGACGGTCCTGCTCGTCGACGACGACCCGCTGGTGCGGTCGGCGCTGGCGCTGATGCTCGGCGGCGAGCGCGACATCGAGGTGGTCGGTGAGGCCGGCGACGGCCACGAGGGCGTCCGGCTCGCGCGGGACCTCGAGCCCGACGTGGTGCTGATGGACATCCGGATGCCCCGACTGGACGGCCTGGAGGCCACCCGGGCCCTGCACAGCCGGCCGAACCCGCCCCGGGTGATCGTGCTGACGACGTTCGACGCCGACGAGCACGTCGTCGACGCGCTCGCCTCGGGCGCCGACGGGTTCCTGCTCAAGGACACCCCTCCCCCGCAGATCGTCGACGCGATCCGCAAGGTCGTCGACGACGAGCCGATGCTGTCGCCGTCGGTGACCCGCACGCTGATCCGCCGGCTGCGCGACGAGCCGGACGACACCGCCACCGCGGCCGCGGCGCGCGCCGCCGGCGCCGAGGCCCGGCTGGCGCTGTTGACCGACCGCGAGCGCGACGTCGCCCTCGCCGTCGGCCGCGGCCTCAGCAACGCGGAGATCGCCCGGGACCTCTACCTCTCCGTGCCCACGGTGAAGGCGCACGTGTCGCGGCTGTTCGACAAGCTCCAGGTCACCAACCGGGTCCAGATCGCGATCTGTGTTCACGACGCCGGACTGAGCTAGCGAAGTCCGGACGACGTCGGGAGATTGAGGGCGCCGACGCGCACCGGCACGAAGTGACGGGGCGCGTGGCGTGTCTCGAAATCCACGACGCTGGATTGAGCTAGGCCTACCTGCGCTGCCTCCGGGGGCACGGCAACCGGGCCCGGCAGCGGCGCGTCCCACGAGCAGAAGGGAGGCGTCGTGGACGGACACCGCGTCAGTGTCGTCGGTGTGGGCGCCCTGGTCCTCGTGGCCGGCGGTCTCCTCGCGATCCACGCCGACCCGGGCGCGCGCGATCCGCAGGTGGCCGCCGGCCGGTCCGAGCGGACGTCGAGCTCCGGGCACCGGTCGCTCCTCGGCCAGCTGCAGGCGATGCCGAAGGTGCGCGAGAACCTGATGGCGCCGGTCCAGGACGGCCAGGTGGTGCTCTGCGGGATGAAGGTGCAGGGCCGGGACCGGACCGAGGATGAGATCTACGCCTTCCTCCTGTGTGGTGCGTACACGACGGGCGCCGACGCGGAGCTCGTCTCCGGTGGCAGTGACCCGGTGGTCATCACCACGGACGGCCGCCACGAGCCCGAGGCCACGGTGGTCGACGTCGAGTTCCCCGGGATGGCGGACCGGGCCGCGCGGATCCGCGAGATGTTCCCACCGGCGCTCGTGGACACGATGACGTCCCCCCAGTCGCTGCCGATCCAGCCGACGATGGACGAGATGCTGCAGACGGCCCGAACCTGGGACCGATGACCCTGCCGCTCGCAGCCGGCAGCGAGTGGACTCGGGGCATGAGCACGACGACGACGTCCCGCAGCGTCCGGATCCTGGCCCCGCCGGAGCGCGTCTGGCCGTGGGTGGCCCAGATCGGCCAGGAGCGCGGCGGCTTCTACAGCTACAGCTGGCTGGAGAACCTGCTCGGCTGCGACATCACGAACGCGCACCGGGTCCACGAGGAGTGGCAGCACCCGCGGGTCGGCGACCAGGTCCACCTGCACCCACAGGTCGCCCTCGACGTCGCCGCGGTGCGGGACGGCTCGGCGCTGGTGCTGCAGGGCACCAGCCCGGCGTACGAGTTCACCTGGACCTTCGACGTCCGCCCGACGCCGGACGGCTCGGAGCTGGTCGTCGGCGAGCGCTACCGGACCCGGGGCCGCCGGGCCCGCTGGACGGTGCGCCTGCTGTCCGTGGTGAGCGCGGTCATGACCCGCCGGATGCTCCACGGCATCCGGACCCGCGTCTACAGCTCGTAGACCGAGCCGGCGCGGGCGAGCTCGATCGGCCCGTCGTACACGGCGGCCGCCTCGGCGAGCGCGGCCTCGGGGTCGAACCACGGCGGCACGTGGGTGAGCACCAGCCGCTGCACCCCGGCCCGCTTGGCGACCAGGCCCCCGTCGGTGCCGGTGAGGTGCAGGTCGGGCGGGTTGGCGTCGGTCGACCGGAACGACGCCTCCGCCAGGAGGAGGTCGACGTCGCGGGCCAGCTCGTCGAGCGCCGCCGTCGGCCCCGTGTCGCCGGTGTAGGCCAGGGTGGCGCCGTCGGCCGAGATCCGCAGGCCGTACGCCGCGACCGGGTGCGCGACGGGCACCGGCGTGACCGCGAACGGCCCGACCTCGACCGGGCCGTCCCACTCCCGGAAGTCGAACTCGTGGTGCATGCCCGGGTCGAGCGGGAGGTCGTACGCGCGGGCCATCCGGTCCGCGGTCCCGGCCGGCCCCCACACCGGGATCCGCGGCTGCGGGCCCTCGGGGTGGTACTTGCGCAGCACGTAGTAGCCGGACAGGTCCAGGCAGTGGTCGGCGTGCAGGTGGCTGAGCAGCACGGCGTCGACGGTGAGCGGGTCGGCGTACCGGTGCAGCGCGCCGAGGGCGCCGGAGCCGAGATCGAGCAGCACCCGCCAGGTGCGCCCGTCGGCGTCGGTCTCGATCAGGTAGCAGCTGGCCGGCGAGTGCGGGCCCGGGTACGACCCGCTGCAGCCCACCACCGTGAGCCTCACGCCATGCCTCCGACGAACTGGCGGGTGCCGGCCATCTCCGGGCCGAGGAAGCGCCGGCCGATGGTCTCGAACTCCTCGGGCGAGCCGGTGGTCAGGAAGGTGTACGTCGGCTCGCCGCCCGGCCGCATCAGGTCGGTCTGCGTGAGCATCTTGTAGACGTCCTTCGCGCACTCCTCGGCGCTGCTGACCAGCGTGACGTTGTCGCCCATCACGTAGGAGATGACGCCGGTGAGCAGCGGGTAGTGCGTGCAGCCGAGGATGACCGTGTCGACCCCCTCGGTGGTCAGCGGGTCGAGGTACTCGTGCGCGACCGCGATCAGCTCGTCGCCGCCGGTGACACCGGCCTCGACGAAGTCGACGAACCGCGGGCAGGCGCGGGTGAACAGCCGGACGTGCGGGGCGGCCGCGAACGCGTCGTCGTACGCCAGGGACTCGGCGGTGGCGCGGGTGCAGATCACGCCGATCCGACCGGTGCGGCTCGCGGCCACCGCGCGCCGGGTGGCGGGGAGGATCACCTCGACGACCGGCACGTCGTACCGCTCGCGCGCGTCGCGGAGCATCGCCGCCGAGGCGGAGTTGCAGGCGATGACCAGGGCTTTCACGCCGAGGTCGACGAGGTGGTCGAGGCACTCCAGCGCGTACTCGCGCACCTCGCCGATCGGCTTCGGGCCGTAGGGCTGCCGGGCGGTGTCGCCGACGTAGACGATCGACTCGTGCGGGAGCTGGTCGATGACCGACCGGGCGACGGTCAGCCCGCCGAAGCCGGAGTCGAAGATGCCGATCGGGGCGTCCCGGAGGTCGGCGGTCGTCGTGCGCACGAACGAAAGGCTAGGTCCTCGCGCCCTCCGCCGCATGGGCACGCGACGGAGGTCACGGGAGACGGCCGTCACGCGGGATAGCGTGGCGGCGTGTTCCACGCCCTCGCGACCGCCGTCCTCGCCCTCACCACGATCGTCGCGCCGGCCGACGAGCAGCGCACTGCGCCCGGGCCGAGCGAGGTGCAGGTGCTGGCGATCTCCGTCGACGGCCTCAACGTGAGCGCGATCGAGCAGCTCGGGGCCACCGGGGCGCCGACGTTCCACCGGCTGCTCGACGAGGGCGCCGGCACGCTGAACGCGCGGACCGAGGTCGAGCAGACCGTCACGCTGCCCAACCACACCAGCATGATGACCGGCCGCCGGATCGCCGCCGCGAAGGGCGGGCACGGCGTGACCTGGGACGACGACCGCCCGTCGATGACCGTGCAGAAGGCCGCCGGGCACGGCGTCGCCTCCGTCTTCAGCGCCGTGCACGCCGACGGCGGCACCACCGCGCTGTACACGACCAAGGAGAAGTTCGGCCTCTACGAGCGGTCCTGGCCCAAGGGCATCGACACGTTCACCGAGAACGAGAACCAGAAGAAGCTGGTGTCCCTGGCCCGAGCCGACCTGCGCGACGGCGCGCCGACGTTCACGTTCCTCCACGTCTCGCTGCCGGACCGCTACGGGCACGCGTACGGCGGCATGTCCGCCAGGTACCTCGGCGCGGTCAAGCGCACCGACGCCCAGCTCGGCACGCTCCTGGACGCGCTCGACGGCTCCTCGGTGACGGTGATCCTGACCGCGGACCACGGCTTCAAGACCGGTGCGACCGACCACTCGGCCCGCCGCGACCTCGAGAACTACCGGATCCCGTTCCTCACCTGGGGCGCCGGCGTGGACCGCGCGGACCTGTACGACCTGAACCCCGCCTACCGCGACCCGGGCACCGCGCGGCCGTCGTACGCCGGGAAGCAGCCGGTGCGCAACGGCGACGTGGCCAACCTCGCGGCCTCCCTCCTGGGGCTCCCGGCGGTGCCGGGCAGCGACCTCGACTCGGACCTTTCGCTGACGCTGACGCGTTGAGAGGTCCACAATCGGCCCCATGAGCGCCGACGAGGAGCTGGAGCTCCTGCAGCAGCGGATGGACAACGCCCAGCGGCTGGCGAACATGGGCGACTACGACTGGCACATCCCGACCGACACGAACCGCTGGTCGGACCAGCTCTACCGGATCTACGGCTACGAGCCGCAGTCCTTCAACGCCTCCTACGAGCGGTTCCTGTCGATGATCCACCCCGACGACCGGGACAAGATCCAGGGCATCCACCAGCACTCCTACGCCACCGGTGAGCCCTACGAGATGATCGAGCGGATCGTGCGGCCGGACGGCGAGGTGCGCTACCTGCGGTCGAACGGCCAGGTGGTGATGGGCGCCGACGGCGCACCGGAGCGGATGCGCGGGACCTGCGTCGACATCACCGAGCAGTATCTCGCCGAGCGGGAGCGGGAGGCCACCGCCGTGCGGCTGAGCGAGGCCGCGCTGCGCCGGAGGCAGACGATCGAGATCAACGACAACATCGTGCAGGGCGTGACCGCGGCGATGTACGCCCTCGAGCTCGGCGACGCCGACGGCTGCCGGTCCTACCTGGAGAGCACCCTGGCCGCCGCCCGCTCGATGATGGAGCCGGACGCGGACCTGGTGCGGTCCGAGCCGGCGAGCCTGGACTGAGGCGCCGGG
>NZ_BAAAJE010000002.1:605813-640890 GCF_039526625.1 Nocardioides aquiterrae
GACCGCCGAAACCCGCGCCTACGCCCAGAGCTGGCCCTCGAGCCGGTCCTCGGCCTCGTCGACGGTGCCCTCGTAGGCGCCGGTGGACAGGTACTTCCAGCCGCCGTCGGCGACCACGAACGCGATGTCGGCGCTCTCGCCGGCCTTGACCGCCTTGGCGGCCTGGCCCAGCGCCGCGTGCAGGATCGCGCCGGTGGAGATGCCCGCGAAGATGCCTTCGAGCTCGAGCAGCTCGCGCACCCGGCGGACGGCGTCGCGGGGGCCGACCGAGAAGCGGGAGTCGATGAGCGAGGCGTCGTACAGCTCGGGCACGAAGCCCTCGTCGAGGTTGCGCAGGCCGTAGACCAGCTCGCCGTACCGCGGCTCGGCGGCGACGATCCGCACGTCGGGCTTGTGCGCCCGGAAGAACCGGCTGACGCCCATCAGCGTGCCGGTGGTGCCCAGCCCGGCGACGAAGTGCGTGATCGACGGGAGGTCGGCGAGCAGCTCGGGGCCGGTGCCCTCCTCGTGCGCGAGGGCGTTGGCGGCGTTGCCGTACTGGTAGAGCATCACCCAGTCGGGGTGCTCGGCGGCCACCTTCTTCGCGACGCGGACCGCCTCGTTGGAGCCGCCGGCCGCGGGCGAGGAGACGATCTCCGCGCCCCACATCCGCAGCAGCTGGCGGCGCTCCTCGGAGGTGTTCTCCGGCATCACGCAGACGATCCGGTAGCCCTTGAGCTTCGCGGCCATCGCCAGCGAGATGCCGGTGTTGCCGGACGTCGGCTCGAGGATCGTGCAGCCGGGACGCAGCGTGCCGTCCTTCTCGGCCTCCTCGATCATCTTCAGGGCCGGACGGTCCTTGATCGAGCCGGTCGGGTTGCGGTCCTCGAGCTTGGCCCAGAGCCGGACGTCGCCGCCCGGCCCCGAGAGCTGGGCCGAGAGTCGGGGCAGCCCCACCAGCGGCGTGTTGCCGACGGAGGCGAGGAGGTTGTCGTACCGGGTCATGCCTACCGGGCGCCGCCGGCCACGGCCGGGAGGACGACGACCTGGTCGCCGTCGCTGAGCTCGGCCTCGAGGCCGCCGAGGAACCGGACGTCCTCGTCGTTGATGTAGACGTTGACGAAGCGGCGCAGGTCGCCGTCCTCGATCAGCCGCTCCTTGAGGCCGGGGTGGTTGGCCTCCAGGTCGTCGATCAGCGCGCTCAGGCTCGCGCCGTCGGCGGTGACGGCCTTCTCGCCCCCGGTGTAGGTGCGCAGGATGGTCGGGATCCGGACCTCGATGGCCATGGGGTGTGACTCCTCAGTCTCTGGCGGGCAGCTCGTCGACCACGGTGACCTCTTCCTCGGTCACCTCGCCGTCGACGATCCTGTACGACCTGAACTCCACGGGGCCCTCGTTATTCCCCGCCTCGCGTGTGCTCACCAGCACGTAGTGGGCGTTCGGCTCCATCGCCAGGCCGATGTCGGTCCGGCTCGGGTACGCCTCGGTCGCGGTGTGCGAGTGGTAGATCACCACCGGCTCCTCGTCGTTGGCGTCCATCTCCTTGTAGAGGTGGAGCAGGTCCGTGGAGTCGAACTCGTAGAACGTCGGGCTGCCGGCGGCGTTGACCATCTCCACGAACCGCTCCGGCCGGTCGGTACCCGCCGGGCCCGCAACGATGCCGCACGCCTCGTCCGGGTGGTCCCGCTTCGCGTGGGCGACGATGGCGTCGTACGTCGCGCGGTCGATGGTGAGCACGTCTCCAGCCTACGAGGGCGGTGGGGTGAACCTCGCCGCGGTCTCATCGGCGAGCGCCGCCTCGATGCGCGCCAGCGTCGACGGCGTCATCGCGGGCAGCCCGTCGACCGGCCACCAGCGGACGTCGACGTTCTCGTCGTCGTTCACCCGCGCCTCACCGCCGGCCCAGGTGCAGGCGAAGGTGAGGTCGAGGTACGACGACCGGTCGCCGTTGCTGTAGACCACGTCCGGGACGACGGTCACCGCGGCCAGCCGGTCGACGGTGACCGTGACGTTCGCCTCCTCCATCGCCTCGCGGGCCGCGGCGACGGCCGGCTCCTCGCCCGGGTCGACGATCCCGGTGACCGGCGCCCACTCGCCGTCGTCGGCCCGGAGGGTGAGCAGGATCTCGTCGCCGCGCCGGATCACCGCGGTCACGCCCGGGAGCCAGAGCAGGCGGGTGCCGACCAGGGCGCGCAGCTCGGCCACGAACGGCGGGATCGGCATCAGCAGCCCATCACGAGCTCAGCGCCCCGACCAGGGTCTCCTGGAGGTAGCCGACCCACTCGTAGATGTCGTGCGCCTGGGCGCGCGGGTCGTCGTCGGGCAGCGAGGCCCAGTAGGCCTCGTCGCCCTCCTCGACCTCGAGCCGGGTCGCCAGCGCCAGGCGCAGGTCGGTGAACGACCGCATCCACGCCTCCGCGGTCGCCTCGTCGAGCTCGACGTCGATCATCAGGCCGTCCTCGGTGAGCTCGGGCGGCAGTCCGGCCTCCTCGAGCCCCTCGATGATCGAGATCGCCGCGGCCGCCTTGCCGTCGCGCAGCGCGCCCTCGGTGAACCGCCGGAACTCGGAGGCGGCCTCCTCGTCGTTGGGGTACGCCGTCGGGAACAGCCGGGCGAGCACCGGGTCCTCGGGCTCCTGGGTCGGCCCGGAGAAGTCCATCATCGCCTCGAACGGGTCCGCGTCGTCGCGGGGCACCGCGGCCTCGTTGCGCAGCAGCTCGACCAGCTGGCCCGCGAGCGAGCGCAGCAGGTCGGCCTCGAAGCCGGTGAAGTTCGCGATGATCAGCTTGCTGCGCCGGTGTCGGTGGAAGGCGCTCATCTCTGGCAGCTCAACTCAATCCTGCTTGTCCATCGTCGCCCAGAGACCGTACTCGTGCATCGCCTGCACGTCCCGCTCCATCTCCTCGCGGGTGCCGTGGCTGACCACGGACTTGCCGTCCTCGTGGACCTCCATCATCAGCTTCTCCGCCTTGCTCTTCGGGTAGCCGAAGTACTTCTGGAAGACGAAGGTGACGTAGGACATCAGGTTGACCGGATCGTTCCAGACGATGGTCACCCACGGCTTGGCCGTCTGGACGGTCTCATCGGTGGTGGTGGTCGGCTCGACCTCGACGGGCGCGGTCACCCACCCATATTTGCACAGTCATGTTGGCACACTGATCTTCGTGCCCCCCGTTTCTCGCACCACCGCGCTGCTCACCGACCACTACGAGCTGACGATGCTCCAGGCAGCGCTCCGGTCGGGTACGGCGCACCGCCGCTCGGTGTTCGAGCTGTTCCCCCGGCGGCTCCCCGAGGGCCGGCGGTACGGCGTGGTCGCGGGCGTCGGCCGGGCGCTCGACGCGATCGAGTCGTTCACGTTCGACGCCGCCACGCTGGAGGTGCTCACCGACGTGGTGGACGAGCCGACGCGCGACTGGCTGGCGTCGTTCCGCTTCGGCGGCGACGTGTGGGGCTACGCCGAGGGCGAGGCCTACTTCCCGTACTCGCCGCTGCTGATCGTCGAGTCGACGTTCGCCGAGGCCGTGCTGCTGGAGACCGTGCTGCTGTCGATCTACAACCACGACTCGGCGATCGCGTCGGCCGCGTCGCGGATGACGCTGGTCGCCGGCGACCGGCCGTGCATCGAGATGGGCTCGCGGCGCACCCACGAGGAGGCGGCGGTCGCGGCGGCGCGGGCGGCGTACGTGGCCGGCTTCGCGACGTCGTCGAACCTCGCGGCCCGGCAGCGGTACGGCGTCCCGACCGCGGGGACCAGCGCGCACTCGTTCACGCTGCTGCACGACAGCGAGGCCGACGCGTTCCGCGCCCAGGTCCTCTCGCTCGGGACGGAGACGACGTTGCTGGTCGACACGTACGACGTCGAGGCCGCGGTCCGGGCCGGCGTGGAGATCGCCGGCGTCGCGCTCGGCGCCGTACGCCTGGACTCCGGCGACCTGGCCGTGCAGGCGTTCCGGGTGCGGGAGCTGCTGGACTCCCTGGGCGCGACCTCGACCCGGATCATCGTCACCAGCGACCTCGACGAGTACGCGATCGCGGCGCTGGCGGCCGCACCGGTGGACGGGTACGGCGTGGGCACCCAGCTGGTGACCGGGAGCGGGCACCCGACCTGCGGCTTCGTCTACAAGCTGGTCGCGCGCGAGTCCGACGACGGCGCGATGGTGTCGGTGGCGAAGAAGAGCGTGGACAAGATCTCGGTCGGCGGCCGGAAGTACGCGCTGCGGCGCCGGTCGCCGGCGGGGGTCGCCGAGGCCGAGGTGATCGGCATCGGGGCGCCGCCGGAGGACGACGGCGACGACCGGCCGCTGCTGGTGCCGCTGGTCCGGTCGGGCGAGATCGTCGGGCGCGAGTCGCTCGAGGCGGCCCGCGACCGGCACCGGGCCGCGCGGGACGAGCTGCCGGTCGCGATCCAGCAGATGTCCCGGGGCGAGCCCGTGATCCCGACCGTTACTGTCGGGGCATGACGCGCGCGTTGATCGTGACCGACGTCCAGAACGACTTCTGCGAGGGCGGGTCGCTCCCGGTCGAGGGCGGCGCCGCGGTGGCCGCCGACATCGGGACCCTGCTGCGGGCCTGGGTCGCCCAGGGGCCGGGCGCGCCGTCGTACTCGCACGTGGTGGCGACCAAGGACCACCACGTGGCGCCGGGCGAGCACTGGTCGTCCTCCCCCGACTACGCGAGCTCGTGGCCGGTGCACTGCGAGGTCGGCACCGACGGGGAGGCCTTCCACCCGAACCTGGACCCGCAGCCGTTCGACGCGATCTTCCTCAAGGGCGAGCACGCGGCGGCGTACTCCGGGTTCGAGGGCCGGTCGGTGGACGGCGTGGCCCTGGTCGACTGGCTGCGCGCGCACGAGATCGACGCGGTGGACGTCTGCGGGATCGCGACCGACTACTGCGTGCGGGCGACGGCGCTGGACGCGGTCGCGGCGGGGTTCCCCACCCGGCTGCTGCAATCGCTGTGCGCCGGGGTCGACCCCGAGACCTCGGCCGCCGCCGTGTCCGAGATGGCGGCCGCCGGTGTCGTCCTTGCCTGACCTGCTGACGTCGGTCGCGGACGGCGTCCTCACGCTGACGTTCAACCGGCCGGACCTCTTCAACGCGATGTCGGACGAGATGTCGTCGGCGTTCGCCGCCGAGGTGGAGTCGGTGTCAGCGCGGGACGACGTCCGGGCCGTGGTCGTGACCGGCGCGGGCGGCGCGTTCAGCGCGGGCGCCGACATCTCCGGCGAGGACGCCCACCTGCGCTTCGACGTCCGCGCCCTGGACCGCGCGAACCGGATGGTGCGCGCCGTCGTCTCCTGCCCGGTGCCGGTGCTCGCGGCCGTGAACGGTGTCGCCGCGGGCGTCGGCTGCTCGGTCGCCCTCGCCGCGGACCTGGTGGTGGCGTCGTCGTCCGCGTCGTTCCTGCTGGCGTTCTCCCGGATCGGGCTGATGCCGGACGGCGGGTCGTCGCTGCTGGTGGCGGCCTCGATCGGCCGGGCCCGGGCGCTGCGGATGGCGCTGCTGGCCGAGCCGCTGACGGCCACCGCGGCGTACGACGCCGGGCTGGTCTCGCACGTGGTCGACGACGCGTCGTTCGACGAGACCGTCGCCACGCTCGCGGCCCGCCTCGCCGCCGGCCCTCCCCTGGCGTTCGCGGCCACCAAGAAGGCGATCAACGCCGCCACCCTGGGCCCGCTCGAGGACGCCCTGGAGCGGGAGCGCACCGGCCAGACGGTCCTGCTGCGCACCGCCGACGTCGCCGAGGGCATGCGCGCCTTCACCGAGCGGCGGCGGCCGGTCTTCCGCGGCGAGTGACGCCGATCAGCATGTAACGCGGTGTTAGGGGCGCTCTGAACCCGCTGCAACGGGATCACAGTGGCCGTAACACCGCGTTACAGCCCGGCAATCAGTGCCGCGGACGGCGGATGACGTACGGCGCGAGGTCGTCGATCGAGGTGCCGAATCGCGTGTTGGTGTCGGTGATCTCGCGGTGCAGGCGGTCCTGGGTCGCCTGCCAGGTGTCCTCCTGGAGGTCGGCCCAGACCACACGGGACATGCCAAGCTTGAAGCCACAGAGCCAGTCCTGGCGGCGTTTCTCCTCCCACACGACCTCCTCCGGCGTGCGGTCGGCGTAGCCGCCGAGCGTCTGGCGCAGGTACTTGACCCATCCGTCGCACTCGACCAGATGACGACCGATCCGGAAGTCGACCCAGGCGTACCGACCACCCTCCTGGATGCCGAACTGCGGCTGGATGAACCCGAGGCCGAGCTGGGTGAGCATCAGGAGCGTGAGGTCCTCGGCGGGGCTCTCGCAGCGCGGGTCTGCCACTTCGACCGCGAGTCGCGGGCGAGTGACGTAGGGCCAGTTGCGCATGGGCGCAACGGCCGCGCGCAGGGCAGACCGCGGCACCCCCATCCGCAACGCGGAGCCGGCTGCCACGACGCCGTTCCGAACCCCGTGCTCGCGGCCGATGTCGGCGACGGTCCGTGGGATGTCGAGCACCGGATGGCCGTCGATGAAGACGATCTGCTCGTCCAGGACCGGCGCCTTGTGGTGCTTGATCCCGTGGCGGGTGCGGCCTCCCAGTGCCCCGATCCGGGTGACGTGGACCAGCCGCGGTCGCGCTTCGAGGATCGGGAGTCGGTGGAGGTACGCCGAGCTGTCATGGCTGACGAAGTGTGGCGTCCGAGTGGTCAGGGTCGCCGCCCACACCTCCAGCTGCGGACGACCGACGTACGGGTCGAGGGACTCCCAGTGTGCCCGGGTCGTGTAGACGCCGCGGCGGACGGCCACCCACTCCCCCGACCGAACCAGGCCGTCGACCTCGTGGGTGGTCATCCCGCCGGCGACGGCCTGCCGCCGCAGGATCAACCCGTGCTGCCGGGGCATGTAGTACGCGAACGGAGGCTGCTTCATCCCACGAGGGTGCGCGCTCGCCGCAGGGCTTCGCCGGGCGCGACCCGGGGCGGTGGACACACGCGCTCGAGCGGCCTGCTGTGGACGTCTCCTGGTCCCGGAGCAGCTGTAACGCGGGGTTGTCCCAACTGAGATCCCGTTGCAGCGGGTTCCTAGTCGGGCTAACCCCGCGTTACATGCGAGGGGCGGTCAGCACCACTTCTCCGCCAGCGCCCGGATGACCGTGAGGTTGCGGTTGGTGGCGACGCCGAGGAGCCGCTCGACGACCGCGTTGGTCAGCTTCGCCTCGTGATAGTTCGAGCCGAGCAGCAGGTGCACGGCGCGGCCGCCGACCCGGGCGACCTCCTCCGCGGACGACCGCTCGTGGATCGCGGCGATCTGCGCCTCCGTCGGTGTCTTCTTGAGCAGTGAGACGTAGTGGCGGCCCTCGTGGCCGTCGGCGAACTTCTCGGCGTCGGCCGCGATCTCGCGCAGCTCGGCCGGGGTGAACACGATCGTCGGCACCTCGAACCCGCGGTCCGCGAGGAACGCGTCCTCGAGCGCCGCCTCGATCCGCGCGCGGGAGCGCAGCGGGGTCTCGAAGCGGACGTTGCCGGTGTTGATGTACGTCTCGACACCGCTGAAGCCGACCGCCTCGACGGCGGCCGCGATCGCGTCCTTGGGGAACTTGCGGGTCGCGCCCAGGTTGATCGCGCGGAGGAACCCGACGTACGTGGCCATGGCCACATCCTGCCGGACTGGGAATTGCATAGGTTTCCGATGCATTATGTCCCCGTGACCACCGCCGCCGAGCTCGCCAGCGACCTGGTCGTGCACGCCGCGCGGCTGGTCCGCGCCGTACGCCGGGAGCTGCACCTGCCCGCCGGCATCCGGATCCTGTCGCTCCTCGACGAGTTCGGGCCGCTGGGCATCACCCGGCTCGCCGACCTCGACCGCTCCTCGCAGCCGTCGATGTCGGGAGCCGTCACGCAGCTGGTCGACGAGGGCTGGGTCAGCAAGGCACCGAACCCCGACGACGCGCGGGCCTCGGTCGTCACGCTCACCGACGCCGGGCGCGCCGAGCTGACCCGGGTCCGGGCGGCGTTCGGCGCACGCGTCGCCGGCATCGTCGCCGACCACCCCACCATCACCGCCGAGGACCTGGGCACGGCCGTCGCCGTGCTCCGCGCCGTCCTCGGCGACACCAGCCTCCAGGAAGGAAGTTCGTGAGTTCCCTGCTCAAGCAGCCTCGGGCCGTCTGGGCGGTGGCCTTCGCCTGTGTCATCGCCTTCATGGGCATCGGCCTCGTCGACCCCATCCTCAAGGAGATCGCGGCCGACCTCGGCGCGACCGGCAGCCAGGTCTCGCTGCTGTTCAGCAGCTACATGGCGGTGATGGGCATCGCGATGCTCGTGACCGGCGTGGTGTCGAGCCGGATCGGCGCGAAGCGCACCCTGCTCTCGGGCCTGGTGCTGATCATCGTCTTCGCCGCGCTCGCCGGATCGTCCGACAGCGTCGGCGCCGTCATCGGGTTCCGCGCCGGCTGGGGCCTCGGGAACGCGCTGTTCGTCGCGACCGCGCTGGCCACGATCGTGCAGTCGTCGAAGGGTTCGGTCGCCCAGGCGGTCATCCTCTTCGAGGCGGCGCTCGGGCTCGGCATCGCGTCCGGCCCGCTGGTCGGGGGCCTGCTCGGCGAGCAGTCCTGGCGAGCGCCGTTCTTCGGCGTCTCCGCGCTGATGACGATCGCGGTCGTCGCCACCGCGTTCTTCCTCCCGACCACACCGCCCCAGGGACGCCGTACGTCGCTGGCCGACCCGTTCCGCGCCCTGCGGCACCCGGCGCTGCTGCTGCTCGCGCTGGTCGCGGTCTTCTACAACCTCGGTTTCTTCACGCTGATGGCCGCCGGCCCGTTCGCGCTGCCGACCTACGGGATCATGCAGATCGGCTGGACGTTCTTCGGGTGGGGCGTGCTGCTCGCGTTCACCTCCGTGGTCGTCGCCCCGTGGCTGCAGCGGCTGTTCGGGACGCTGCCGACGCTGACCTCCGTGCTCGCGCTGTTCGCGGTGGTGATGGGGCTGATGGCGGCGTTCGCGGAGAGCGAGACCGTCATCACCGTCGGCATCGTCACGGTCGGCGCGCTGCTCGGCATCAACAACACGCTGGTCACCGAGGCCGTCATGGGCGCCGCACCGGTCGAGCGGCCGGTCGCGTCCGCGGCGTACTCCTTCGTCCGGTTCACCGGCGGCGCCGTCGGCCCGTACGTCGCGATGAAGCTGTTCGAGCACCAGGGCGTGCACGCGCCGTTCTGGTTCGGCGCGATCGCGATCGCCGTCGGCGTGGTGATCATCGCCGCCGGTACGCCGGTCATCCGCCGCGCGCTGGACGGCGCGGCTCCCGTGCACGGCGCCGAGGAGGCGGAGGCGGAGCTGGTCGGCGACCTCGCCTGACCCGACGCCCGGCGACGCATCAACGCCCCGGCTGCCACTGGCGGCCGGGGCGTTGCTCCCTCCCAGAAGGGAGTACGTGGGGCTAGAGGTTCCCCCGAGCCTCCTGCTCGCGCTCGATCGCCTCGAACAGGGCCTTGAAGTTCCCCTTGCCGAAGCCCAGCGAGCCGTGCCGCTCGATGAACTCGTAGAACACAGTAGGCCGGTCACCCATCGGCTTGGTGAAGATCTGCAGGAGATAGCCGTCCTCGTCGCGGTCGACGAGGATCTTGCGCTTCTTCAGCTCCTCGATCGGCACCCGCACCTCGCCGATCCGGGCGCGCAGCTCGGGGTCGTCGTAGTAGGAGTCCGGGGTGTCGAGGAACTCGATGCCGTTCTCGCGCAGGATGTCGACGCTGCGCAGGATGTCGTTGGTCGCCAGCGCGATGTGCTGGCAGCCGGCGCCGTCGTAGAACTCGAGGTACTCGTCGATCTGCGACTTCCTCTTCGCGATCGCCGGCTCGTTCAGCGGGAACTTCACCCGGTGGTTGCCGCTCGCGACCACCTTCGACATCAGCGCCGAGTAGTCGGTGGCGATGTCGTCGCCGATGAACTCGGCCATGTTCGTGAAGCCGAGCACCTTGTTGTAGAACTCCACCCACTCGTCCATCCGGCCGAGCTCGACGTTGCCGACGCAGTGGTCGATGGCCTGGAAGAGCCGCTTCGGGTGGCCCTCGCGGCGGGTGACCTTGGTGGTGGCGGCGACGTAGCCGGGCAGGTACGGGCCGCCGTACCGCGACCGGTCGACGAGGGTGTGGCGGGTCTCGCCGTACGTCGCGATCGCGGCGATCCGCACCGTGCCGAACTCGTCGGACTCGTCGTGGGGCTCGACCAGGATCGTGGCGCCCATCCTCCGGGCGTGGTCGATGCACTTGTCGACGTCCGGGACCTCCATCGCGAGGTCGACGACCCCGTCGCCGTGCTTGCGGTGGTGGTCGAGCACCGGGCTGTCCGGGGTGACCCCGCCGGTGAACACGAAGCGGGCGCTGCCGGAGCGCAGCACGTAGGACTTCGAGTCCCGGCAGCCGGTCTCCGGGCCGCGGTAGGCCTCCAGCTCCATGCCGAGCGCGAGCTGGTAGAACGTCGCGGTCTGGGTGGCGTTGCCGACGACGAAGCACACCGCGTCCTGGGCGGTCACCGGGAACGGGTCGTGGGCGGCGTCGTACTCCACGAGCCCGACCAGCTCCTTGAGCTGCTCGAGGGTGAGGTCGGCCTTGAGCTCGTCAGGTGTCAACGTCATGGGCGCAGCGTGGTGGGGACCGGGCAGTCTGTGCAACAGTGAGCCGACACGCTGCGCAACTTGTCCACTGAGAGGCGGACCGATGGACGACCTGGACGGCAGATTGATCGAGCTGTTCGCCACCGACCCGCGGGTCGGCGTGCTCGAGGCGTCCCGCCGGCTCGGGGTCGCCCGCGGCACCGTGCAGGCACGCCTGGACAAGCTCGCCGCGACCGGGGTGATCACCGGCTGGGGACCCGACCTCTCCCCCGAGGCGCTGGGCTTCCCGGTGACGGCGTTCCTGACCCTGGAGATCCGCCAGGAGACCAGCCAGGGCGGGCACGACCTGGTCGGCGCGCACCTCGCCGCGATCCCCGAGGTGCTGGAGGTGCACACGATCACCGGGGCCGGCGACATGTGGGCGCGCGTGGTGGCCCGGTCAAACGCCGACCTCCAGCGCGTCATCGACGCGGTGCTCGAGCACCCGGCGATCGTCCGGTCGTCGACGGTGATCGCGCTGGCGACCCAGGTGCCCTACCGGGTGCGGCCCCTGGCCCGCGCCGCGACGACCACCACGGCATGAACACATCTTCATGTGTTGTAGAGTGCGAGCCATGGGTGTGCCCCTCTACCAGGCCAAGGCCGAGTTCTTCAGGACGCTGGGCCACCCGGCACGGATCCGCATCCTCGAGCTGCTCTCCGAGCGCGACCACGCGGTGCACGAGCTGCTCGAGCAGATCGACATCGAGCCGAGCAACCTGTCCCAGCAGCTCGCGGTCCTGCGGCGTACGTCGCTGGTGGTCTCCCTCCGGCAGGGCGGCGAGGTCATCTACTCGGTGAGCGTGCCCGAGGTGCGCGACCTCCTGCTCGCCGCCCGGCAGATTCTGGGCGGGATCGTCCACGTCGACGCCGCGCCGGCCCGGGTGTCGACCCCGACACCGCGGTGAGCGCCGCGACCCGCGCCGCAGCCCTGCTGCCGCGGCGCTCGGACTGGTCGCGCGCCGACCTGCGCCGTGACCCGCTGGCCGGCGTGATGGTCGGCCTGGTGGCGCTGCCGCTGGCGCTGGGCTTCGGTGTGAGCTCGGGCCTGGGAGCGGGCGCGGGCCTGGTGACCGCTGTCGTTGCAGGCGCGCTGGCGGCCGTGTTCGGCGGGAGCCACGTCCAGGTCAGCGGTCCCACCGGCGCGATGACGGTCGTCCTGGTGCCGATCGTGGCCGCGCACGGCGCCGACGGCGTCCTCGTGGTGGGGCTGCTTGCGGGCCTGGTCCTGGTCGGTCTCGGCTGGGCCGGCGCCGGCCGGGTCATGCGCTACGTCCCGGTGCCGGTCGTCGAAGGGTTCACGCTCGGCATCGCCGCGATCATCGGGCTCCAGCAGCTGCCGGCGGCGCTCGGCGTCGACGCACACGCCGAGCAGGTGCTGGTGCTCGCCGGGCGCGCGGTCGAGGGCTGGGTGCGCGATCCGCGGTGGGTCCCGCTCGGCCTGACGGTCGCCGTGGTCGTCACGATCTTGGGGCTCGCCCGGGTGCGGCCCACGCTGCCGGGCGCCCCTCTGGCGGTGGTGGCGGCGACGGCGGCGAACTCGCTGCTCGGGCTCGGGGCCACTCCCGTGGGCCACATCCCGAGCGGGCTGCCGGCCCCGCAGCTGCCCGGCGTACCACTCTCCGACCTCGGCACGCTGGTGCTGCCGGCGATCGCGGTCGCGGCCCTCGCGGCGCTGGAGAGCCTGCTCTCGGCCACCGTCGCCGACGGGATGACCGTCGGCGAGCGGCACGACCCCGACCGTGAGCTGATCGGGCAGGGCCTGGCCAACCTCGGCTCCCCGCTCTTCGGCGGGCTGCCCGCGACCGCGGCGATCGCGCGTACCGCGGTGAACGTGCGGTCCGGCGCGCGGTCCCGGCTGGCCGCGCTCACGCACGCGGTCGTGCTGCTGCTCGTCGTCCTGGTGGTCGCCCGCTGGGTCGGCGACATCCCGCTCGCGGCGCTGTCCGGGGTCCTCATCGCCACGGCGGTGCAGATGGTGCGCGTCTCCAGCGTGTCCGCGCTCGTGCGGTCCACGCGCGGCGACGGCGCCGTCCTGGTCGTCACCGCGGTCGCGACGCTCGCGTTCGACCTGGTCACCGCCGTCCTGCTCGGACTCCTGCTGGCCGGCTTCGTCGCCATCCGGCAGACCGCCGCGACCGCCCGGGTCGAGGAGGTGCCGCTGACCGCGGACGAGGACCACCGGTCCGAGGAGCAGGCGCTGCTCGACGACCACGTCGTGGCCTACCGGCTCGAGGGCCCGCTGTTCTTCGCCGCCGCGCACGACTTCCTGCTCGAGCTCTCCGACGTCAGCGACGTGCGCGTGGTGATCCTGCGGATGTCGCACGTCACCACGCTCGACGCGACCGGTGCGCACGTGCTCGCCGACACCGTCAGCCGGCTGGAGGGACGCGGCATCACCGTGCTGCTCTCGGGCGTGCGGCCCGCGCACGAGCGAGTGCTGCGCGAGCTCGGCGTCCACGACCGGCTCGCGCACGAGCGTCACCTGTTCGTGAGCACGCCGGAGGCGATCGCGCACGCACGCCAGCACGTGTCGCGGGTGGGCTGACCGCTAGGACGACAGCCGCGCGGCGACCTCGGCGGCCGCCCGGCGGACCCGCGGGGCGACCACGTCGACGTCGATGTCGCCGATGGTGACGATGCCGACGCTGGCCTCCAGCCCGTCCACGCCGGTCACCGGCGCGGCCAGGCCGCGGGCGCCGGGCTGGAGCTCGCCCTCGGTGACGGCGAACGGCTCCGCGCCCGGCCGCCGGCCCAGCAGGATCGCCTTGCCGGCGGCGCCCCGGGTCAGCGGGTGCCGGGAGCCGACCCGGTAGCTGACGTGGAAGTCGGTCCACGACGGCTCGACGACCGCCAGCGCCAGCGCGTCCTCGCCGTCGGCGACCGTGAGGTGCGCGGTGCAGCCGAGGCTCTCGGCCAGGTCCCGCAGCACGGGTACGGCGAGGTCGCGCAGCACCGGCTGGACGGCGGAGGCCAGGTGCAGCACCCCGAGGCCGACGTACAGCCGGCCCCGCGGGTCGCGGCGGACCAGCGCGTGCTGCTCGAGGGTGCTCACCAGCCGGTAGACCACGGTGCGGTTGACGTCGAGGGCCGCGGCGAGCTCGGTGACGGTCAGCCCCGCGGTGGACGCGGCCAGCACGTCCAGGACGCGCAGTCCGCGGTCCAGCGTCTGGGAGGTCTCGGCCGGCACCTGCCCACTGTAGGGACGATCAGGACGTCTTGCGCAGGGCCCACTCGCGGATCCGGTCGATCCGGGCGCGCAGCTGCTCGGCGGTGGCGACCGCCGCGGCCGGGCCGCCGCACTCCTTGCGCAGCGCGGCGTGGGTGATGCCGTGCGCCTGGCCGGTGCGGTGGTGCCACGCGGCGACCAGCCCGTTGAGCTCGCGGCGCAGGATCGCGAGCTGCTCGTGCGTCGAGACCTCGGCCAGCGAGTCCGCGGCCTCCTCGCTGCGGCGGCTCGCCTTCTGCTTCTTGGCCCGCTCGCTCTGCCGGGAGTGCAGCAGCTCGCGGACCTGGTCGGGCTCGAGCAGACCCGGGATGCCGAGGAAGTCCATCTCCTCCTCCGAGCCCACGTGCACCTCGCCCGAGTGGCCGAACTCGCCGCCGTCGTACAGGACCCGGTCGAAGCGGGCCTCGGAGCCGAGCGCCTCGAACGAGAACTCGAGCTCCGACGACGCCGCCTCGGTCGCGTTGGCCTGGGCGAGCAGGTCGTTCTCGGCCGCGAAGATGTCGTCCTCGTTGGTGATCGTCCGGCCGAGCACGTGGTCGCGCTCGACCTCCATCTCGGACGCGTGGCCGAGGAGCAGCGGGACCGACGGCAAGAACACCGACGCGGTCTCGCCGCGCGTCCGGGCCCGCACGAAGCGGCCGACCGCCTGGGCGAAGAACAGCGGGGTGGAGGTGGTGGTCGCGTAGACGCCGACCGCGAGCCGCGGGACGTCGACGCCCTCGGACACCATCCGCACCGCGACCATCCAGCGCGTGTCGTTCGCGCTGAACTCGCTGATCCGCTTCGACGCGAGCTTCTCGTCGGAGAGCACCACGGTCGCGGACTCGCCGGTGATGCCCTTGAGCAGCTTGGCGTAGGCCCGCGCGGAGTCCTGGTCGGTGGCGATCACCAGCCCCCCGGCGTCCGGCACGTGCCGGCGTACCTCCGACAGCCGCTTGTCCGCGGCCGCGAGCACCGCGGGCATCCACGAACCCTTCGGGTCCAGCGCGGTGCGCAGCGCCTGGTTCGTCATGTCCTTGGTGAGCGGTTCGCCGAGCCGGGCCGCGATCTCGTCGCCGGCGCGGGTGCGCCACTGCATCTCGCCGGAGTACGCCAGGAAAAGCACCGGGCGCACCACGTGGTCGGCCAGCGCGTGGGCGTACCCGTAGGTGAAGTCGGCGACCGACCGCGGGATCCCGTCGTCGCCGGGCGCGTAGGTCACGAACGGGATCGGGTTCACGTCGGAGCGGAACGGCGTGCCGGTCAGCGCCAGCCGCCGGGTCGCGGGCTCGAACGCCTCGCGGACGCCCTCGCCCCACGACAGCGCGTCACCGGCGTGGTGCACCTCGTCGAGGATGACCAGCGTCTTGAACCGCTCGGTGCGGATCCGCATCGCCAGCGGGTTCACGGCGACCCCGGCGTACGTGACCGCGATGCCGACGTAGTCCTGGGAGGTCTTGCCCTTGCCGGCGGCGTACGTCGGGTCGATCGGCATGCCCGCCCGGGCGGCGGCCTCGGCCCACTGGAGCTTGAGGTGCTCGGTGGGCGCCACGATCGTGACCCGGTCGACGATCCGGCGGCCGAGCAGCTCGGCGGCGACCGACAGCGCGAACGTCGTCTTGCCGGCGCCCGGCGTCGCGACCGCGAGGAAGTCCCGCGGGTGGGTCTCGAAGTACTGCTTCATCGCGGCCGACTGCCACGCGCGCAGGGAGGGCGCCGTCCCCCACGCGGCACGCTCCGGCCACGCCGGAGTCAGTGCGTTGGGCTGCGGGTCGGCTTCGGGCCGGCCCGTCACTCGCCGGAACCCGCGTCGTCCTTGAGGGACTCCCAGACTTCCTTGCACTCCGGGCAGACCGGGAACTTCTCCGGCGCGCGGCTGGGCACCCAGACCTTGCCGCAGAGGGCGACGACGGGGGTGCCCATCACCATCGCCTCGGTGAGCTTCTCCTTCTCCACGTAGTGCGAGAAGCGCTCGTGGTCACCCTCGTCGGTCGGGACGGTACGTCGGTCCTCGCGGACGTCCGTGTCTGTCGAGAAGCCGATGGTGGTCACGGGGCCAAGGGTACGTCACCGCGGCTCAGTTCAAGTCGGGGTCGAAGGGGCGTGTGGAGTGCCACGCCATCTCACCCGGCTGCCGGCGCAGCACGTCGCGCCAGAGGTCGGTGGGGTCGTCGCGGAACACGTCGGGCGGCAGCGCGGGCACGACGTACCAGCTGCCCTCCTCGATCTCGCCCGCGAGCTGGTCGGCGCCCCAGCCGGCGTACCCGGCGAAGATGCGCAGCCCGTCCAGGCTGCCCTCGAGCAGCTCGATCGGGGTGTCGAGGTCGACCAGGCCGAGCCGGCCCTCGACCGCACGGAACCCCACCGGCACGTCGTCCTCGGCGCGCAGCGTGGCGACCGCGAGCGCGCCCTGGGTGCTGACCGGCCCGCCCTGGAACAGCACGTCCGGGTCGGCGACCACGTCGCCCCACCCCTCCAGGACCTCGCCCACCCGGACGCCGGACGGGCGGTTGAGCACCACCCCGAGGGCGCCCTGGTCGTCGACGTCGAGAAGGAGCACGACCGTGTCGGCGAAGTTCGGGTCGAGCAGCGCGGGCGTGGCCACCAGCAGCATCCCGGCGCGCGCCTCCGTCATGCCTCCATGATCACTCGGGACCGGCGCCCGGACCAGCGCATGCGGCAGCCCCGGCCCGGCGCTCGGGGGGAGGGACGCGGGCCGGGGCCGGGGCTGCCGGGTCGGGTCAGGCGGCCGCGAGGACCGCCTTGAGCCGGCCGAGCAGCGAGGGCTGGTCGGCGCGGCGGGAGGTGGGGACGTGCACCGGGCGGTACGTCGCCCGCGCGCGGCTCTCGATGGCCGCGCCGACGCGCACCGCGGCGGCGTCGGGAGCGCTGACCCGCCCGGCCATCATGGCCAGCAGGATCCGCTCCTTGTGGGACGACTTGCGCATCGCGTCGGCCATCGCGGCGTCGGCGGGCTCCGCCCGGTAGTGGTCGACGATCGCCAGGACGCCGGGGAGCTCGTCGGCGACCGCGTGCCACGCGGCGACGACGGCGTCCTCGAGCTCCATCGGCTGCCGCATCAGCTCGCGCTCGATGCGGCCGGCGAGGCGGGTGTGCCAGCGCAGCTGCAGGGCGCCGAGCAGCGTGAGCTCGTCGCCGAACGTGTCGGCGACCCCTTCGACGTCCATCGGCAGCCGGCCGTCACGCCGCTGGTTCGCCACGGTGATCACCTCGCGGAGGATCTCTCCGCGGGAGTGGAAGGACTTCCAGGTCATGGGTTTCTCCTTCGGGGGACCGACTTACATACCGTAAGTACGTACCCACGTTACGGAGACGTACTCACGGTATGCAAGCCGCGCTCCGGTGATCCGAGTCACCCGTACCGACGGTCGGTATTACGCTCTGGGGC
Organism: Nocardioides aquiterrae; assembly: GCF_039526625.1. Classification (NCBI taxonomy): domain Bacteria; kingdom Bacillati; phylum Actinomycetota; class Actinomycetes; order Propionibacteriales; family Nocardioidaceae; genus Nocardioides; species Nocardioides aquiterrae. The sequence goes on from NZ_BAAAJE010000002.1 coordinate 623,030, forward strand.
TTATGAGCAAGTCCTCGGTCAGCAGGCTCGTGCCCAAGGTCCCGGGCGTGCCCGGGACCAGCCGCCGCCAGCAGTACTCCGCCTCCACGAAGCGGGCCCTGGTCGACGTCGCCGAGGAGCTGTTCACCGAGAGCGGGTACGCCGCCACGTCGCTCGACGCGATCGTCGCCGGCGCGCGGGTCACCAAGGGCGCGCTCTACCACCACTTCAGCGGCAAGCAGGCGCTGTTCGAGGCGGTCTTCGAGCGGGTCGAGGACGACGCGGCGCGGGCGATCCAGCGGGCGCTCAAGGGGCACCGCGACCCGTGGGAGAAGGCCACCGCCGGCCTGCGCGCGTTCCTCGCCGTCGTGCAGGAGCCGCGCTACCGCCGCATCGTGATCCAGGAGGGGCCCTCGGTGCTCGGTTACGAGCGGTTCCGGGAGCAGGAGGAGCGCTCGACGTTCGCGAACGTCCTCGAGATCGTCCGGGCCGTGATCGCGGCCGGCGACTGGGAGCTCGACGAGGACCTGCTGCAGACGTTCGCCCGGATCTTCTTCGGCGCGATGTCGTCGGCCGGCGAGTCGGTGTCCGGCGCGGACGACCCCGAGCAGGCGGCCGCGAACGTCGAGACCGCGATCGGCTTCATCCTGGCCGGCTTCCGGGCCCTCGCCGAGAGCGGCGCCGAGCTGTCCGCCGGCGAGGCCCTCGCGCCGTCTACTTCTTCGCGAACGTGACGTTGCCGTTCGCGGCCGGCACCAACTCGATCCAGGTGTGGCCGGCCGGGACGGTCAGCGCGCCCGCCTTCGTCGACAGCTTCAGCGGCGCGGTCAGGTCGGACTTCTCCCACGTGCCGCGGACCAGCCGGCCGCCGTGGAAGATCATCGCCTCGCCCTTGCCGGTCAGCTTGGTCTCCGGCACCGGGTTGCCGGCCGGGTCGAGGTAGCCGGCGTCGCCGACCTGCACCCGCAGCACCAGGACGGTGTCGGCGGGGAACGTGTCGCCCGGCGCGGCGTACGTGTTCTGGTTGACGTAGCCCTTGCCGTTGTACGTCCAGTTCGTGGTGTGGCCGCCACCGAAGACCGCCGCGATCGACTTCGCGGGCTGGCCCTGGGGGAAGTCGCTCTCGCTCCCCCACGGCAGGTAGTCGTCGGGGCGGGTCGCGTCGGTCTTCGCCTCCGCGGCGACGCTGCGCAGGTCTGCGAACAGGTTGTACGGCGCGCTGCGCGAGCTGTCCCGGGCGAAGCCCTTCGAGCCCTCGGCGAAGAACTGGATGCCCGCGCCCTTGATCCGGTTGATCGTGACGTTCGCGGCGCCGCTGGTGACCATCGTGGCGCCGATCGGGCCGACGATGCCGATGTCGCTCGCGCGCATCGACCGCACCGGGCCGACCCGGTCCGGGATGTCGGAGTAGTAGAAGGCCGCGAGCCGGGTCAGGCCGCCCTCGACGAGCTCCTCGACGACCAGGTCCGCGGACCCCAGGCCGATCTGCGGGGAGCTGGCGTAGGTGTTGTCCATCTTCGCGACCAGCACCGGGTGCTCCTGGGCGACCTCGTCGCTGCCGCTGACCGGCAGGCCCGTCAGCGGCCAGGTGGCGGCGACCTCGTCGCCGCCGGCGACCCGCTGGGCGGCCGGGGACGATCCGTCGGACGAGTCGCTACCGCCGCCGCAGCCGGCGAGCACGAGGCTCGCCGCGACGAGCACGGCAGGGATCAAGGGGGTACGGCGCACGGGTCGCTCCGATTCGTGAAACTCGTGTGTTCTGGTCGACTTCCAGTGTGCAGGCGCGATGGTCGCACGCCGGGAGGCGCGCCAAGAAATCGTCCCGGTCGGTCAACCGAGCTTGGCGCCGCCGTCGACGTACAGGGTCTGCCCGGTGATGTACGACGCCTCGTCGCTGCACAGGAACGCGGCCGCGGCGGCGATGTCCTCGGGGTAGCCCACCCGGCGGACCGGGTTGGCCTGTGCGGTCATCTCGCGCAGCTGCTCGGGCTCCATCTTGAGCCGGCGCGCGGTGGCGTCGGTCATCTCGGTGGCGATGAAGCCGGGCGCGATCGCGTTGGCGTTGATGCCGAACGGGCCGAGCTCGATGCCGAGGGTGCGGGTGAGGCCCTGGATGCCCATCTTCGCCGCGGAGTAGTTCGCCTGGCCGCGGTTGCCGAGCGCGGAGACGCTCGACAGGTTGAGGATCTTGCCGTACTTCTGCTCGACGAAGTGCTTCTGGGCGGCCTTGGTCATGAGGAACGCACCGCGCAGGTGCACGTTCATCACCAGGTCCCAGTCCTCCTCGGACATCTTGAACAGCAGGTTGTCGCGGGTGATGCCGGCGTTGTTGACCAGCACGTGGATCCCGCCGAGCTCGCTGACGACCCGCTCGACCGCGGCCTCCGCGGAGGCAGCGTCGCTGACGTCGCAGCCGATGCCGACGGACTTCGCGCCGTCGGTGAGCGGCAGCTTGGCGGCCGCCTCGGCGGCGCTGGCCTCGTCGAGGTCGAGGATCGCGACCGACGCGCCCTCCTCCGCGAACCGCGTCGCGGTCCCGAACCCGATGCCGCGCGCGGCTCCGGTGACGACGACGACCCGTCCGTCAAAACGACCCATGGGAGTGGCTCCTGTCTCGCTGTCAGGCTTGTCGGCACCACACCCTAGGCGACGGTGACCCGCCGGTAACACGGGGTCCGGGGCCTCACCCCGGAGCCGGACGTACCGATCGGCGGCGTCCGGAGACGGGGCCGCCTCAGGAGTCACACCGACCCCAGCCGCACCCGGTGGGTACGTCCGGCTACGCGACCGGAGCCGGCTCAGAGCACCGAGCGCAGCCGGGCGGCGTACTCGGCCGACTCGCCGTCGGCGTACGTCGTGCGCGGCCAGAAGAACCCCCGCAGGCCGTCGCCCTTGGTCCGCGGCACCACGTGGCAGTGCAGGTGCGGGACGGACTGGCTCACGACGTTGTTCATCGCCACGAAGCTGCCCTGCGCGCCGAGGCCCTCGACCATCGCGGTGGCCAGCCGCTGCGCGGCGCCGAGGAACCCGTCGCGCAGCGAGGCGGGCAGGTCCGGCAGCGTCACCACGTGCTCGCGGGGCACCAGCAGCGCGTGGCCCTTGAACACCGGACGACGGTCGAGGAACGCCACCAGCTCCGGCTCGTCGAGCACGACGTCGGCCGGCCCCTCCCCCGCGACGATCGAGCAGAACACGCAGTCGGAGACCTGGGAGGAGCTCGGAGAGGCGCTCACGGGCGCCGCCACCACACGCCCTCGAGGAGGCCGAGCAGCACGAACGTCACGATGCAGGAGGAGGTGAAGCTCCACGGCGTGAGCGCGGTGAGGTCGTCGCCGAGGAACAGGTTCATCACCCCGCCCGCCGCGGCCGCCGCGACCGCGCCGAGCACCACGGTGAGCACCGGGCTCGGGTCGTCGGGCTCGTGGTGCAGGACCCGGGCGAGCACCCCCAGGATCACGCCGGCGACCAGGAACGCGAGCATGGCCGCACCCTAGTCGCAGTAGCGGTCACACGCCCTCGGCGCGACCATCGCCCGGGCGTGGCTGCCGATGTAGTCGAAGTGCTGGGTGTCGCCGAGCCCGTAGGTCCACCGGAACCCGTGCCGCGCCATCAGCTCGACGACGACGTGCGACCGCGACCGCCAGGCGATCCGCGGGTGGGACCGCCCCTGCCACCACGTGTTCGGGACCGTGCCCCGCGCGGACCGGTACGGGTTCTCCCAGGTGTTGACGTCGAGCGACCGCCCGTAGCTGTGCGGCGAGCGCACGCCCGGCCGTCCGGTGACGTCGCGGCAGTTGAACGCCGAGGTGTTGCCGGCCGCCATCGACGCGTAGTCGTCCCCGCCCCGCGAGCGCTTCCCCCACCCGAACCGGTCCACCCGGTACATCGCCCGGACCGGCAGCCGGCGGTCGAACATCTCGGCCAGCGCGGCGCCCATCGCCCGCGCGGCAGCGGCGCTCGCGACCAGCTCGCCCCGGCGCGCGTATCCCCGGTAGTCCCAGTAGTTGACCCGCACCAGGCGCAGGCCCGCGCGGCCCACCGGGCAGCCGCGGTGCCAGCTGATGCCGGTCATCTGCCGCCACACCCGGTCGGGGATCCGGCCGACCGTGGCGTTCGCGCCCGCCCCGACGGCGTGCGGCTGCGGCGGCAGCGCCCGCCGTGGCCGGGGGGCCGCCTTCGGCAGCCTCACGGGTACGCCGGGCGGGACGTTGTCGACGCGGTGCACCGGACTGAGATCGCCCTCGACCCACGCCTGCCGCACGGCGCGGGCCCGCCACCGCGAGTCCTGCCGCGGCGTGGTGCGGATCTCGGCACGGCCACCGCCGTCGGTGCGCACCGTGCGGACCTTCTGCCACGGGCCCCGGCCGAGCGCCCGGAACAGCGAGACCCGCCCCTCGACCGGAGCGCCCGACCGTGTCGTCCAGCGCACGTTCACCGGGACCGACCGTCCGTCCGTCACCTCCGCCGGCCCGCGGACCACGACCGTGGTGCTCCGCCGCTTCAGCTCCAGACGGGCCTGCCGCGTGGCCGGCGCGTGCTCGGCGTCGCCGGCGTACGACGCCCGCACCACGTTGTCCCCGGCGCTCCGCTCGAGCGTCAGAGGCTGGGAGGCGCGGCCGTCGGCTTCCGTGGTGAGCGTCGCGACGGGCGCCCAGGTGCCGCCGGTACGCCGCTCCAGCGTGACCTGGGCGCCGGCGACCGGCGCTCCGGCGCCGGTGACGAGGGTGACCAGGAGCGTGGTCTCGTTGCCGGCGTACGCGGGCCGCGCGTCGAGCGACAGCCGGGTCGACTCCTGAGCGGCCTGTGCGGCCGGCACGTCGGCGCTCCAGGACCCGACGACGAGGGCGAGCGTGGACAGGACGAGCAGCAGTCGTGACCCGAGCGACATGCCGCCAGTGTGCCCGACGTCCCGCGATCCACTCCTGCGCCCAGGAGCCGTACCGGCGCGGCCCTCAGGCCGGATCGGTCGAGGCGATGTGCACCACGGCGTCGCCGCCGTTGACGACCGGCGCCTCGCTGCGGCCGATCACGATGCCGGCCCGGTGCGCGCGGACCAGCCGCAGGGTCTTGCCGAACGAGTCGGACACGCTGCCCATCCGGTCCCCGGCCTCCACCCGCTGGCCGAGCCCGACGTCGAGGTGGAGGAACCCGGTGTGCCGGGCCCGCACCCAGCTGCTGGTGCGGCACTCCACGCTCGGGCCGGGCGGCTCCTCGTCCGGCGGGTCGACCATGCCCAGCAGCCCGAGCACCCGGCGGACGCCGTCGGTCGCGGCGGCGATCGCCCACTCGTCGAACCGCCAGTTCTCGCCGCCCTCGTAGAGCAGCACGGTCGCGCCGCTCTCCCGGGCGGCGTGCCGCAGCGAGCCGTCGCGGACCCGCGCGTGCAGCATCACCGGCGCGCCGAACGCCGCCGCGAGCTCGCGGGTCCGCGGGTCGTCGAGGTCGGCGCGGATCTGCGGGAGGTTGGTACGCCGGTCCGACCCCGTGTGCAGGTCGATCCCGACCTCGCACTTGGCGACCACCTCGGTCATCATCAGGTGCGCGATCCGGCCGGCCAGCGAGCCGCGCGCCGAGCCGGGGAAGGAGCGGTTCAGGTCCCGCCGGTCGGGCAGGTAGCGCTCCCCCGTCATGACGCCGAGGACGTTGACCACCGGGACGGCGATCAGCGTGCCGCGCATGGTCTTCGGGGACAGCGCCGCGAGGACGCGCCGGATCACCTCGACGCCGACGACCTCGTCGCCGTGGGTGGCCGCGTTGATCCAGACGACCGGACCGTCCTCCCGGCCGTGCAGGATCCGCACCGGCAGCGACACGTCGGCGCCGGTGATCAGCCGGGTGATGGGGATCTCCAGGTTGCGCGCGGCACCCGCGCGCACCCGGGCGGACCCGATCGCGAACGACTCGCGGGCCATCAGCGGCCCCGGTTGCGGCGCCGTACGGCGCGCGGGGGCCGCTCGCCCAGGTAGGACCGGGCCGGGTCGACGACGAACCCCTGCCGCAGCGCCTCGCGACCGATGAGCATCCGGAAGCCCATCTGGTCGCGGCTCGTGAGCGTCATCTCCGTCGGGACCGTCCGGCCCAGCAGCGTGACGTCCATCCGCACGACGTACCGCTCGGTGGTGTGGCCGGACGAGCTGCGCACCCGGCGGCGGTCGTGCACCGGGCTCTCGACGGTGGCGGCGTCCTCGGCGGAGCGCTGCCACGGATGGATCGAGAACCGCACCCACGTCTGCCCGTCGCGCTCGAACTCGTGGACGTCGAACGCGTGGATGGCCGAACTCCGGGCGCCGGTGTCGAGCTTCGCCTTCACCCACTCGACGCCCCAGCCCGGCAGCCCGACCCACTCCCGCCACCCGGCGACGAGGTGGTCTGCGGTGGTCGGCACCCGCCCATCTTGGCAGGAGCGCGGTCCCTGCTTGAATGGCACGGCCATGAAGCTCGCCATCCTGTCCCGCGCCCCACGCGCCTACAGCACCCAGCGCCTCCGCACCGCCGCGCTGGACCGCGGGCACGTGGTGAAGGTCCTCAACACCCTGCGGTTCGCGATCGACCTGTCGGGCGACGAGCCCGACCTGCAGTTCCGCGGCAAGCCGCTCTCGACGTACGACGCGATCCTGCCGCGCATCGGCAACTCGATCACGTACTTCGGCACCGCGGTGGTCCGGCAGTTCGAGCAGATGGACGTCTACACGCCGAACCCGGCGTACGGGATCACCAACAGCCGCGACAAGCTGCGCGCCACCCAGATCCTGTCGCGCCACAACATCGGGATGCCGGCGACCACGTTCGTGCGCGACCGCGCGGACGTGATCCCGGCGATCGAGCGGGTCGGCGGCGCCCCGGTCGTGCTCAAGCTGCTGGAGGGCACCCAGGGCATCGGCGTGATCCTGGCGCCGGACCGCAAGGTCGCCGAGGCGATCATCGAGACCCTGCACAGCACCCAGCAGAACGTGCTGATCCAGCGCTTCGTGAAGGAGAGCAAGGGCCGCGACATCCGGGCGCTGGTCGTCGGCGACCGGGTCGTGGCGGCGATGCGCCGGGTCGCCCAGGGCGACGAGTTCCGCTCGAACGTGCACCGGGGCGGCTCGGTCGAGCCGGTCCAGCTGGACGAGGAGTACGAGCGCACCGCGGTCCGGGCGGCGCAGATCATGGGCCTGCGGGTCGCCGGCGTCGACATGCTCGAGGGCAACGACGGACCGCTGGTCATGGAGGTCAACTCCTCCCCCGGCCTCGAGGGCATCGAGGCCGCGACCCAGCTCGACGTCGCCGGGGCGATCATCGACTACATCGCGCAGCAGGTGGCGTTCCCCGAGATCGACGTGCGCCAGCGGCTCAGCGTCTCGACGGGGTACGGCGTGGCCGAGCTGGTGGTGCACGCGGGCGCCGACATCGTGGGCAAGAAGATCGGCGAGTCCGGGCTCGAGGAGCGCGACATCTCGGTGCTGACCCTGCACCGCGGCGCGACGGTGATCCCGAACCCGCGGCACAAGGAGGTCGTCCAGGACGGCGACCGCCTGCTGTGCTTCGGCAAGCTGGAGGAGATGCGGTCGATGATCCCCGACCGGCGCAAGCGGAAGTCGCGGGTGAAGAAGCTGCCGGCGCAGCCGATCCACGACGACTGACGCCGCCGGAGCCGCCCGGGGTCAGCCGCCCGTCGTCGCCGGCTCGTCGGTGTCGATGAGCGACGGCGGCCCGACCGCGATGCCCTCCTCGGGCTCCGGGACGGAGGCCCGCGCGTCGGCGAGCACGTCGGCGGGGACGTGCTGCTCCAGGAACCGCCGCGCCAGCCGGGTCGACGGGTGGATCGCGACGGTCGCGAGCACGATGATCCCGGCGATCGTCAACCAGCCGGCCGCGCCCCAGTTCATCGCGAGGAACGTGTACACCGCCGGCGCCCACACCCGGCCGAGGGTGCCGCTCAGCTCGGCCGCGCCCTGGTAGGCGCCGCGCTGCCGCGGGTCCATCAGCTCGGCCTCGAACGACCAGCTCGCCGCCGACAGGTAGAGCTCGGCGCCGGTGACGGTCACGTGGCCGAGCCAGACGAGCGCGATCGTCACCCACCCGACCGTGTCGTGCGTGGCCAGCGTGATCACGCAGGAGATCACGAAGAACGTCGACGAGACCCGGACCGCCCGCAGCGCCGTCGGGACGTCGTGCACGCCCCGTGCCGCCGCCATCGGCAGGAAGATGCACATCACCGTGTTGGTGCCGAAGAGGAAGGCCAGCAGGCCCCACGGGGCGTCGGTCTCCTGGACCAGCCACAGCGGGATCACGATGTTCAGCAGCACCTGGTTGGTCCAGAAGACGCCGCCGAAGAACGTGGTCAGCATCCAGCCCGGGTTGCGCAGCGGGCCGGGGCCGGGCACCTTCTCCTTGCGCTCCTCCGGGGTCCGCTCGTCGTGCGACGCCTTGGGCAGCCGCGTGATCGCGGCGGCGTTCACCAGGAAGACCACCGTGGTGAACCAGGGCAGCGCGTGCAGCAGCTCCAGGGAGTGGAACGCGAGCGCGATGCCGCCCGTCAGCGAGCCGAGCGTGAAGCCGACGTTCAGGGCGGAGTACATGTAGGCGCGGGACCTCACCCGCTCCGCCGGCGGCAGCACGTCGATCGTGTACGCGCCGTGCGCCGCGCCACCGAGGGCGCCGATGACCTCCATGCCGACGGCCATCAGGAGGTAGCCCTGGAAGTCGGTGATGAACGGCCACACCGAGAACATCGCCGCCTGGCCGGCCGCGCTCACCGCCCACATCTTCTTCGGGCCGAACCGGTCCACGAGCCGGCCCATCGGCCACGCGGCCAGGAACGCCGCGACGCCCGCGCAGGTGAGGCCGAGGCCGACCTGGGCCGCGGACAGGCCGACGATCTGGGTGAAGAACACCGCCGACCCGGTCATGAAGGCGCCCTCCCCGAGGGCGAACAGCAGGGACTGGACGGCGAGGCGGCCCGCGAGAGGAGACGGCGGACGCGCGTGACGGAGGATCGCGGCGAACATCATGCGCATCCTCGGTCACGACCGACGGCCGTGTCGCGTGGTTTTCACCCCTTCGGGCCGGGCCACCGTCCTGACGGCGTGGCGCAGCCCGGGTAGAGTCCGACCCGTCTCGGACTGTGCGACTCCTCGCCTTCGTCCGTCAAGGAGCCGCTCGCCATGCACTTCACCCGACCGTCGCCAGCCGCGACGTTCGCGCTGCTGGCCACCGCCTGGATCGTGACGGTCGCCGTGGCCGACATGATGCTTCCGCAGAACATCGCCCTCGCGGGGCTGCTCGCGTTCGCACCCCTGATCGCGGCGGCCGGCGTCGGCGTCCGCGGCGCCGCGGTGTTCGCGTTCGTGGCGATCGTGCTCGGCGTGTGGTCCGGCTACTGGAACGACGCGTGGTCGGAGCCCCAGCAGTACGTGCGCCTGCTCACCGTCGTGATGGTGTCGCTCGCCGGGGTCGTGATCGCCCGGCTGCGCACCGACCGGGAGCAGCGGTTCGCCCGGATGTCCGCGATCGCGGAGGTCGCCCAGCGAGCGATCCTCCCGAAGCTCCCGGCCGAGTCGGGGGTGATGGCGATCGCCTCCCGCTACCTCTCGGCGTACGAGGACACGCTGGTCGGCGGGGACCTGTACGACTTCACCGTCCACGAGGACTCCACCCGGCTGATCATCGGCGACGTCCGGGGCAAGGGCCTCACCGCGATCGAGCACGCGGCGCGGGTGATCCGGGCGTTCCGGCAGTTCGCCACCGTCGACGTGGACCTCGCCGACGCGGCCGGCGACGTCAGTGCGTACGTCGCCCAGTTCTTCGGCGACGAGGACTTCGCCACCGCGCTCCTCGTCGAGAGCCGCGAGCCGGGCCGGCTCACCGTCGTCCGCTGCGGCCACCCCGCGCCGATCCTGGTCACGCGCGACGGGACGGTGACCCCCCTGGACACGCCCACCGGCCTGCCGCTGGGCCTGGGCGCCGGGTACGTCGCCGCGGAGGTGGCGTGGCAGCCGGGTGACCGGATCCTGCTCTACACCGACGGGCTGAGCGAGGCCCGCGCGCGCAGCGGCGACTTCGTCCCGCTGGCGGCGGTCGCGCAGCGGGTGCAGGACGGGCCGCTGGAGGCCGCGATCGACCGGCTGCTCGACGACGTACGCCGGCAGGTGCCCGGTGGGCGCCTCGACGACGACCTCGCCGTGGTGCTGCTCGAGCACTCGGTCGTACCGGCGACGCCGGCCCGGCCGCGCCTGGACTTCGCGCTCCCGACGGTCGACGCCTAGGCGGGGTGACCGGGGTGACCGAGCACGCCGACGACGGGCTGTTGGAGCTGTCGGTGGAGGCCGGGGAAGCCTCCTGCGTGCTCCGGCTCAGCGGCGAGCTGGACGTGTACACGACCGCGCGGCTGCGGGCCGCGCTCACCCAGCAGCTGGTCGACGAGGGCCGGGTGCACGTGGTCGTCGACCTGACCGGGGTGACGTTCCTGGACTCCTCGGGGCTGGGCACGCTCGTGCGGGCGCAACGCCAGGCCCGCGGGCTGCGCGGCTCGTTCGCGGTCGTCTGCGGCGAGGGCCCGGTGCTGCGCGTCATGAGCCTGACCGGGCTGACGCACGTGCTGCGCGTGCACGACACGCTGGAGGCGGCGACCGCCGAGCTGCCCCGGCGCTGAGCCCCGACGGCGTCGAGCACGGGAGTCCCGGCCATGGACGCCGAGGGGCTGAACGGTTATCGTTTGGATGCGAACGACTACCGACAAGTGAGACACGATGACTCAGAGCGCAGCACCGTTGATGAGTGAGTTCGAGGCCGCCGCCGTGGTCTCGGGACTCGAGACCATCGCGGAGGACGTGGTCCTGCTGACCCTCACGCCGGCCGCGGCCGGGCATCTTCCGGCGTGGACGCCGGGTGCCCACCTCGACCTGATCCTCGACGAGGGCGACGGCGAGCTGGTCCGGCAGTACTCGCTGTGCGGGAGCCCGGCCGACCGGGACCGCTACCAGGTCGCCGTGCTCCGCGCCCCCGACAGCAGGGGCGGGTCGGAGGCCGTGCACCGGCTCGCCGAGGGCGACCGGGTGCGGATCCGGGGCCCGCGCAACCACTTCCCGCTCGTCACCAGTCCCCGCTACGTCTTCGTCGCCGGCGGCATCGGCATCACCCCGATCATCCCGATGATCGAGGAGGCGGACGCCGCGGGTGCCGACTGGGAGCTCCACTACGGCGGTCGGACGACGCAGTCGATGGCGTTCCGCGACCTCCTGGCCAAGTACGGCGACCGCGTGCGCCTGGTGCCGCAGGACCAGGTGGGGCTGCTCGACCTGCAGTCGGTCCTGGGCACGCCGGTCCCGGACACGCTGGTCTACTGCTGCGGACCCGAGCCCCTGCTGACGGCGGTCGAGCAGCGGTGCCAGTCCTGGCCGTCCACCGCGCTGCACCTGGAGCGCTTCTCCCCGAAGCAGCGCGCCGACGACGCCGACACGGCGTTCGAGGTCGTGCTGCAGCGCTCCGGGCTCACCATCACCGTCGAGCCGGGCGTCACGGTGTTCGACGCGATGCGCGGCGCCGGCGTCAGCGTGCTCGGCTCCTGCCTCGAGGGTATCTGCGGCACCTGCGAGCAGGGCGTGCTGGAGGGCGAGGTCGACCACCGCGACTCGGTCCTCGACGAGGAGGAGCAGGCGGCGAACGACTGCATGATGGTCTGCGTCTCCCGGTCGCTCGGCCCGCGCCTGGTCCTGGACGCCTGAGGAGGAGTCATGGGCATTCCCCGTCACGCCTGGTACCCCGTCGCCGCCTCCGAGGGGATCGGCCGCTCACCGATCGCGCGGCGCCTGGTCGAGGTCCCCCTGGTCCTCTACCGCTCGACCACCGGCGAGCCGGTCGCCCTCGAGGACCGGTGCGCCCACCGCCCCGTCCGCCTCAGCGACGGCGTCCTGGACGGCGACCTGATCCGCTCGACGTACACCGGCTTCACCTACGACCCGACCGGTCGCTGCGTCTCGGTGCCGACGCAGGAGCAGGTCCCGTACGGCGCGGCCGTGCGCTCGTTCCCCGCGCGGGACGACGGCAGCTTCGTCTGGGTGTGGATCGGCGAGGCCGGTCTCGCGGCGCTGCGCACGCCGCCGGACACCTCAGTGCTGCGCACCGACGGCTGGACGACATTCGGCGGCGCGCTCGACACGGCCGCCGGCATCGGCCTGCTGTACGACAACTTCTGCGACATCACCCATGTCGTCCAGCTCGACCAGGCGATCGCGCCGCCCGCGCTCACCACCGGCCCGCCGCCGCCACTCGAGGTCGAGGTCAGCGAGACCTCCGTCCGCTTCTGGCGCCGCTTCGACGCCGCCCCTCTCGCGCCGTGGAACGCCCAGGTGCTCGACCTGCCCGAGGATGCCGAGCACGAGCAGGTCGAGGAGGGCGAGTTCGTCGGACCCGGCTACTGGGTCGACCGCTGGACCGTCGAGGTGAAGGGCCACGGCGACCACGACGGCCAGCACACCCTCGTGTTCAGCCACGCCCTGACGCCGGTGTCGGAGAAGCGCACCCGCCACATCTGGCGGGTCAGCCGGAACTTCGCCGGCAGCGCGGCCGCGGAGGGCACCCTCAAGCCGCTGTTCGAGGCCTACTACGCCCGCGTCGGCGAGGTCCTCGAGCAGATGCAGACCATCCTGGACGAGGAGGGTCCCCGTCCCGAGGTGGCGGTCGCCGCGGACGCGGCGGTCACCCACGTCCGGCGGATCATGCAGCGCATGGTGGCCGAGGAGCTCGGGGGCTGAGCGGCGGCTTTGCCCTAGAGGTTCTCCGCCCGGCACATCACGTCGCGCAGGAACGCCGGCAGCTCCTCGGCCGAGTCGATGAACTGCGACGGCTTCACGCAGAACGTCGTGAAGCCCTGCTCGACCTGCTCGGCGATCGGCGCCATCGCGGCACCGAGGTCGGCGACCGAGTCGTCGTCGCGGAACGTCGCGCGGGTGCCGCCGACCATCTCGATCTCGTCCGGGTCACGGCCGGCCTCGCGGAGCCCGGCCCGCAGCATCGCGAGATCCTCCGGCGTCGGCGTGCCGAACGGGTGGAAGCCGTGGCCGTGACGCACCAGCCGATCGAGCACCGCGCCGTGCACGTGCTGGCCGCCGAACCACAGGCGCGGGCCCTCGGGCCGGAACGCCTTCGGCTCCAGGTAGACGTCGGTGAAGTCGAAGAACTCGCCGTGGAAGCTGGCCGGGGTCTCCCGCCAGAGCAGGTCCAGGATCTCGAGCTGCTCGTCGAGGATCCGGCCGCGCCTGCCGAACGGCACGCCGAGGGCGGCGTACTCGTCCCGGCTCCAGCTCACGCCGGGCTGGACGACGAGCCGCCCCTCCGACAGCAGGTCGAGGGTGCCGAGCTCGCGGGCGAGCAGCAGCGGATGGCGCAGCGGCGCCAGTACGGCGCTCGCGACCAGGCGGATCCGCGACGTCGCGGACGCGATCGCGCTCAGCAGCAGCAACGAGCTCGGCCACGGCGTCGCCGGGTCCTGGTTGCCGGGTGCGGCGTACGCGCGCGGGTTCGCCATCACGCCGAGCGCTCCCGCGTCCGGGCCGAGGACCACGTGCTCGCTCAGCATCACCGAGTCGAACCCGGCGTCCTCGGCCTCGCGCGCCCACCGCACCAGCTCGGGCAGGTCCCGGCCGTCGGCCAGCGTCCAGTTCTCGCTGAGGATCAGCAACATCCTCGGGGTGGAGGCCATCAGGCGGCGGTGATCGTGACGGGGAAGCCCTTGATGCCGTTGACGAAGTTGCTGCGGATGCGGCGTACGTCGCCGGCGAGCTCGATGTCGGCGAGCCGCGGCAGCAGCTCCTCGAACATCAGCCGGACCTCCAGGCGAGCGAGGGCGTTGCCCAGGCACAGGTGCGGGCTGCCCTTGCCGAACGTCATGTGGTCGACGTTGATGCGGGTGACGTCGATCGAGTACGGGTCCTCGAAGACCGCCTCGTCGCGGTTGCCGGAGGCGAACCACATGACGACCTTCTGCCCCTCCTCGATCTCCTTCCCGCCGAGCTCGAGGTCGCGGGTCGCCGTCCGCCGGAAGTGGTAGACCGGGCTCGCCCAGCGCAGCAGCTCCTCGATCGCGGTCGGCAGCAGCTCCGGCTTGTCCTGGAGGATCCGCATCTGGTCGCGCTGCTCCATCAGGCCGAGCATCGAGTTGCTGATCGCGTGCCGCGTGGTCTCGTTGCCGGCGATCACCAGCAGCGAGAAGTAGTTGTTGAAGTCCTGTTGGCTGAGCGGGATCCCGTCCTCCGGCATCCGGTTGGCGAGGATCGAGACCAGGTCGGTGCCGTCGCCACCGACGCGCGCCTTGCGCAGGTCGTTGCCGTAGTCCCACACCTCCTGCACCGTCGGCGACCGGAACGGCAGGTGCCGGTACTGCTCCGACTCCTCCGCGTCCAGCAGCACCTTGGCGTAGTCCGGGTCGGCGTTGGCGACCATCTCGTTGCCCCAGGCGATCAGCTGGCCGGTGTCCTCGCTCGGTACGTCGAGCAGCCGAGCCAGCACCTGGATCGGGAAGTCGGCGCTGATCATCTTCACGAAGTCGATCTCGCCGCCGTTGTCGGCCGCCGCGGCGAACGCGCGGTCCACGGTCTCCTTGGTGAGCTGGCGCAGGAACCCCTCGTAGTTCTTCATCAGGTTGCGCGGCGTGAACTCGCGGTGGATCAGCCGGCGCAGCGCCTGGTGCCGCGGGCCGTCGGTCTCGAGCAGCGAGCGCCGGAAGTCGCGCAGGTCGTCGTCGACGTCCTCGAGGTTCACGAACCGCTCGGACGTGAAGGACTCCGAGTCACGGCCGACGCTCCAGATGTCGTCGTACCGCGTGACGGCCCAGAAGCCGGCGCCGTCCTTCTCGTCGGTCCAGTGGACCGGGTCCTCGGCGCGCAGGGTGTCGAGCTGCGCGAAGCCGCGCAGGTCGGCGAAGCCGTCGATGTCGGAGAGGTCGACCTCGGACAGCGGAACGGGGGCATGACGGGGCATGGGAGGTCTCCTCAGATGTGGTACGTGTACTCGTGGAACTCCCAGTCGGTGATCCACGTGCGGAACCGCTCGACCTCGTCGCGCTTGTAGGCGACGAAGGCGTTGACGAAGGGCTGGCCGAGCAGGTCCGCGAGCTCCTTGTCCTGCTCGAGGGCGTCGAGGGCGTCGGACAGCGACTGCGGCAGCTTCTCGGACCGCGTCTCGTCGTACCCGTAGCCGATCAGCGGCTCCGGCGGCTCGATCTTGTTGCGGATGCCGAGCAGCACCGCGGCCAGCATGCCCGCGATCGCGAGGTAGGAGTTGGCGCTGGCGTCGCCCAGCCGCAGCTCGAGACGAGTGCCGGAGCCGCGCTCCGGCGGGATCCGCACCATCGCGCTGCGGTTGTCCAGACCCCAGTCGATCAGCCACGGCGCGAGGGTGTCCGGACCGAAGCGCTTGTAGGAGTTGATGGTCGGGTTGTTGAGCGCGGCGACCGCCCGTGCGTGCGCGAGCAGCCCGCCGATCGCGTGCCGGGCCATCTCGGACAGCCCGTACGGGTCGGCCGGGTCGTGGAACAGCGGGGTGCCGTCGGCGTCCGCGATGGAGAAGTGGAGGTGGTAGCCCGAGCCGCCCTCGTCGTTGAAGGGCTTCGGCATGAAGGTCGCGAGCTGGCCGCGGCGGCGGGCGAGCTCCTTGATGGCGTCCTTGAAGCGGTGGGCACGGTCGGCGGCGTCGAGCGCCTCGCCGTGCCAGAGGTTGATCTCGAACTGGCCGGAGGAGAACTCGTGGTTCGCGGAGATGACCTCGAGGCCGTAGTTGCCGAGGTGGCGCAGCGCGTCGAGCAGCACGTTCTGCGGGTCGCCCGTGAACCCGGACGTGTAGACGTTGCCGGTGCCCTCGCCGTAGCGCTTCCATCCGGACGGGGACTCGGGGCTCTCCTCGAGGACGTAGAACTCGAGCTCCGGCCCGACGACCGGCGTCAGCCCGAGCTCCTGGAACTGCTCACAGATCTGGCGCAGCACGAAGCGCGGGCTCTCCCGCGACGGCGTGCCGTCGGGGTTGAAGACATCGGCGATGCAGTGCGCGACGCCCGGCTCCCACGGCACCGGCAGCAGCGTGTCGAGGTCCGGGAACGCTTGGACGTCGGGGAGCCCGGCCGACAGCCCGCCTTCGAAGTCGACCACGCCCCCGCGGGGCGTCGTACCGAAGACGGAGCGACAGAACGCGACGCCGCTGCCGACCGTGCGGGCGAAGCGGTTGACGAGGACATCGCGCCCGCGGTCGACCCCGATGAGGTCGGCGTAACCGAGCCGGACGACGTCGATCCCCTGCTCGGTGAGGCGCTCTTGAGCCGGTTGGAGCCCGGAGGTGTCGAAGTGGGTCACGAGCTGTCCTTCCAATCGTTTGGATCCGAACAGTAATCCGGCCCAGCCGGGAGCACAAGACTTTCCAGACCGCTCCCGAGGCCGTATCGTACGGACCCAAACGAGTGCTAGGAGTGCAGATGCGCGAGATGAACGGCTTCCTCTACCCGCGGACGAAGTCCGGGGCCTCGTCGCTGATCCCCTCGCCGCCCTGGTACTACTCGGGGGACCTGCTCACCGTGGAGTACCGCACCGACCCGGCCAACGTCGAGGCGCTGCTGCCCGACCCGCTCGAGCTGGCCCCCGAGGACCCCGGCGCGGTCGCCCTCATCTGGGCCGACTGGCAGTCGTGCTCCGGCTCGCGCGAGGAGCTGCTGGACCCGGTGCGCTCGCAGTACAAGGAGGCGTTCGTCGTGGTGCGCTGCTCGTTCGCGGGCACGACCTACTCGCGCTGCGTCTTCATCTGGGTCGACAAGGACTTCGCGATCGCGCGCGGCCTCCACCAGGGCTACCCGAAGAAGCTCGGGTCGATGTGGCAGACCCGCCCGCACCCGTTCCCCCACGCCGCACCCCGGATCGGGCCCGGCGGCGTCTTCGGCGCCACCCTCGCGGCCGCCGACCGCCGCCTCGCCGAGGCCGTCGTGACGCTGCGGGAGGAGTCCGACACCAACGGCTTCGTCAACGGCCACCCGATGGCGCACCACCGGGTCTTCCCCGACATCGCCGGCCGGGGCGACGCCTACGCCGAGCTGATCTCCTCGGGCGCCAGCTCCTTCGAGGGCGGCCAGTCCTGGAAGGGCGACGCCGAGCTGAGGCTGTTCGACGCGCCGACCGAGGAGCTCGCCCGGCTCGAGGTCGAGGAGATCATCGGCGGCTACTACCGGCAGGTCGGCGTCGAGTGGAACGGCGGCCGCACGCTGGCCAACCTCGCCCCCGAGCCGACGACCACGTAGCCCCTAGAGTTTCGGTCATGCCAGACCGTCACACGCTCGCCGAGACCGAGCAGGCCACGCGCGAACGGGTCCAGCACCTCCCGCTCGACTTCGCGGCGTCCCACGCGCTGCTGAGCCTCTACCGGGCTGCGAACGCCGTCCGCGGCCACCTGACCAACAACGTGCTGCGCCCGCACGACCTGACCTGGACCGGGTTCCTGGTGCTGTGGACGCTGTGGATCTGGGACTCGATGGAGACCCGCGACATCGCGGAGTCGGTCGGCATCAGCAAGGGCACGCTCACGGGCGTCGCCAAGACCCTCGCGGCACGCGACCTCATCGAGCGCATTCCGAGCACCGAGGACCGGAGGCTGGTCAACCTCAAGCTCAGCCCCACGGGTCTCGAGCTGATGGAGGAGATCTACCCCGAGTTCAACAAGACGGAGTCCCGGATCGTCGGAGACCTCGACGCCCGCCAGCTCGAGACCATGACCTCCGCCCTGCGTACGCTCGTGGAGACCTCCGAGCGCGACTGACGACCACCGTGGTTGAGGAGGTTGCGCAGCCACCGTCTCGAAACCACCACCGTGAAGCGCCCCAGGTTTGATGCCGCATCCTTTTGAGTTGGAAGGATGCATGTCATGCCGAA
>NZ_BAAAJE010000003.1:0-810 GCF_039526625.1 Nocardioides aquiterrae
ATGGTTCTGTTGCAAAGTTTTAAATCTACTATCAAATAAGGTAGAATAATAGAAAAAGATAGCAGGAGGAATGACGATGAATCATTTTAAAGGAAAGCAATTTCAGCAGGATGTGATTATTGTAGCCGTGGGCTACTATCTTCGTTATAACCTTAGCTATCGTGAAGTTCAAGAAATCTTATATGATCGTGGCATTAACGTTTCTCATACGACGATTTATCGTTGGGTGCAAGAATATGGCAAACTACTCTATCAAATTTGGAAAAAGAAAAATAAAAAATCCTTTTATTCATGGAAAATGGATGAAACGTACATCAAAATTAAAGGAAAATGGCATTATTTGTATCGAGCCATCGATGCAGATGGTTTAACCTTGGATATTTGGTTACGTAAAAAACGGGACACACAAGCAGCCTATGCTTTTCTTAAGCGGTTAGTGAAGCAGTTTGATGAACCGAAGGTTGTAGTCACAGATAAAGCCCCCTCTATTACAAGTGCCTTTAAGAAACTAAAAGAATACGGCTTTTATCAAGGGACAGAACATCGTACCATTAAATACCTGAATAATTTGATTGAACAAGACCATCGTCCAGTAAAGAGACGCAATAAATTCTATCGAAGTTTACGCACTGCCTCTACCACGATTAAAGGCATGGAAGCCATTCGAGGATTATATAAGAAAACCCGAAAAGAAGGCACTCTCTTCGGGTTTTCGGTCTGTACTGAAATCAAGGTATTATTGGGAATCCCAGCTTAAATCATAGATACCGTAAGGGATTTTATTCTTTATTTAAAACTTTGCAACAGAAC
>NZ_BAAAJE010000004.1:0-81504 GCF_039526625.1 Nocardioides aquiterrae
ACTCGGCGGGCTACCCCCGACCAGTCGCCTGTGACCAACCTGATGGCCGGGTACAGCTAGTCCAGGTGGCGGCCCTAGGCGCGGGGGTGGGCTGCTGACAGCCGATCCCCGCACGACACGCCGACGGGATCCGGCGTGTCGTGCGGGTTTGGGCTGCCAGCAGCCGAAACCGCCTCGGTCCGTTGACAACTAGAACACGTTCCAAAGATGCTGAGACCCACGTCACAGCACCAGGAGGGAACGTGACCCAGGCGCCCCCACCGGCCGACCTGAAGATGCAGCGCTCGAGCCGCGACCCGACCGCCCTGCCCACCAGGCTGGCCGACTGGCTGGCGACGGTCCTGCCCGAGGGCGCCCAGCCGGTCGTCACCCTGCACAGCGGCGTCGACGCCAACGGCATGAGCTCGGAGACGCTGATCCTCGACGTCGACTGGACCGAGGACGGCGAGCCGCGGCACGGCGAGTACGTCGCCCGGGTGGCGCCGTCGGCCGAGGACCTGCCGGTGTTCCCGAACTACGCGCTCCAGGACCAGTACGACGCGATCCGGCTGGTCGGCGAGCTCACCGACGTCCCGGTGCCGGCGGTGCGCTGGATGGAGCCCACCGGCGAGGTGCTCGGCACGCCGTTCTTCCTCATGGACCGGGTCGACGGCGTGGTGCCGCAGGACGTGCTGCCGTACAACTTCGGCGACAACTGGCTCCACGACGCCAGCCCGGAGGACCAGCGCCGCCTGCAGGACCGGACCGTCGAGGTCCTCGCCACGCTGCACGGGATCCCGGACGCCGAGCAGACCTTCGGCTTCCTCGCGCCGGACCACCCGGGCGGGACCCTGCTCGAGCGCAACCTCGCCCGGACGCGGGCGTGGTACGAGTTCGCGGTCCCGGACATCGGCCGGAGCCCGACCGTGGAGCGCGCGCTCGCCTGGCTCGAGACCCACCTGCCCGACACCGACGAGGCCGTGCTCTGCTGGGGCGACTCGCGGATCGGCAACGTGATGTACCGCGACTTCGAGCCGGTCGCCGTCCTCGACTGGGAGATGGCCGCGATCGGGCCCCGCGAGCTCGACGTCTCCTGGATCGTCTTCGCGCACCAGGTGTTCGAGGCGATCACCGGAATGCTGGCGATGCCCGGCATGCCGCACTTCCTGCGCGAGGAGGACGTGAAGGCGGAGTACGAGCGGGTGTCCGGTGCGACGCTCGGCGACCTGCACTGGTACCACGTCTACAACGGCGTCCAGTGGGCGATCGTCTTCATGCGCACCGGCGCCCGGCAGATCCACTTCGGCGAGATCGAGCGGCCCGACGACCTCGAGAGCCTCTTCCACCACAAGCCGCTCCTCGACCGGCTCCTCGAGGAAGCCGGGGCATGAACGACATCACGCCGCTCGACGAGTTCCCGCTCCACCAGGCCCCGCTGCCGCTGGCCTACGCCCACAGCAGCGACCGGAACTTCTACGACCGCTGGTACTTCAACGCCCACGACCGCACCGGCGACATCATGCTGGTCACCGGCATGGGCTACTACCCGAACCTGGGCACCAAGGACGCGTTCGTGCTCGTGGCCCGCGACGGCAAGCAGACGGCCGTGCACCTGTCCGACCCGATGGACCAGGACCGGATGCATCCGCACGTCGGCGGCTACCGGATCGAGGTCCCCGACCCGCTCCGCACGGTCCGGATCGTGATGGACGAGTACGACGGCATGGCGCTCGACCTCACCTGGGAGGGCACCTGCGACGTCGTCCAGGAGCAGCCGCACGTGCTGCGCTCCGGCAGTCGGGTCACCCTCGACGCGCAGCGGTTCGCCCAGCTCGGCACCTGGAGCGGCACCATCGCCATCGACGGCGAGGACATCGCGGTCGACCCCGACGTCTGGCTCGGCAGCCGCGACCGGTCCTGGGGCATCCGGCCGGTCGGCGCGGCCGAGCCGCCGGGCGCGCCGAGCGACCCGCCGTTCGAGGGCATGTGGTGGCTCTACGTGCCGATGCAGTTCGAGGACTTCGCGGTCGTGCTCATCATCCAGGAGAGCCCCGACGGCTACCGCACGCTCAACGACTGCACCCGGGTCTGGAAGGACGGCCGGGTGGAGCAGCTCGGCTGGCCCCTCGTCGACATCCGCTACGAGTCCGGCACCCGCACCCCGACCGGCGCGACGATCCGCTGCACCACGCCCGAGGGCAAGCCGCTGGTGCTCGAGGTCGAGTCGCGGCTCGCCGTACCCCTCCACGTCGGCGGCGGGTACGGCGGCGACCCGGACTGGATCCACGGCACGTGGAAGGGCGAGGGCTTCGCCGAGCGGGTCACCTACGACATGGCCGACGACGCCGTGCGGGGCCGGTTCATGTTCGGGTGCGTCGACCACGTCGGCGCCGCCACGGTGGACGGCCAGCAGGGCTTCGGCCTCTTCGAGCACTTCTGCATCGGCCGGCACGACCCGTCCGGCTTCACCGACTTCTTCACCCTCGCCCCCTAAGGAGACCCGAGCATGACCCTCGATCGCGACGCCTTCTTCATCGACGGCGACTGGGTGGCCCCGGCCTCCGGCGACACCATCCAGGTCGTCTCGCCGCACACCGAGCAGGTCGTCGCGACCGTGCCCGAGGGGAGCACGGCCGACATCGACGCCGCCGTCGCCGCCGCCCGCCGGGCGTTCGACGAGGGTCCGTGGCCCCGGATGAGCCCGGAGGAGCGGATCGGGATCGTCCAGAGCTTCTCGAACCTCTACGCCGGCAAGCTCGGCGAGATGGCCGAGGTCATCTCGACCGAGATGGGCTCGCCGCTGTCGTTCTCCAACCTCGCCCAGGCGCCGGCGCCGTGGATGCAGATCGAGGCGTTCCTCGGCATCGCCCGCGCCTACCCGTGGGAGGAGTCCCGCACCGGCGTGCTCGGCACGGAGGTGCTGGTACGCCGGGAGCCGGTCGGTGTCGTCGCGGCGATCCCGCCGTGGAACGTCCCGCAGTTCACGATCATGTCCAAGCTGGTGCCGGCGCTGCTGGCCGGCTGCACCGTCGTGGTCAAGCCCGCGCCCGAGACGCCGCTCGACCCGTACCTGATGGCCGAGCTGCTCCAGGAGGCCGGCGTACCCCACGGTGTCGTCAACATCGTCGCCGGCGGCCGCGAGGTCGGCGAGCACCTGGTCTCGCACCCGGGCGTCGACAAGGTCGCCTTCACCGGCTCCACGGCTGCGGGCCGCAAGATCGCGGCGGTGTGCGGTCAGCAGCTCAAGCGGGTCTCGCTCGAGCTCGGCGGCAAGTCCGCCGCGATCGTGCTCGACGACGCCGACCTGGCCGCGACCATGGAGGGCCTGAAGTTCACCGCGCTGATGAACTCCGGCCAGGCGTGCGTCGCCCAGACCCGGATCCTCGCGTCCCGCTCCAACTACGCGAACGTCGTCGACGCGCTCGCCGAGACCGTGTCGGCGATGCAGGTCGGTGACCCGCTCGACCCGGCGACCGAGATCGGCCCGATGGTGGCGCAGCGGCAGCAGGAGCGGGTCGAGAAGTACATCGCGCTCGGCCAGGAGGAGGGCGCCCGCGTCGTGGTCGGCGGCAACGGCATGCCCGACGGCCTGTCGTCCGGCTGGTACGTCCGGCCGACCGTGTTCGCCGACGTCGACAACCGGATGCGGATCGCGCAGGAGGAGATCTTCGGGCCCGTCCTGTCGGTGATCGCGTTCGACGACGTCGACGACGCGGTGCGGATCGCCAACGACTCCGAGTACGGCCTGGCCGGCACCGTGTGGACCGGTGACGTCGACGCCGGCCTCGACGTCGCCCGCCGGGTCCGCACCGGCACCTACGGGGTGAACACGTACACGATGGACTTCGCCGCGCCGTTCGGCGGCTTCAAGTCCTCCGGCGTCGGCCGCGAGTTCGGCCCCGAGGGCCTCGCCCACTACACCGAGCTGAAGTCGATCTACCAGCCGTAGCGGGGCCTACGGGCGCCGCCCCGCCCGCAATTGCGCGGTCAGGCTGGCCCAACTCGCGCGTAGGCCAGGCTGACCGTTCAATTGCGATGAGACGCTTGACATCCGACACGCATGTGTAAAACGCCACAGAAACCTACCCGAGGGTAGCCCGCGAGACGCGGGTCACATACCCTCGGTACATGAGCGCCCAGAACCCCACCCCGTCGGGTGGTCCGGTCGTCGAAGGCCCCCACGACCCCGAACACGACCCTCGCGCCGCGTACGCCCTCGAGCCCGAGTACGCCGCCGCCCTGACCGCGCGTCTCGTCGCCACCAGCGGGCAGACCGCGGAGGTCCGGTCGCCGCTCGACGACGCGCCGCTGGCGCACATCCCGCAGAGCACCACCGGCGACGTCGCCGACGCGTTCGCGCGGGCCCGCCGGGCGCAGCACGCGTGGTCGCGCACCCCGCTGGCACGCCGCGCCGCCCTGTTGCTCCGCCTCCACGACCTGGTCCTCGACCGCCAGGACGAGATCATCGACCTGATCCAGCTGGAGTCCGGCAAGGCGCGCAAGCACGCGTTCGACGAGCCGCTGCACGTCGCGCTCACCGCCCGTTACTACGCGCGGACCGCCGAGAAGCACCTCGGCACCCAGCGCAAGATCGGCGTGGTCCCCGGCCTCACCCGGGTCGAGGTGAACCGGGTCCCCAAGGGCGTCGTCGGGATCATCTCGCCGTGGAACTACCCGTTCAACCTGGCGCTGATCGACGGGATCGCCGCGCTGCTGGCCGGCAACGCCGTGGTCATCAAGCCGGACCACCAGACGATGCTGTCGGCGCTGCTGGGCGCCGAGCTGCTCGAGCAGGCCGGCCTGCCGCGCGACCTGTGGCAGACCGTCGCCGGTCCCGGCTCCGAGATCGGCCCCGCGCTCATCGAGAAGGCCGACTACGTGTGCTTCACCGGCTCGACCGCCACCGGCCGCTCGGTCGCCCAGGCGTGCGCGGACCGGCTGATCGGGTGCTCGCTCGAGCTGGGCGGCAAGAACCCGCTGCTGGTGCTCCGCGACGCCGACCTGGAGAAGGCCGCCGAGGGCGCCGTGCGCGCGTCGTTCTCGAACGCCGGGCAGCTCTGCGTGTCG
The DNA here is from genome assembly GCF_039526625.1 of Nocardioides aquiterrae. Lineage (NCBI taxonomy): Bacteria > Bacillati > Actinomycetota > Actinomycetes > Propionibacteriales > Nocardioidaceae > Nocardioides > Nocardioides aquiterrae. The sequence continues at coordinate 5,047 of NZ_BAAAJE010000004.1, forward strand.
ATGGAGCGGATCTTCGTCGCCGACCAGGTCTACGACCGGTTCGTCGAGCGGTTCGTCGCCCGGACCCAGGCCCTCACGCTCGGCGCGACGCTCGAGTGGGGCAACGACATGGGCCCGCTGATCTCGCAGCAGCAGCTCGACGCGGTGACCGCGCACGTCGAGGACGCGGTGGCCAAGGGCGCCCGCGTGCTCACCGGCGGCAAGGCCCGCCCCGACCTCGGCCCCTACTTCTTCGAGCCGACGATCCTCGAGGGCGTCACCCCGGACATGGCCTGCTTCGGCAAGGAGACCTTCGGACCGGTCGTCTCGCTCTACCGGTTCCAGGACGAGGCCGACGCGATCGCCCGCGCCAACGAGGGCCAGTACGGCCTCAACGCCTCGATCTACAGCCAGGACGGCACCCGCGCCCGCGCGATCGCACAGCTCGTCAAGTGCGGCACCGTGAACATCAACGAGGCGTTCGCGGCGACCTTCGCCAGCCTGGACGCCCCGATGGGCGGCATGCGCGAGTCGGGCATGGGCCGGCGCCAGGGCGCCGAGGGCGTGCTGCGCTTCACCGAGACCCAGGCGGTCGCGACCCAGCGGCTGATCCGCTTCGGGCCGCAGTTCGGCATGTCCGACGAGGCCTACGCCAAGGTCATGAACGCGAACCTGCGCCTGATGAGGAAGCTGGGCCGGGCGTGACGGAGCGGCTCGACTACGACGTCCTGGTCGTCGGCTCCGGCTTCGGCGGCTCGGTCACCGCGCTGCGCCTGACCGAGAAGGGCTACCGGGTCGGCGTCCTCGAGGCCGGTGCCCGGTTCGAGGACGACGACCTGCCCGAGACGTCGTTCGAGGTCTCGAAGTACCTCTTCCGCCCCGAGATCGGCTGCTACGGCATCCAGCGCATCGACGCCCTCAAGGACTGCCTCATCGTCTCCGGTGCGGGTGTCGGCGGCGGGTCGCTGGTCTACGCGAACACGCTCTACGAGCCGCTGCCCGCGTTCTACGCCGACCGGCAGTGGAGCCACATCACCGACTGGCGCGACGAGCTGGCGCCGTTCTACGACCAGGCCAAGCGGATGCTCGGCGTGGTCGAGAACCCGCTCCGGACGCCGTCCGACGACGTGATGGAGAAGGTCGCGACCGAGATGGGCGTGGGTGAGACCTTCCACCCCACGCCGGTCGGCGTCTTCTTCGGCGGCCCCGGCGCCGGCGCCGGCCAGGAGGTGGAGGACCCGTACTTCGGCGGCGCCGGCCCCGCCCGGCGCACCTGCACCGCGTGCGGCTCCTGCATGACCGGCTGCCGCCACAACGCCAAGAACACCCTGGTCAAGAACTACCTCTACCTCGCGGAGCAGAACGGCGCCCGCGTCCTGCCGCTGACCACGGTCACCCAGGTGCGTCCGCGCGACGGCGGCGGGTACGACGTGCACGTCCGCTACACCAAGGCGAAGGTCGACCGCGCGATCGCGCGGCGGGTGCTCACCGCCGAGCAGGTGGTGTTCTCGGCGTCGGCGCTCGGCACCCAGCGGCTGCTGCACCGGATGCGCGACGAGGGCCACCTGCCGGCGATCTCGCCGCGGCTCGGCTACCTGGCGCGCACGAACTCCGAGTCGATCGGCGGGGTGATCGCGCCCGACACGACCGTGGACTACAGCCAGGGCATCGCGATCACGTCGAGCTTCCACCCCGACGAGAACACCCACATCGAGCCGGTGCGCTACGGCCCGGGCAGCAACCTGATGGCGCTGCTGCAGTCGGTGCTGACCGACGGCGACGGCGACGTCCCGCGCTGGCGGACCTGGCTGCGCGAGATGTGGAAGCAGCGCCGCGACGTCCGCAGCCTCTACGACATGAAGCACTGGTCCGAGCGGACCGTGATCGCGCTGGTCATGCAGAGCCTGGACAACTCGATCACCACCTACACCAAGCGGATCCCGGGCACCCGGAGGCGCTACCTGACCTCCAAGCAGGGGCACGGCGTCCCGAACCCGACGTGGATCCCCGCCGGCAACCAGGCGATCCGGACCATGGCCGGCATCATGGGCGGCCTCCCGGGCGGCGCCGTCGGCGACGCGTTCAACATGCCGCTGACCGCGCACTTCCTCGGTGGCTGTGCGATCGGCGACTCGCCCGAGACCGGCGTGATCGACCCCTACCAGCGCATCTACGGGTACCCCGGCCTGCACGTGGTGGACGGGTCCGCGATCAGCGCGAACCTCGGCGTGAACCCGTCGCTCACGATCACCGCCCAGGCGGAGCGGGCGATGGCGTTCTGGCCCAACAAGGGCGAGGTCGACCCGCGGCCCGACCTCGGTGCGCCGTACCGCCGGATCGCCCCGGTCCGCCCGGTCGCCCCGGCGGTTCCGGACGGCGCTCCGGGGGCCCTGCGGCTGCCGATCGTCGGCGTCAGCTGACCCGGGTCCGAGTTCGGCCGGAGACCGTCGAAAAAAACCCCGGAACCGGCTGTCCCAGGCCGTAACCGGCGTCGGGACGCGTCGTTGAGACGAGCGGACCCGGTCAATACGCTCCCTCCCACCGCCGGGTCCCATGTCCAGGCTCTGTCCAGCAGATGCGTGGACGATCAGGGCCCGGCCATCCCTCCCTCCCCGGCCGGGCCCTGATGCGTTTCGCAGGCAGTCGCGGACTTCGTCCGCGACTGCCGCGGCGAAACGGGTTGAGCAAGCCCACGCCCGAGCCTGCGAGGGCGTGACGGCGCGTCGAAACCGAGTACCTGGGCGCTGCCGAGTCAGGGCGGACCGGGGACCGCCGATAGGCTCAAGCCATGAACCCGGCTGCGGAGCACGATCTGGTCCTGGTGGTCGACTTCGGGGCGCAGTACGCGCAGCTGATCGCCCGCCGCGTCCGTGAGGCGCGCGTGTACTCCGAGATCGTCCCGCACACCACGCCGGTCGCCGAGATGCTGGCCCGCAACCCGAAGGCGATCGTGCTGTCCGGCGGCCCGTCCTCGGTGTACGAGGAGGGCGCCCCGGGCATCGACACCGGCCTGTTCACCTCCGGCACCCCGGTGTTCGGCATGTGCTACGGCTTCCAGCTGATGGCGCGCGGGCTCGGCGGCGAGGTCGCCCACACCGGGTTCCGCGAGTACGGCCGCACCGGCGTCACCGTCAGCAACGCCGGCACCCTGCTGGCCGAGATCCCCGAGCAGCACACCGTCTGGATGTCGCACGGCGACTCGGTCACGGCCGCGCCGGCCGGCTTCGACGTCCTCGCCTCGACCGACAAGACGCCGGTCGCGGCGTTCGAGGACGTCGGCCGCGGCCTGGCCGGCGTGCAGTGGCACCCGGAGGTGCTGCACACCGAGCACGGCCAGAAGGTGCTCGAGCACTTCCTCGTCCAGATCGCGGGCTGTCGCCAGACCTGGACCATGGTCAACATCGTCGAGGAGCAGATCGAGGCGATCCGCGCGCAGATCGGCGACCGCGGCCGCGCCATCTGCGGGCTGTCCGGCGGCGTCGACTCCGCGGTGGCGGCCGCGATCGTGCAGCGCGCGATCGGCGACCGGCTGACCTGCGTGTACGTCGACCACGGGCTGATGCGCAAGGGCGAGACCGAGCAGGTCGAGCGCGACTTCGTCGCGGCGACGGGCGTGGACCTGAAGGTCGTCGACGCGGAGAAGCGGTTCCTCGACGCGCTCGCAGGGGTCACCGACCCCGAGGAGAAGCGCAAGATCATCGGCCGCGAGTTCATCCGGGTCTTCGAGGCGGCCGAGGCCGAGATCCTCGCGGACGGCGAGGAGAAGGTGGCGTTCCTCGTCCAGGGCACGCTCTACCCCGACGTCGTCGAGTCCGGCGGGGGGGCGGGCACCTCCAACATCAAGTCCCACCACAACGTCGGCGGCCTGCCGGAGGACCTCGAGTTCGAGCTGGTCGAGCCGCTGCGCACCCTGTTCAAGGACGAGGTGCGCCTGGTCGGCGAGCAGCTCGGCCTGCCCGCCGAGATCGTCTGGCGGCACCCGTTCCCGGGCCCCGGCCTGGGTATCCGGATCATCGGCGAGGTCACCCGCGAGCGGCTGGACATCCTCCGGGAGGCCGACGCCATCGCCCGTGAGGAGCTCACCCGCGCCGGCCTCGACCGCGACATCTGGCAGTTCCCGGTGGTGCTGCTCGCCGACGTGCGGAGCGTCGGCGTCCAGGGCGACCACCGCACCTACGGCCACCCGGTCGTGCTGCGGCCGGTCACCTCCGAGGACGCCATGACCGCCGACTGGGCGCGGCTGCCGTACGACGTCCTCGAGCGGATCTCGACCCGCATCACCAACGAGGTGCGCGAGGTCAACCGGGTCACCGTCGACATCACCTCGAAGCCGCCCGGCACCATCGAGTGGGAGTAGTCCGGGGCTTCTGACTTGCGGAAACGTCCGCCGACCTGTCCTTAATGGAAGACCCTACGACGTTCGCCTACCAGCAACCAGCCCCTGCGCTTCGAGCAGTTTGCGTCGCGACTCGCGCCGATCGGCCTCTGCGTGTCGTTGATGTCGTCTAGCGTGAGCGTCCAGCGTCCGCACGCCTGTCGATGGGAGGGCCGTCCGCCATGGGTGACATCACGGTGCCCGTTACCAAGCTGCTGCTGGACGAGCTGAATCCTCGGCATCGCGCCGTGACGACGCAGGAGCAAGCCCTCCATGAGGTCATCCGGCGCGCCCCGATCAAGTTGTTGAATCTCGCCCGAGACATTGCGGACTTCGGTCTGAGTCCGATCGACCGGCCCGTCGTGATGAAGCACGAAGATGGAAAGCGCTTCATCGTGCTTGAGGGAAACCGTCGCCTCGCCGCTCTGAGGCTTCTTAAGAAGCCGAGCCTCTGTCCCGATCCAGGACTCGCCCTCAAGTTCAAGGCTGCCGCTGATGCCGCCGTGGTGCCCACGACCACCGTGCGTTGTTTCGAGGTCGCTACGAGAGACGAGGCACGGCCGATCCTCGCGCGGCGGCACGGCGGGGAGATGGATGGGATAGGCGTTGTTCGTTGGAGTGCTATGCAGCGGACGCGCCACGCGTCCTCTCCAGGACATCAAGAGCGGATGGCGCTCACCACGTTGGACTGGCTCGACGGCAAGAGCGCCCTTGGAGCGAACCAGCATCTGGCCGACCTCCTCGATGAGGTCGCCGAGGAGAAATTCACGACCTTCGGTCGTCTTGCCGGGGACCCCGACTTCCGCGCCTACGCGGGCTTCGACATCAAGGGTGACATCTTCACGCCGACGGACAGTAGCGAGAACATCGTCTCGCGTCTGACCTTGGTCTTGGAGGACTTCAAGGGCGGACCAACGACTCAAGCTCTCACGGTGAGTGCGTTGAAGAGCAAGTCTCAGCGGGAGGAGTACGTCAGCGGACTTCGTGAGCAGATGGCAGGGGCTGACGAGGCGGACGAAGATGAGGCGGATGCGGGCGAAACGGTTGTGGGTGACGAGCCCGACGAAACTGACGGCGATAGCGGAGGCGGACCGTCGAATCCGCCCTCGCCACCACCCGCACCGCCGCCTCCGCCGCCACCCCCACCTCCGCCGATGCGGCTATTCCATGGGGCATCCCTGAGCCGATGCTCGGTGCGTGTGAAGAGTGTCCTCCACGAGGTCCAAACGATCCCCATCAACAAGTACCCGAACAGTGCTGCGGCGCTCATTCGCATGGTCATTGAACTAGCGGTGATGGAAGCTCACGACGTGTGCGCATTCCCCCCGCCTCCAGAGAAGGACAAGAATCTTCGGGCATATGTGCGCAACGCTCTGAAACAACTGGATCCGACGGAGAAGGCTGCACGCTACCTCGCGTTGCGGCAGGAGATCGGCAAGAAGGACAGCCTCGTTAACACTGCAACCTTGAATGCTTTCTTGCACAGCAGCACGTATATGCCGAGCGCTCCCACCATGCGCACGATCTCGGATACCTACACAACGCTACTGATCGACCTAAATAAGGCGATCGGCGACGCCAAGGACGCTGGTACGTGAGGTTCCTTAGTCCCCTCAGGTATCCGGGCGGCAAGGCGAAGATGTCTGCCTTCCTTCGTGAGGTCATAGAACTCCAAGACCATAGGGTGACCACTTATGCGGAGCCCTACGCGGGAGGAGCGGGAGCGGCGCTGTATCTGTTGAGCCAAGGGGTCGTCGGTAGGATTGCGCTCAACGACCTGAATATCGGTGTTGCTGGCTTCTGGAACGCCGTTTTTCGCGAGTCCACACACTTATGCAAGAAGATCGAGAGTGTTGAGCCCACTCTCGCCGAATGGCATAGACAGCGCGAGATCTATCTTGACGAAGCGAGTGGATCGTTTGATCGAGGTTTCGCGACCTTCTTTCTAAATCGCACGAACCGCTCTGGCATCCTCGGAGCGCGACCTATCGGCGGGCTTGAGCAAACTGGTAAGTGGAAGATCGATGCCCGGTACAACCGGAAGGACCTCGTTGATCGGATCGAGTTCTTGGCAGGCTTCTCAAGCCAGGTTTCCATCACGAGTTTGGATGGTCGGAAGTTCATACAAGCGCGATCCGACGATGAGCACTTCTTCTATGTGGACCCGCCCTACTTGAAGCAGGGCGAGGACCTCTATCTCTCCAACATGACTTACGCTGACCACCTTGCCCTGGCGCGTACTCTTCACGAAGTCAAGTCACCTTGGGTGCTCACTTACGACTTGGACGATCGCGTTCCGGATCAGCTGTATGCGGGCATGCCAGCTGCCGCGTTTACCGTTTCGCACACTGCGGCGAGCCAGCACGTCGGAGGCGAGTACCTGATCGCCCCACATCATGTTCGGATTGACACACTGGAGGGCTTCGGCCCTCGACCTGGTAGATGGCTCGACGGTAGGTCTCCAACAGGACCTGTGCGTACCTGACGAAAGCGTTGTTCGGCGCGAAGTGGCCCCTCCCCGCTGCACCAACCTCGTCCAGTCGCTCGCCGATGGACCCCATGGCCGGTCCTCTCATTCGGCCCACGCCCTCGGTCGTCGCACAACGACGCGAGGGCACTTATGTCTGGAGCATCGGCCAGCTGCGACTCTCGATTGCACTGCCGGTTCGCCCCGATCTAACCCAGCGAGTGGACGAGGCCCGACGAAGTCACTGGTGGGCCGCTTAGGTCGGGGCCTCACGAACTGGCGACCCAAAGCTGAGCCATCCATCCGCTCAGTACCCGGGTCCGAGCTTGGGGAACGGTCCCATATCGTCTACCCGGATACGCGCGAGCGCTACGACCATCCGTTCGAGGCCCCACGTTGGATCGAGCAGCGGGCGGCCGTTCCAGACCGGAGCCTCCTGTTGGAGGTACTCCTTGAGGTGGGCATGCTGACCTTCAGGCGCGAGCACAGCCACGATGCGGCTCGGAAGGTTCATGTTGAAGTTGCCCACCTTCCGCCACTCCCGTTCCCACCAAAACTCCTTCCTTAGGCCGCCCTGCATAGGGCCCATCTGCTCAAAGTAAGGAGTCAGTTGGAAGATCGGCTCCTCGCTCAGCGCCTCGTCGTATGTGCTGCCAGCCTGCGCCTTGATCTCCGCTCGCTCAACCGCTTGGGCGATCAGCTTGTCCACGGCGGCAGACGGCCAAGGCTCTCCCCATCGGCTGAAGTCGGAATACCAAACGGGATTGGCACCCATCTTCCTCGCTGTTGTCTTCGTAACGGCGATGCCGTATCCCTCGAACTTGACCTGACGGTCCTGGGCGATGTCCTCGATCATCATCCACGCATGCTCCAGGGGCGTCTCCGTGAAGCAAACGACCTTCTGACTGGCGCTCAGGAAGAGGTGGGGGTCGTGAAATCGTGCCTGCCCGAATGGCGTCCTAGCCTCGATCACGCAGTTCGTGAGCATCGACTTCAGGTTGTCCAGCGCCGTCGGACCGTCTTGAACAGCACGAGTCAGATGCACGAGAAACGTCGACAGGTCGGTCCGCCGCTGGAGGAGCTCCTCGATCGCCTTTGGCATGTGCTCAGAATGTCCTACGAATAAGGAAGGCGTCCGAGATATCTCCTCCTTCCAGGCGAGGTGTGTCGCTTCAAGCTCCAATGTCGAGGACGTTCTCGTTCACCCATCGCCGTTAGAACGCCGTCCCCGCAGGACGACATCACGGTGCAACTTCTCGGAACTGAGACCGCGATACTGCTCAGTGTCCTGGGTCGAGCCTGGGGGGCAGCAGCGCACTCGTTTCAGGAGAGCTGCGTCGTATCCACGCGCGACGCTGTGATCGAAGAACGCTCGGGCGACGGCACGCTGCACGGTGTGGAGGCCCTGGCCGGGATCGATGATCGTCCCACTCGCTCGAAGCGCACGCTGCACGATGACGGCGGGCTTGCCGATCGGAGCGGACGGCGCAAGTTCGTCGTGCTCGTACGTGAATCGCAGCTCTCCCGTCCATGCAGGTACCAGTCGCCGTTGAGCGGGCCGCACTCTCCGCTGTAGTCGGTCAGCACGTCCGAAGGGCCGCGTCCAGTACGACAGTCACAGGCATGACGTCTTCGATCGATGGCTTCTCGATCGCGCCTCGGCGCCAGCCGCGCGCGAGGTCAAGGTCTCTGATGCGGTGGGCCTTGAGTGGTGACCCACGTCTCAGAGGTAAATTCGGCGGAAACTCATGACTTCACCCGTTCGGGTGGCTACAGTCGTTGTCGAACCGCTGGTGACCCGAGACGCCAGCGGTTCTTCTATTTCCCGAGTGGGTACCAGCGGCCCATGTCGACCAACACCCGGCTCATCCATGCCACGCCCGAGAAGGTGTGGGACGTCCTCGCCGACGGTTGGCTCTACCCCCTCTGGGTCGTCGGCGCCACCCGGATGCGCGAGGTCGACGACGACTGGCCGGCGGTCGGGGCCCGGCTGCACCACTCCGTCGGGACCTGGCCGCTGATCATCGACGACAACACCGAGGTCGAGGAGTGCGTGCCGGGCCACCGCCTGGTGCTGCACGCCAAGGCGTGGCCGACCGGGACCGCCGGCGTCACGATCCGGCTCGAGCCGGTCGGCACCGAGACCCAGGTGACCATCGAGGAGGACGCCAAGCTCGGCCCGGCACGCCTGATCCCGAAGCCGCTGCGCGACCTCCCGCTCACCTGGCGCAACGTCGAGTCGCTGCGCCGGCTGGCCTTCATCGCGGAGCGCCGGCACACCTGACCCGTAGCCCGCCGGACGGCGAGGCAGGCGGTCAGCTCTTCTTCGCCGCCGCCTTGCCGCCCTTGCGGCCGGCCTCCTTCTTCTGGGCCGTCGTGCCGCCCTGCTTGCTCGAGCCGCCCTTGCCCGACTGCTGGCCGCCGTGCTTGGAGGAGTCCTCGGCGTTCGCGATCTTCGCGGCGCGCTCCTTGGACATGCCCTTGTCCTTGAGGGCCTCGTACTGCTTCTCGTTCTTCACGTTGCTGGACTTGTTCGGCATGCCGAGTGGGTACCCGGGCCAGAGAGCCGCTATGCAGACGATCGACGGACTGGAGACACGAGAGCAGGGCGCGCTGGCGGTCTGGAGCCGGCGTGGCTACCTGGTGCTGCTCCTCGTCGTCGTCGCCGCCGGACTGGCCGGGCTGCTCGGTGTCCGGACCGTCACGGACTCGGCGGACGAGGCGGACTGGTCGATGACGTTCACCCACGCCGGTGTGGCTCGCGCCGGGCTCGACGTGCCGTGGCGCGTGACGGTGCGGCACCCCGGCGGGTTCGGCAAGGAGCTCACGCTGGCCCTGACGGCCGACTACCTCGACATCTACGAGGAGCAGGGCTTCCGGCCGGAGCCGGCCGAGACGACCCGCGACGGCGACACGCTGTTCCTCACCTTCACCGCGCCGCTCGGCGACACGTTCGTGCTCGACTTCGACGCCTACATCCAGCCGTCCGCCCAACGGGGCCGCGGCGGGACGCTCAGCGTCATGGACGACGGCGCCCGGGTCGCGACCGTGGACTTCGACACCAGGCTGCTGCCGTGAGGAGGTCGTCGTGGAGATCGTGATCCGCGCTGCCGTCGTCTTCGTCTTCCTGTGGCTGGTCACCCGCGCAGTGGGCCGGTCGACGCTCGGCGAGCTGAGCACGTTCGAGCTGCTGCTCTACGTGACGATGGGCGACCTGGTCCAGCAGGCGGTCACCCAGCAGGACTACTCGGTGACCGCCGGCGTGCTGGCGGTCAGCACCTTCGCGCTGCTCACCGTGGTCCTGTCGTGGGTCCAGTGGCGCTTCCCGCGGGCGCGACCGGTGCTCACCGGCCGACCGGTGCTGGTCTTCGCCGACGGGCGCCCGATCGAGGACGGCATGCGCCGCGAGCGGCTCTCCCTCGAGGACCTGCTGGTCGCCGCCCGCCAGCAGGGCATCCGCAGCACCGCGGCGATCGAGTACGCCGTGCTCGAGGCGGACGGCCGCATCTCGTTCTTCACCCGCGACGCCGGGATCCAGGGGTCGCCGGAACCGCCCAAGGCCGGCTAGCCGACGAGCGGCACGAGCACGTCCTTCGCGAAGCGCTCCAGGCCGTCCAGCTTCTGGTCGAGCGTGCAGTCCAGGCCGTGGTAGTAGGCCCAGGGCATCGTCCAGCAGTCGGTGACGCCGCCGGCCTCGGCCCGCTCGAAGTGCTCGGGCAGGAAGGCATCGTCGAGCGCGGTGGTCACCGAGAAGTCGCCCTCGGCGCCGACCTCGCGGCGGACGGCGGCCAGCCGACCCGCGTGCGCGACGGCCTCGTCGACCGAGTACATGTCGCCGACCCACCCGTCGTGCCGCGCCGCGCGCCGGAACGCGACCTCGGACAGGCCGCCGACGACGATCGGGATCCGCTCGGTCGGCGTCGGCTCCATCGCCAGGCGGGGAGCGGAGTAGAACTCGCCCTCGAACTCGGTCCAGCCCGGCTTCCACAGCTCGGCCATCAGCGCCAGCGCCTCGTCGGTCCGCCTCCCGCGGGTCGCGAAGTCCTGGCCGAGCAGCTCGAACTCCTCGCGGCACCAGCCGATGCCGACGCCGAGGCTGACCCGGTTGCCGGACAGCACCGCCGCGGTCCCGACGCTCTTCGCCACCTGGAACGGGCTGCGCAGCGCGGGCACGTAGACGGAGGTGACGAACCGGAGCCGGGTGGTCACCGCGGCCAGCGCACCGATCAGCACCCAGGGGTCCGGCCAGGCCGCGTCGTGGTCCCAGCGCCGCCCGCCGTCGGCGGTGTAGGGGTACGGCGTCGCCAGCTCCTCGAGGTCCACGACGTGGTCCGGCACCGCCATCGAGTGGTAGCCGAGCTGGTCTGCGGCCCGGGCCAGGGCCGGCAGGTGGTCGACCGGCTGGAACGCGGTGCTGATCGAGAAGCGCACGGCGCCACCCTAGCCCCGAACTAGAACGTGTTCTGTCGAAAGTCCATCCATTCGGGTGAGTTCCCGTGGGTACTGCCACGGGGTACCTGACCAGCGGCGACGGGACCGCGGCTCACGCAGACGCCGGTCCCGTCGCCCGGTGCGCACCCGGTCTCCAGCCGGTCAGCCGGCCGGGTAGGGCTCGTCCTTCAGCAGCCGCGCGAGGTGCACGGCGTTCCGGGCCACCGTTGCCGTGGTCGAGGCCGTCTTCTCGGGCGTCTCGTCCAGGTCCTGGTAGTCGGTGCCCTGCATCGCCTCGCCGACCCAGTACGTCGAGGCGGTGGCCGGGATGCTGAACCCGGTGTCGTTGAGTGCCTGGAGCACCTCGGCGGTGACGTGGTGGGCGCCGTCCTCGTTGCCGACCACCGCCACGACCCCCACCTTGCCCGCGGTGAGCATCCGGCCCTCGTCATCGGTCTCGCCGATCTCGGCGTCGAGGCGCTCGAGCGCCATCTTGCACACCGACGAGGGCTGGCCCATCCAGATCGGGGTGGCGACGACCAGGATGTCGCTGGCGAGCATCCGGGCGCGGATCTCCGGCCAGGCGTCACCGTCCCCCTCGTCCGTCGTGACGCCGAACCGCACGTCGTGGTCGACGACGCGGACGACCTCGCCGGTCGCGCCGTTGTCCTCCAGGGCGCGCAGCACCTGCTCGCCGAGCAATTGCGAGCTGGACGCGGAGGGCGACGGCTTGAGGGTGCAGACCAGCACCAGGGCGCGCAGCGGAATGTCGGTCACAGGGTCTCCTCCGGGGTGGTCAGACGGGCTTGAGCGGGTCGTGGCCGACGTTCATCAGGCGCCGCCGCCAGGCGGCCTCGCCGGCCGTGGGCTCGAGGTCGTCGCGCCGCTGGGAGGTCACCCGGGTGACGACCTGCTCCATGACGTCGACGTCGTCGGGCGTCACGTCCGAACGCCGCTTCCCCAGGACCGCCAGCACCCGGTGGCCGAGGTGGCTGCCCGCGCGGTCGGGCACCTCCTCGGTCTCCTCGCCGGCGCCCTGCACGGCCAGCCAGTCCCTCAGCTCCCGCGAGGTCATGTTCACGACGGTGTGGAAGTCCTCCCACAGCTCGTCGTCGACGATGCTCTCGGCCACGATGTGCTCCTCCTCCGACGTCGGTGCTTTGCCCGCCCAGTAACCGGGGTACCGCCCCGATATGTCCGAGGAGCGGCCCGGCGCCGGTCAGTGGGTGCCCGAGCGGCTCAGCCTGAGCGCGCTGCGGGAGGCGGTGCAGGAGTGCCGGGGGTGCGAGCTCTACCGGGACGCGACGCAGGCCGTGATGGGCGACGGGCGACGCAGCGCAGCGCTGATGCTGCTCGGGGAGCAGCCCGGGGACCGTGAGGACCAGGAGGGGGAGCCGTTCGTCGGACCCGCGGGCCAGGTGCTCGACCGGGCGCTCGCGGACGCGGGCATCGACCCCGACGCGGTCTTCCGCACCAACGTCGTCAAGCACTTCCGCTGGTCCGGGACCCGCGGCAAGCAGCGGCTGCACAAGTCCCCGAGCCGGGCGCACGTCGCGGCGTGCGCACCCTGGCTCGCCGCCGAGCTGCGGCTGGTGAAGCCGACCGGGGTCGTCCTGCTCGGCGGCACAGCGGGGCAGGCGGCCTACGGCTCGTCGTTCCGCGTCGGCGACGCGCGCGGGACGCTGCGGGACTGGCCGGCGGAGCCCCCGGTCGACCGGGCTCCACGCTGGGTGCTGCCGACGACGCACCCGTCGGCAGTCCTGCGCGCCGACGACCGCGAGGCGGCGTACGAGGGTCTCGTCGCCGACCTGGCGGTCGCCGCGCGCGAGCTGGGCTGAGCCGCTACTTGTGGAAGATGCTGTAGCCGCCGGGGCCGACGGCGAAGCCGACGATGATCAGCACGATGCCCCAGAGCCACGCGCCCTTGAACAGCTGCACGATGCCGGCAATCACGAGGATGACGGCGATGATCCACAGCAGGAATGCCATGACGGGGTTCCTCCCTCTCGAATTCGTAGGAGCACTACCCGAATCGGCGCCGGTTCACTCGTCGGGGAAGTCCTCCACGATGTGGACCGCGGCCTCCTCGGCCGAGGCACCGGCGCCGTCGATGCCGACGTCGGTGCCGACCAGGTCCTTCTCGGTGTCCTCGCCGACGCCCTCGTCGGTGTCGACCAGCCGGCCCGCGCGGCGGTCGCCGACCTCGCCGTCCTCGACGAAGTCGTCGTCGTCGGCCGCGGCGTCGTACGGGTCGGGCTCGGGCTCCTCCTGGCCGATCCGCTGGTCGATGGTCTCGCGGTGCTCCTCCTCCCAGGGCGTGTTGCCGTAGCCCTGGCCCGCCGAGTACTTCTCCGGCGGCGAGTAGCCGCGGTCGAGCTCGTCCTCGACGTCCGGATCGCCGAGGTCCTCGAGGTTCGAAGGCTGGTCCTCGTCGTCGACGCTGTAGTCGCCGTAGATCTCCTGGTCGCCGTCACCGTGGCTCGTCGTCATCGGTCCTCCTTCTCGAGTGCCGTCCACGCTACTGCGCGGCCGCGGCTGCGCAGTACCCACCCGTTTCGGTTCGGGAACCGCAGGACCAAGGACCCCTTGTCAGGAGGTGCCGCGTTGGCAAGCGTGGAGGCATGGACGCGGAGTACGGGACCCTGGACCGCTGGTGGCGGGCCGCCAACTACCTCTCGGTGGGCCAGATCTACCTGATGGGCAACCCGTTGCTGCGCGAGCCGCTGCTGCCCGAGCACGTGAAGCCACGGCTGCTCGGGCACTGGGGGACGACGCCCGGCCTCAACTTCGTCTACGCGCACCTCAACCGCGCGATCATGGCGCGGCGGCAACCGATGATCTACGTCACCGGCCCGGGGCACGGCGGCCCCGGGGTGGTCGCGTCGTCCTACCTCGAGGGCACCTACTCCGAGATCTACCCCGAGATCGGCCTGGACGAGCCCGGCCTGCGCCGGCTGTTCACGCAGTTCTCGTTCCCGGGCGGCATCCCGAGCCACGCCGCCCCGGAGACGCCGGGATCGATCCACGAGGGCGGCGAGCTCGGCTACGCGCTCTCGCACGCGTACGGCGCCGCGTTCGACAACCCGGACCTCGTGGTCGCCGCCGTCGTCGGTGACGGCGAGGCCGAGACGGGTCCGCTGGCGACCAGCTGGCACTCCACGAAGTTCGTGGACCCCCGCCGGGACGGCGCCGTGCTGCCGATCCTGCACCTCAACGGGTACAAGATCGCCAACCCCACCGTGCTGGCCCGCATCGCCGAGGACGAGCTCGTCGCCCTGCTGCGCGGGTACGGCCACGCGCCGTACGTCGTCGCGGGCTCCGACCCGGCGCAGATGCACGCGGACTTCGCGGGCACCCTGGACCGCTGCCTCGACGAGATCGCGGACATCCAGGGCGAGGCCCGCTCCGCCGGCGACCCGGTGCCGCGGCGGCCCTGGCCGATGATCGTGCTCCGGTCCCCGAAGGGCTGGACCGACCCGAAGGAGGTCGACGGCCTGCAGGTGGAGGGGTCGTGGCGCTCGCACCAGGTGCCGTTCGCGAACGCGCGCAGCGACGACGGCCACCGCCGGGTGGTCGAGGACTGGATGCGCAGCTACGAGCCGGAGTCGCTGTTCGACGAGCGCGGTGCGCCGGCCGCCGACATCGCGGCGCTGCACCCGGAGGGCGAGCTGCGGATGAGCGCGTCCCCGCACGCGAACGGCGGCCTGCTGCTGAAGCCGCTGCGGATGCCCGACTTCCGCGAGTACGCCGTCGAGGTGGACGCGCCGGGCACTGGCGCCGTCGAGGCGACCCGGGTGATGGGCGGGTTCCTGCGCGACGTGATGGCCCAGAACATGCACAACTTCCGGCTGTTCGCGCCCGACGAGAACTCCTCCAACCGGCTCCAGGACGTCATGGAGGTCACCGACCGCACGTGGAACGCCGAGATCCTCGACAGCGACGACCACCTCGCACCCGACGGCCGGATCATGGAGATCCTGTCCGAGCACACCTGCCAGGGCTGGCTCGAGGGCTACCTGCTCACCGGCCGGCACGGCTTCTTCTCCTGCTACGAGGCGTTCATCCACCTCGTCGACTCGATGTTCAACCAGCACGCGAAGTGGCTGGAGTCGACCCGGCGGATCGAGTGGCGGCGCCCGGTCGCGTCGCTGAACTACCTGCTCACCTCGCACGTCTGGCGCCAGGACCACAACGGGTTCTCGCACCAGGACCCCGGCTTCATCGACCACGTCGTCAACAAGAAGGCCGACGTCGTCCGCGTCTACCTGCCGCCGGACGCCAACACCCTGCTCTCGGTCGCCGACCACTGCCTGCGCAGCAAGCACTACGTGAACGTGATCGTCGCGGGCAAGCAGCCGGCGCTGCAGTACCTGTCGATGGGGGACGCGATCGTGCACTGCACGAAGGGCCTCGGCATCTGGGAGTGGGCGTCGAACGACGACGGCCCCGACGGTCCGGACGTCGTCATGGCCTGCGCGGGCGACGTCCCGACCATGGAGACGCTGGCGGCGGTGTCGCTGCTCCGCGAGCACCTGCCCGACCTCCGCATCCGGGTCGTCAACGTCGTCGACCTGATGCGGCTCCAGCCGGCCAGCGAGCACCCGCACGGCCTGTCGGACGCCGACTTCGATGCGCTGTTCACCGCCGACCGGCCGGTGATCTTCGCCTACCACGGCTACCCGTGGCTCATCCACCGGCTGACCTACAAGCGCACCAACCACCACAACATCCACGTCCGCGGGTACAAGGAGGAGGGCGCCACGACCACGCCGTTCGACATGACGGTGCTCAACAACCTGGACCGCTTCGACCTCGCGATCGACGTCATCGACCGGGTGCCCCGGCTGGGCGCGACGTCCGGGGTGGCGCGCGAGGAGTTCAAGAACGCGCTGATCCGGCACCGGCAGTACATCCGCACCCACGGCGAGGACCTGCCCGAGATCCAGGACTGGCAGTGGCAGCCCGCGAGCGGCCCGGCGGTGCGCACCGAGGACCCGGAACGCACCACCCCGGAGGCCTGATGCGGGTCCTGATCGTCAACCCGGGCTCGGACAACCTCAAGACCTCCCTGCTGGACGACGGGCGGGCGGTCGACGACGACGGCGGCCCCTACGACGCCATCGGCGTGCGGTTCGTGCACGGCGGACCCGACCACACCGCCCCCGTGCGGGTCGACGACGCCGTCCTGGCCGCACTCGAGGAGGTCTCGGGCCTGGCGCCGCTGCACAACCCCCCGGCGCAGCGGGCGGCGCGCGAGCTCGCGGCGGACCACCCCGGGGTGCCGGTCGTGGCGTGCTTCGACACGACCTTCCACGCCACGATCCCCGCCGCGGCGTCGACGTACGCCCTGCCGCGCGCGTGGAACGAGCGCTGGCGGCTGCGCCGCTACGGCTTCCACGGGCTCTCGCACGCGTGGGCGGCGCGTCGCGCGGCCGAGCTCGTCGGGCGGCCGGTGGCGGAGCTGCGGATGGTCACCTGCCACCTCGGCGGCGGGGCGTCGTTGTGCGCCGTGCGCGCCGGCCGCTCGGTCGACACGACCATGGGGTTCACGCCGCTGGAGGGCCTGGTCATGCAGACCCGCAGCGGCTCGGTCGACCCCGGCCTGATGCTCCACCTGCTGCGCAGCGAGGGCGTCACCGCGGACGAGCTGTACGACGTGCTGGACCGGGAGTCGGGGCTCAAGGGGCTGTCCGGGACCTCCGGCGACTTCCAGGAGGTGCGGCGGGCCCGCGCGGCGGGCGACCCGGCGGCCGACCTCGCGTTCGACGTCTACGTGCACCGGCTGGTCCGCGAGGCGGGCGCGATGGCCGCGGCGGCGGGCGGGCTGGACGTGCTGGTGTTCACCGGCGGGATCGGCGAGCACGCCCCCGAGCTGCGCACGGCGGTGGCGGCCGGGCTGGCACACCTCGGCGTCCGCCTCGACGAGGAGCGCAACCTCGCCGCGGCCGGCGACGCCGCCATCGGCGACGGGGTCGTGGTGGTGACGGCGCGCGAGGACCTGGAGATCGAGCGGCAGGTCCGCTCGGTCCTGACGCGGCACTAGCCTCTCCTCGTGCTCTCTCGTCTCGCGCTGGTCGCGGCGCTCCTGCTCGGCGCGACCGCGTGCAGCGGGAGCGAGTCGCCCGCCCCGACGCCACCGGCCTCGTCGGCGCCGCCCGGGGGGGCGCCGGCCGGGACCATCGCCCTGCTGATGCCCGGCCCGCCGTCGATGCGCAGCGAGGCCTTCGACAGGCGGAGCTTCACCGACGCGGTGGCCGAGCGGTGCCCGGACTGCAGGGTCGACTTCTACGACGCCCGGGAGGACGCCGCCACCCAGGCCGAGCAGCTCGCCCAGGCCACCGACGCCGGTGCGCGCGTGGTCGTCATCGACGCGGTCGAGCCGCTCGCCGTCGTCAACCAGGTCGCGGCCGCGCAGGACCTCGGGGTCAAGGTGATCGGCTACGACACGCTTCTCGAGGACCTCGACTTCTACGTCGCCTACGACCGCGAGCAGGTCGGCGAGCTCCAGGCGCGCGCCCTGCTGAAGGCCGCCGGCGCCGATGACCTGGTCCTGCTGAACGGCTCACCGGCGGACGCCGGGGCGGTCCAGGTCAAGGCCGCCGCGCACCAGGTGCTCGACGCGAGCCGGGCGACGGTCGTGGGGGAGTACGACGCGCTCCCGGACCACCCGAAGGACACCCGGACCTGGCTCTCCACGATCCTGACCTTCTACCCGCCGAGCGCGTTGGCCGGCGTGTACGCCGCGGACGACGACCTCGCCGGCACCGTGGTGCGTGCCCTGGCCGGTGCGCCGCTCCCGGTGACCGGGGCCGGGGCCACGCTGGCCGGCGTCAAGCGGCTGGTCAACGGGCGCCAGCTGATGACGGTGTACCGGCCGGTCGGCCCGGCGGCCGACGCGGCGGCCCGGGTCGCGGTCGCGGCGCTCACCGGGGGCGACCCCGGTGGACCGACGACCACGCTGGACGGCGTCCCGGCGTACCTCCTCGACCCGGTGCCGGTGACGGTGGACGACCTCGGGGACACCGTGGTCCGGGACGGCTTCTGGTCGGTCGACGAGATCTGCACCCCGCGCCTGCGCGCCGCGTGCACGAGGGCCGGGCTCTAGCGGCGGCCGTACGTCGTGGTGCGCTCGACGACCGGGCGGCCGATGCCGGCGCCGATCTCGACGAGCTCCGCGACGGTCTTCGCCGAGCCGTGCTCGGAGCCGGCCATCCGCGAGATGGTCTCCTCCATCAGGGTGCCGCCGACGTCGTTCGCGCCCGCCTGCAGCATCGCGCGGGTGCCCTCGACGCCGAGCTTCACCCACGACGTCTGGATGTTGGGGATCCGCCCGTGCAGGAGGATCCGTGCCATCGCGTGCACGGCGAGGTTGTCGCGCAGGCTCGGGCCCGGGCGGGCCACGCCGGCCAGGTAGATCGGGGCGCTGGTGTGCACGAACGGCAGCGGCACGAACTCGGTGAAGCCGGTTGCCCCGGAGCTGAGCGACTCGTCCTGGATCCGGCTCAGCACGCGCAGGTGCGAGACCCAGTGGCGGGGGTTGTCGACGTGGCCGTACATCATCGTGCTGGTCGTCGGGATGCCGACCCGGTGGGCGGTGCTGACGACCTCGATCCAGGTCCGGGTCGGGAGCTTGCCCTTGGTGAGCACCCAGCGCACCTCGTCGTCGAGGATCTCCGCCGCGGTGCCCGGCAGCGACCCCAGGCCGGCCTCGCGCGCCTTGATCAGGAAGTCCTCGATCGACAGGCCGGTCCGGGCGGTGCCGTTGACGACCTCCATCGGGCTGAACGCGTGCACGTGCATGTCCGGCACCCGCTGCTTCACCGCGGAGGCCAGGTCGAAGTACGCCGTCGCCGGCAGCTCGGGGTCGATGCCGCCCTGCATGCAGACCTCGGTGGCGCCGAGGTCCCACGCCTCCTGCGCGCGGTCGGCGACCTCGTCGAGAGACAGGGAGTAGGCGTCGGCGTCGGTGCGGCGCTGGGCGAACGCGCAGAACCGGCAGCCGACGTAGCAGACGTTGGTGAAGTTGATGTTCCGGTTGACCACGTAGGTGACGTCGTCCCCGACCGTCTCCCGGCGCAGGTCGTCGGCCAGGCGGCAGACCTGCTCGAGCAGCGGCCCCTCCGCGGTCATCAGGGTCAGCGCGTGCTCGTCGGACAGGTTCCCCGGGTCCGCCTCGGCGGCGGCCATCGCCTCGCGGCCCTCGGCGTGCAGCACCGCCGGGGCACCGGTCGCGCTGGCGGCGTCCTTCACGGAGTCCCAGTCGCCGTACACGTTGGCGAAGTCCGAGCGCCGGTCGTCGGTGCGGCCCTCGGTGTCGACGGCGGCGAACAGGTCGGTGCGGCCGACCGACGCGAAGCCGCCGTCGGGCTCCTGCCACGGCAGCCCGGTCGGGCGGACGCCGGGCCGCGCCAGCCCCTCGTCGGTGGCGAGGGCCGCGACGTGCGCGGAGACCCGCGGGTCGAGCCAGGGCTCGCCGGCGCGGACGTACTCCGGGTGCACGGTCAGCCGGGGTGTCAGCTCGAAGCCGCACTGGGCGCTGATGTCCCGCAGCCGGTCCAGCGACGGCCAGGGGCGCTCGGGGTTGACGTGGTCGGGGGTGAGCGGAGAGACGCCGCCCCAGTCGTCGACGCCGGCCTCGAGCAGGGCCCGGCACTCGGCGAGGTCCACGAGGTTCGGCGGTGCCTGCACCCGCGCCTTCGGCCCGAGCAGGATGCGGGTGACCGCGATCGCCGCGCGGTACTCGTCGAGGCCGAGGTCGTCGGCGTGCCGCATCGCCGTGTCGGGCTTGGCCCGGAAGTTCTGGACGATCACCTCCTGCACCGCGCCGTACGCCTTGAGCGTGGCGCGGAGCGCGAAGATCGTCTCGGCCCGCTCCGTGAGCGTCTCGCCGATGCCGACCAGGAGGCCGGTCGTGAACGGGATCGACAGGCGACCGGCGTCCTCGAGGACGCGGAGCCGGACCTCGGGGTCCTTGTCGGGGGAGCCGAAGTGCGCCTCACCCTTCGTCTCGTACAGCCGCCGCGAGGTGGTCTCGAGCATCATCCCCATCGAGGGGGAGACCGGCTTGAGCCGGTTCATCTCCTCCCACGACATCACGCCGGGGTTCAGGTGGGGCAGCAGGCCGGTCTCCTCGAGCACCCGGACCGCCATCGCGCGGACGTAGGCCAGCGTCGAGTCGTAACCCTGCTCGTCCAGCCACGCCCGCGCCTCCGGCCAGCGCTCCTCGGGCCGGTCGCCGAGCGTGAACAGCGCCTCGAGGCAGCCGAGCTCGGCGCCCTGGCTCGCGATCGCGAGGATCTCGTCGGGGGAGAGGTAGGGCGCCCGGCCGTCCCGCGCCGCCTGGGCGGGCGTCTCGACGAACGTGCAGTAGTGGCACCGGTCGCGGCACAGCCTGGTGACCGGGATGAACACCTTCGGCGAGTAGGTGACCACGCCGGGCCGGCCCGCCGCGACCAGCCCCGCGTCGCGCACCCGGGCCGCGGCCGCGGTCAGCCGGTCGAGCTCGTCGCCGGTCGCGGCGAGCAGGGCGGCCGCCTCGACGACGTCGAGGGCGGCGCCCCGCTCGGCCCGGGCGAGGGCCCGGCGTACCTGCTGGGGGGTGGGCTGGTCCACTCCTAGAGGCTAGCCGGGACCGGTTTCTGCTGCTCGACGGGCTCCGACGGCAGGACCGGCGGTTTGCGGTCCAGCGCACTGGGCCACCAGATCTTGCCGCCGAGGTCCAGGTTGATCGCGGTGACCAGCACCGACCGGACGATCATCGTGTCGAGCAGCACGCCCAGCGCGACCGCCACGCCGAGCTCGGCGAGGAAGACGAACGGGATCGAGCCGAGCACCAGGAAGGTCGCTGCGAGCACCAACCCGGCCGAGGTGATCACGCCGCCGGTGGAGCTCAACGCGATCAGCGCGCCCTGGCGGGTGCCGTGCTGCGCCGTCTCCTCGCGGACCCGGGTCATCAGGAAGATGTTGTAGTCGATGCCGAGGGCGACCAGGAACACGAACGCGAACAGGGGGAACCCCGGATCGACCTGGACGCCCTCGGGCCAGTGGTCGGTGATCAACGGCATGAAGTAGTCGAAGACCAGTGCCGACAGGCCCATCGCGGCCCCGAAGGACAGCACCACGGTCGCCATCAGGATCAGCGGCGCGGCCAGCGCCCGCAGCAGGAAGATCAGGATCAGCAGCACCACGACGAGGACGGTCGGGATGATCACCTTGTTGTCGCGGCTCGACGCCACCTTGGTGTCGAGGTAGAACGCCGAGCCGCCGCCGACCAGCGCATCGGCGCCGTCCACCGCATGGGCCGCGTCGCGACTGGCCTGAACGGTGTCGTACGCCGCCGTCGAGGAGACGTCCGCCTGGATCGGCGCCTCGAAGTACGACCGGGTGTCGGAGAGGGGCTTCGGCTCGGTCGGCGTGCCGAGGCCGTCGACAGTGTCGAGCGACTGGATCACCGCGTCGACCTGATCGGTGTCGGTGACCACCTGGATGGTGTTGGAGTTGTCGACCAGCCCGTGCGCGGCGAGCACCTTCTGACCCTTGATCGCATCGAACTCCTTCGTGTAGCCGTCCTCGGTCGACATGCCGCCGGCGTCGATCTTGAGAACACCGAGGCAGGCGACGAGCAGGAGGCCGGTGGTGACCAGCCAGACCCGGCGCGGGCGCGGGGCGATGGAGCGGCCCACCTTGGCCCAGAGGCCCTTCGTGTTGGGCTCGTCGGAGCCGAAGTGCGGGCGCTTGGGCCAGAAGATCCAGCGCCCGAAGATCACCAGCAGCGCGGGGAGCAGGGTCACCATCACCAAGAAGGTGACCGCGATGCCGATGGCGTTGACCGGCCCGAGGCCGGCGGTCGAGTTCAGCTCGGCCAGCAGCAGGCACAGCATGCCGACCACGACGGTCGAAGCGCTGGCGAGGATCGCCGGGGCCGCGCGGTGGAGAGCGAAGGCCATCGCTTCGTGCCGGTTGTCGTGGCGCCGCAGCTCCTCGCGGTATCGCGCGACCAGGAGCAGCGCGTAGTCGGTGCCCGCGCCGATCACCAGGATGCCGAGGATCGCCTGGCTCTGCCCGTTGACGGTGAGGTCGGCGTACTTGGCGAGCAGGTAGACCACGCCGCCGGAGACGCTGTAGGCGACCACCACGCTGAAGATCGGCAGGATCCAGAGGATCGGGCTGCGGTAGGTGAACAGCAGGATCACGATCACGACGAGGAGCGCGCCGAGGATCAGCGTCGTGTCCACGCCGGAGAACACCTCGGCCGCGTCCGCAGCCTGGCCGCCGTACCCGCCGAGGTGGACGGTGACCCCGTCGATCTGGGCGACGTCCCGGATCTGGTCGGCGGCGTCGGGGATCGCGTTCCAGCCGTCGGACCCGAAGTTGAACGTCAGGGCGGTGACCGCCACCTGGCCGTCCTCCGAGACCCCGCCGACGCCGGCCTGCTGAGCCTGTGCCGGCGTGAGAACCGTGCCCTCGACGACCCCGTCGATGGTGCCGAGCTCCTTGGCCTGTTCCTCGATCGCGGCCTTGTCCGCGTCGGTGAGGCCGGACGACCGGTAGTAGATGACGAGCGTCGGGATGTCGTTCGGGCTGACCGTCGACGCGAGCTCGTTGGACACTTCGGTCGACTCGGCGCTGCCCGGCAGCCACGACGACGCCTCGTTGTTCTGGACGTCGACCAGCTTCGAGGACAGCGATCCGAAGACGCCGAGGGCCACGATCCAGAAGGCGAGGACGATCCACTTGGTCACGCGGCCGGTCAGCTTGCCGGCGATCTGACGGTGCATGGCAGAACTCTTTCAGGGGGCGGGGACAGTCGGCATCGGGGTTTTCCCCTAGTCCGACTCCTGCAGGATGGCGGACTCATCGCTGCCCCTACGACACCCGGCGCGGGCCAGGTGTGACAGGCCGGGACGGGCGGTGCCCCCTGGTCGAGCCCGCCGAGCAGCCGCCCCGGCAGCGTCAGCCGTACAGGCGGTCCACCACGTCGGCGTACTTCTGGTGCACCACCCGGCGCTTGAGCTTGAGCGTCGGGGTGAGCTCCTCGGACTCCGCGGTCCACTCGACGGGGAGCAGCTCGAAGGACTTGATCTGCTCCGGCCGGGAGAGCCGCTCGTTGGCGGCGTCGACCGCGGCCTGCGCCATTGCCAGGATCTGCGGGTGCTGGGCGAGCTCGGCGAGGTCGGTGGCCTCGATGCCCATCTGCTGCGCGACCAGCGGCGCGATCTCGCCGTCGAGGGTGAGCACGGCGACGACGTACGGGCGGTTGTCGCCGATCGCCATCGCGTGGCCGATGAGCGGCGACTCCTTGAGGTAGTTCTCGATGTTCGAGGGCGCGATGTTCTTGCCGGCCGAGGTGATGATCAGCTCCTTCTTGCGGTCGACGACCGAGAAGAACCCGTCCTCGTCGAGGGTGCCGATGTCGCCGGTGTGGATCCAGCCGTCCTCGTCGACGAGCGCCCGGGTGGCGTCCTCCTGCCGGTGGTAGCCGGGGGTGTTCACCGGGCCGCGCACGAGGATCTCGCCGTCCTCGCCGAGCGTGACCTCCATCCCCGGGTTCGCCTGGCCGACGGTGCCGAGCTTGAACCCGGCGGGGCCGTTGGCGGTGACGGCGCCGCAGGTCTCGGTCATGCCGTAGACGTCGAAGACCGCGAGCCCGAGGCCGGCCATGAACTTCGCGACGTCGAGCGGCATCGGCGCCGCCGCGGAGCCCGCCCAGGTCACCTGGTCGAGGCCGAGCAGCAGCTTGAGGAAGCCGAGGATCTGCTCGTCGGCCCGGCGGTACGCCTCCTCGATCTCGGGCGTCATGGTGCCGCCGACCTCCTGGGCCTGGACCCAGGCCAGGCCGGCCGCCATCGCCTTCTCGACCATCTCCCGGTTGGCGGGGTCCGGGTCGGCGGCGAGCTTGGCGGAGATGCCGGTCTTGATCTTCTCCCACACGCGGGGGACGCCGAAGAACGCCGTGGGGCGCACCTCGCCGAGGGCGGCGAGCAGCTCGGCGGGGTCGCCGATCGCGTGCACGTGGCTGCCCTGGATCTGCGGGCCGTAGAGGCCGAGCACCCGCTCGGCGATGTGCGCGAGCGGCAGGTAGCTCACCGACCGCTGCGGGTCCGTCAGGCCGGCCTTCTCCTGGGTGGAGGTCGTCTCGTAGAGCACGTTGTGGTGGGTGAGCACGACGCCCTTGGGGTTCCCGGTCGTGCCGGACGTGTAGAGGATCGTCGCGGGCGAGTCCGGCGTCAGCTCGGCGGCGCGTTCCTCGACGACGCCCGGGTGTGCGGCGCGGTACGCCGCTCCCGCGGCCACCAGCGCGTCCCAGTCCTCGTCCAGCATCACGACCCGGCGGATGCTGTCCACCTCGTCCAGCGCCTTGGCCCAGCGCGCCCGGTGGTCCTCGCTCTCGAGGAACACGACCGTGGGCTGCGCGTGGCCGGCGACGTACGCGACCTGCTCCGTCGACAGCGTGTTGTAGATCGACATCGGGGTGGCCGCGGCGTGCACGGCGGCCATGTCGGCGAGGAAGTGCTCGGTGCGGTTGGTGGCCATGATCGCGACCGTGTCGCCGGTGGCGACGCCGAGCTCGATCAGCCCCGCGGCGGCGTCCAGCGCGCGCTCGCGGGTCTCCTCCCAGGTGATCGTGCGCCAGGACTCGCCCTCGGGCACGTGGTGGCGGTCGGAGTACGCCGGCTGGCCGGCGTGCTTGCGGGCGGTGTCGGCCAGGGCGTCCACGAGGGTGCGCCCCTCGATCTGCTCCTGGATGCGGGCGCGCTCACTGGCGATGTCGGGGGCCACCTGTGTCATGGCTCACAGGGTAGAGGCGGCCCCCTGAGCGGCCTAGACCCCGAGGCTGCGCCCGATGATCTCCTTCTGGATCTCGGTGGTGCCGCCGTAGATCGTCTGGATCCGGCTGTCCACGAACGCCTTCGCGATCGGGTACTCCATCATGTAGCCGTACCCGCCGTGCAGCTGGACGCCGGCGTCCACGACCTGCTTCTGCAGCTCCGTGGTCCACCACTTCGCCATCGACGCGAGGGTCGTGTCGACCTCACCCGCGTTGAGCTTGAGGATGCACTCGTTGACGAACACCCGGGCCACGTGGGCGTGGGTGGCCATCTCCGCGAGCAGGAACCGGTTGTGCTGGAACGAGCCGATCGGCTTGCCGAACGCCTGCCGCTCCTTGGCGTACGCGAGCGACATGTCCAGCACCTGCTCGATCGCGGCGACCGCCATCGCGGCGATCGAGATCCGCTCCTGCGGCAGGTTGACCATCAGCGAGACGAAGCCGGAGCCCTCCTCGCCGAGGAGGTTCTCCTTGGGCACCGCGACGTCGTCGAAGAACAGCTCGGCGGTGTCCTGGGCCTTCATGCCGACCTTGTCCAGGTTGCGGCCGCGCTCGAAGCCCGGCATCCCCCGCTCGACGACGAGCAGGGAGATGCCCCGGTGGCCGGCCTCCGGGTCGGTCTTGCAGACCACGATCACCAGGTCGGACAGGATGCCGTTGCTGATGAACGTCTTCGACCCGTTCAGCACGTAGTGATCGCCCTTGTCGACCGCGGTCGTGCGCACCCCCTGCAGGTCGCTGCCCGCGCCCGGCTCGGTCATCGCGATCGCGGAGATGATCTCGCCGGACACCAGGCCGGGCAGCCAGCGCTGCTTCTGCTCGGGCGTCCCGAGCTGGGAGATGTAGGGGACGATGATGTCGGTGTGCACCGGGAAGCCGGGGCCGCTCGCGCCGACCCGGGCCAGCTCCTCGGCCACGATCGTGTTGTAGCGGAAGTCCTTGACCCCGGCGCCGCCGTACTCCTCGTCGACGTCGAAGCAGAGCAGCCCGGCCGCGCCGGCCTTCGTCCAGACCTCGCGGCTGACCTGGCCGTCCCTCTCCCACTGCTCGTGGTGGGGGACGACCTCCTTCTCCATGAAGGCGCGCACGGAGGAGCGGAAGTCCTCGTGCTCCTGCTCGTAGATGGACGGGCGCTCGCTCATCAGGAGACCCACTCCTTGATCTGGGCGACGGTCGCGGCCGGGTCGTCGGTGACCGGGCTGATCTGCAGGTTGGTGACGCCGGCCTCGCGGAAGGCGGCGATCCGCTCCTGGACGTACGACGCCGGGCCGACCAGGTTGCCGGCCTCGAGCCACTCCGTCGGCACGAGGGCCTCGGCGTCGCGCTTGTTGCCGTCGAGGTAGAGGTCCTGGATCTGCTTGGCCTCCTTCTCGTACCCGTAGTGGCAGGCCAGCTCGTTGTAGAAGTTCTTGCCGCGGGCGCCCATGCCGCCGACGTACAGCGCGTACATGGGGCGCATCAGGTCGAGCAGCTTCTTGGTGTCCTCGCCCTCGCCGATCGCGACCATGCCGCCGGCCGAGATCTCCAGCGGGGCCAGGTCGGCGGAGCGCTTGGCGGTGCCCTTCGCGAGCGCGTCGCCCCAGACCTCGTGGGCCTTCTCGGGCAGGAACAGGAACGGCAGCCAGCCGTCGGCGACCTCGGCGGTCATCGCCACGTTGGCGTCGCCGAGCGCGGCGACCCAGATGGGGATGACGTTGCGCTCGACCTTGGTGAGGATCTTGAGCGGCTTGCCGAGCCCGAGCCCCTGGTCGGCCGGCAGTGGCAGCGTGAAGATCTTGCCGTCGTGCACGAGCCGCTCCCGGCGCAGGCCCTGACGGATGATCGAGATGACCTCGCGGGTGCGGCCCAGCGGCTTCTCGTACGGCAGGCCGTGGAAGCCCTCGATCACCTGCGGGCCGGACGCGCCCAGGCCGAGCACCGCCCGGCCCCCGGACACGTTGTCGAGGCCGGCGGCCGTCTGCAGCAGCGCGCTCGGCGTCCGGGAGAAGACGTTGAGGATGCCGGCGCCGATCTCGATGGTCTCGGTCTTGGCGGCCAGGTAGCCCATCAGCGTGGGGGAGTCGAACCCGTACGCCTCGGCCACCCAGACGGTGTCCAGGCCCGCCTTCTCGAGCTCGGCGACCTGGTCGGCCGCCTCGCGGGGGTTGCCGGAGTACAACAGCGGGGTGGAGAGCTTCATTGTGACAGCATAACTGTCACGGTTCTG
The DNA here is from genome assembly GCF_039526625.1 of Nocardioides aquiterrae. NCBI lineage: Bacteria > Bacillati > Actinomycetota > Actinomycetes > Propionibacteriales > Nocardioidaceae > Nocardioides > Nocardioides aquiterrae. The sequence goes on from NZ_BAAAJE010000004.1 coordinate 32,333, forward strand.
CCCTGGTCAACGCCGTCGCGTGAGTCTCCTGCAGCGGAGGGCGTGGACGGCCCGGCCGCCGGTCCCCACGACGGACCAGACCGCGAGACCCACGGCCAGCGAGGCCGCGATGGCCCAGATCCGATGGCCGTCGTCCTCGAGGGACGGGTAGACCTGCCAGTGGGTGAGGTAGATCCACAGGGACGCCGAGGCGACCGCGCCGAACGCCGCCGCCACCCGGGCGGGCACCCGGAGCTGGCACCGGACGAGCAGCAGCAGCATGCCGGCGGCGACGATCGCCTCACGCCGGCTGTCGCCGAAGAACCCGGCCGTGGCGGCCACGGCCAGCAGCGCCACGAGCACCCGCTGCCACGGACTCCGTGCGTACGCGGCGGACGCGCCCAGCGCCAGGCACCAGGCCACCACGCCGAGCGTGTAGCGCTCGGTCGACTCGGCCTCGACGCCGGTCCACCAGTACCGCACGCCGAGCGTGATCGCGAAGGCCACCAGGGCGGAGCGGAACGGGTCGGCGCGGTGCGCCCGCTCGAGCAGCGGTACGGCGAGCAGCGCGGCCAGGCCGAGGTAGCACCAGACCAGGGTCTCGAGGAACCAGAACTGCCACTGCTCGTCCCAGCGGTCGCCGCCGAGCAGGCCGTTGAGGAGGAGCGCGGTCGGCCAGCGGTACTCGTGTCCCACCACGGCCAGCAGGCCGACGAACGCGAGGGTCGGCACGGCCACGGCGCGGGCGCTGCGCACCAGGCCGGCCACGCGCTGCCGCCGTCCCTGAACCGCGAGCTGGAACCGGGCGAGGTTGTAGCCGGCGACGGCGAGCAGGACGTGGGCCCCGCCCTGGAGCTGGAACAGGTCCGCGTGGGTGACGACGACCAGCGTGATCGCGACGGCGCGGAGCAGGACCGAGATGTCGACCGGGACGCCACGTCGGCGCCGTCCGGGGGCGGGAGCACGCGGCACCTCGGCCGCCAGCTCGGTGGCGGACAGCGACGGCCACGACGGCGGGAGCGACCCGAGCCGGTCGCCCAGGCGGGTGGCGACCTCGACGTAGGACAGCGAGTCGCCGCCGAGCCCGACGAACGAGTCGCCGACGCTCGCGTCGGGGCGACCCAGGACGACGGCGTAGAGGTCGCGGACCTCCTCGGCTGTGACCGGTCCGGTGGGGACCGGGAGGCGGAGCGCCTCCTCGCGCTCGACATGGGCGCGGAGCGTGGCGTCGTCGGGCTTGCCCGAGGAGGTGACCGGCAGCGCGTCGAGGGCGACGACCCGGACCGCGGCGGCACGCAGTCCGGTCGCCCGGGCGATCCGGTCGCGGACCCGGCCACGTGTTCGGGCGCCGGCCACGAAGACCCAGAGGCAGTCCGGCCGAGCGACCAGGCGTACGGCGTCCCCCTCCGCGGCCAGCCGGCGTTCGACCCGGTCCAGGTCGATCCGGTGGCCGAGCACCTTGGCCTGCCGGTCGAGCCGGCCGACGACCTCGTACAGGCCGTTCGCGCCCACGCGGGCCAGGTCGCCGGTACGCAGCTCGGACAGCTCGGGCCCGCGCGCCAGGTCGTCGAGGGACTCGGCGTACCCCATCATCACGTTCGGCCCGGCGTAGACCAGCTCGCCCGTGCCGGGCGGGGCCTCCGGGACCTCCGCGATCCGCAGGGTGCCGCCCGGCACGGCGACGCCGATCGCGCTCGGGTGCTCGGCCGCCAGGTCCGGCGGCAGGTAGGCCATCCGGGCGGTCGCCTCGGTCTGGCCGTACATCACGAACAGGTCGACGCCATGCTCTCCGAGCAGCCCGGCCCACTCGCGGACCCGGTCCGGCGCCATCCGGCCGCCGGCCTGGGTGAGGTAGCGCAGGGACGGCAGCCGAGGCAGCGTCTCCGGGCCGAAGCCGGTCGCGTCGAGCAGGGCGAACGAGTGGGGTACGCCGGCGACGCCGGTCACCCCGGTCCGCTCGGCCAGGTCCCAGAAGCAGGCGTCGGCCACCGACAGGTCGGTGAGCACGACGGTCGCGCCGACCAGCAGGTGGCTGTGCAGCACCGAGAGCCCGTAGCAGTAGTGCAGCGGCAGCGCGGTGATCGCCACGTCCGTCGAGCGCAGGTCGAGGTAGTCGGCGATGCTGCGGGCGTTCGCGAGCAGGTTGTCCCGGGAGAGCCGGACCAGCTTCGGCGATCCGGTCGAGCCGGAGGTGGAGAGCAGGAGCGCCAGGTCCCGGTGCAGTCCGGCGGCGGTGCCGGCGGGGTACGCGGCCAGCAGGTCGGCGTGCCGGGCCGAGTCGCCCTCGGCGAGCAGCAGCACCGGGTGGCCGTCGGACAGCGCTGCCAGGTAGGAGACCACGAAGTCGACGGTGGGCCGCGCCTCCAGGGTGATCAGGTGCCGCGACCCCAGGCGAGTCCGCTCGGCCGCGACCAGGTCGAGGAGGTCGCCGTACGTCAGGACGACGTCGCCGTCGACGAGGGCCGGCGCATCCCGGTCGCCCCCGACCAGCCAGTGGTCCGGCCGGACGACCGGGATCGTGCTCATCGCGCGTCCTCGGGGAAGGCCAGGACCTCACCGACGACCCGCACGCCCACCTGCGCGCCCGGCTCGGGCACGCCGCTCGCCGAGACGCGCGCGGTCAGGTCGACGAGATCGTCGGTGCCGACGACCCGGGCCCGGACGGTCGCGTCGTGCCCGAAGAACGAGACCTCGAGCACCTCGGCCCTCAGGCAGCCGGGCTCGTCCTCGGCCGTGACCACGACCTGCTCGGGGCGGACGGCCAGGAGGACCCGGCCGTCGCGGGCGCCGCGGACCTGGATCGGGCCCAGGGGGCTGGCGGCGACGCCGGCCACGGCCGCGGCCGGCACCAGGGCCGCGTGCCCGACGAAGGACGCCACGGCAGGTCCCGCGGGGTTCAGGTAGACCTCGCTCGGGCTCGCCACCTGGAGGAGCCGGCCGGCGGCCATCACGGCGACCTGGTCGGCGAGCGAGAGCGCCTCGCCCTGGTCGTGGGTCACCAGCACCGCGGTCGCACCGCTGGCCCGGAGCGCCCGGGCGACGGCCCGGCCGGTCTCCTCGCGCAGCCCGGCGTCCAGCGACGAGAACGGCTCGTCGAGCAGCACGACGTCCGGCCGCGGTGCCAGGGCCCGCGCCAGGGCGACGCGCTGCTGCTGACCGCCCGACAGCTCGTGCGGCTGCCGCGCCGCGGCGGAGCGCGGCAGCTCGACCAGCTCGAGCATCTCCTCCACCCGGCGCCGGGCGGCGGCGGAACGACGCCCCGAGGCCAGGCCGAAGGCGACGTTCGCCGCGACGTCGAGGTGCGGGAAGAGCGCGCCCTCCTGCGGGACGTAGCCGATCCGCCGACGGCGCGGCGGCACCGGACGGCCCGAGCCGGAGACCGCCCGGTCGCCGAGCCGGATGCTGCCGGCGTCCGGCTCGAGGAAGCCGGCGACCAGCCGCAGCAGCGTGGTCTTGCCGCAGCCGGACGCACCCAGCACCGCGGTGAGGCCGCCGGGTACGTCGAGGTCGACGCCGTCGAGCACACGGACCGAACCGAAGGACTTGGTCAGCCCGGTCACGCGCAGCGCGGTCATGCCAGCCTCCTCGGGTTCCGGGACACGGCCGCGCGCCCGAGCAGCCAGGTGGCCGGTGCGGACAGCAGGACCAGCGCGAGGGCGTACGGCGCGGCCGCGCCGTACTCGACGGCCGCGGCGCGCGACCAGAACTCCGTGGCGAGCGTCGAGGTGCCGATCGGCGCGAGCAGCAGGGTCGCGGTGAGCTCGGTGCCGACCGCCAGCGACACCAGCGCGACGCTGGCGGCCAGCCCCGGCAGGACGAGCGGCAGCGTCACCCGGCGGGCCGCGCCGGTACGCGTGCACCCGAGCGAGGTCGCGACGTCCTCGAGGACCGGCGGTGCCAGCTCGAGGGTGCCCCGCACGCCGACGGCGGCGCGCGGCAGGAACAGGATCACGTAGCCGACGACCAGCACCGGGAGGGTCTGGTAGAGCGACGGCACGACGCGGATCGAGATCGTCACCAGCGCCAGCGCGACGACGATGCCGGGGAGGGCGTTGGCCGGATAGACGGCCCGCTCGATGGCGGTCACGAGGACGCCGCGGTAGCGGACCGCGAGCCAGGCGATCGGCAGCGCGGCGACGGTGGCCAGCACTCCGCCCGCGACCGCGAGGCCGAGCGTCGTGGTGAGCGCGGCGGCGAGGTCGCCGCCGGGCAGCGAGGAGGAGCTGCCGCGCACCAGCCAGCGGAGCAGGCTGAGCAGGGGGACGCCGAGGGTCAGCAGGGCGAGGCCGAGCAGGGCGGCGGACCAGGCCGGCGCGGACCGGCCGAGCCGGTGCCGGGCCGCGGCCCGCCCGACACCCGATCCCACGCGCGAACGTCGCCGGTGGCCGCGGGCCAGCATCTCGAGCCCGAGCAGGACCAGGCAGAAGGCGACGAGGACCAGCGCCAGCATGGTGGCCGCGGGGCCGTTGAAGGAGATCCGGTACTGGTCGAGGATCCCGGTCGTCAGGGTCGGGAAGTTGAGCAGCTGCAGGGCGCCGTACTCCCCGAGCAGGTGCAGGCCGACCAGCAGTGCGCCACCGAGGACCGCGGGGCTGATCGCCGGCAGCACCACCCGGAAGAACGACGACCAGGCGCCGGCGCCGAGGCTGGCGGCGACGTCCTCGACGGAGGAGTCCAGCCGGCTCAGGGCCGCGACCGTCGGCAGGTAGACCAGGGGGTAGTAGGACAGGCTGACGACCAGGACCGCCCCCCAGTAGGACTGGACGGCGTGCGTGGTGGAGATCCAGCCGTAGCCGTTGACGAAGGCGGGCACCGCCAGAGGGGCGCAGAGCACGCCGTGCCAGAGCCGCGCCAGCGGTAGGTCGGTGCGGACGACGAGCCAGGCGCAGCCCACCCCCAGCGCCAGGCTGAGCGCGACCCCACCCACGAGCAGTCGGGTCGTGTTCCACAGCAGGTCGTCGAAGCGCGGTCGGGTCAGCAGGTGCCACGCCTCGGCCGGCCCGAGCTCGGCCGCGGACACGACGACGAAGCCGAGCGGGAGCAGGCTGGTGGCCGCGACCAGCAGCCCGAGCAGCACCAGCACCCCAGGCGGCCGCGCCGCCTGGGCACCCAGGCGGCGGACCGTGGTCGTGGGTCGGCCCACGGCCTGGACGCTCAGAGGACGAACCCCGCGTCGGAGAGCAGCTCCACCACCTTGTCGCCGTCGAGGTCACTGACGGCGACGGTGGGCGGCTCGAGCTCGGCGAACGGCTTCACCGACGGGTCCAGGCTGACCGCGGGGTTGAGCGGGTACTCCAGTGCGTAGCTGTCGGCCAGCGCCCGCTGTCCCTCCTCGCTGGTCAGGTAGGCGACGAACTGCTGCGCCTCGTCCGGGTGCTCGGCGGTCTTGAGCACCCCGGCGCCCGACACGCTGAGGAACGCGCCGGGGTCCTGGTCGCCGAAGAAGTGGAGCTCGCTGGCGTCACTGTTCTCGCCGGACTCGGCCTGGTCCCGGTACCAGTAGTAGTGGTACTCGATGCCGGTCGCGACCTCACCCGAGTTCACGGACTCCAGCACCACGTTGTTGCCGTCGTACACGGTGCCGTTGGCCTTGAGGCCCTCGAGCCACCGCCGGGTGGCGTCCTCACCCTTCAGGTCGAGCACGGCGGCGACGATCGCCTGGAAGTCCGCGCCGGTGGGGGAGAAGGAGACCTTGCCGGCCCACGCGGGGTCTGCGAGGTCCATGATCGAGGCCGGCAGCTGGTCCTCGCTGACCAGGCTCGGGTTGTACACGAGCACCGTCGAGCGGGCCACGAAGCCGGTCCACAGCCCGCTGTCGGGCCGGTACTGCGCCGGGATCGGGTCAGTCGCCGCCGCCTCGAGGGGCGCGAGCAGACCCTCGCGCTCCACGGCCGACATCGCGGGCGTGTTCTCGGTGAGGAACACGTCCGCCGGCGACGCCTCGCCCTCCTGCCGGAGCTGCGCCGCCAGCTCGGAGTCCGAGCCGTTGCGCAGCTCGACCTCGATGCCCGTCTTCTTCTCGAACTTCGGCGCGATCTCCTCCAGCAGCTGCTCGTGCTGGGCGTTGTAGACGACGATCTTCGGGCCGTCGTCGGACGAGCAGGCCGCCCCGCCGAGCGCGACGACGAGAACGAGGGAGAGAGCCAGGGGCAAGCGCTTCACGAGGGAACTTCCTGTGCGTCGGCAAACGGAGTTAGGCGAGCCTCACCTTAACTGTTGCTGAGGGTGGTTGAACACCGCGTGGGCCGTCACGCCACTCATTCCACGCCGGAATGCGGTCGAGAAGTGTCCTGTTATGTCTTCCGTCGTCCCTGTTCGCACGAAGTTTCGAGTGGTTTCCCCGATGGTGATGCGCGTCCTTCCCCGGCGCCCCCAGTCAGTCAACACGTCGATCGGCCGGCCCGCCTCCGGCAGCCGCGCCCGGCGTGGCAGGCACAGCCCCTGGCGCAGCCTGCGGCACCGCAGCATGCGGCTGTGGACCGCGGCCAACACGGTGAGCAACGCCGGCAGCTGGATGCAGATGGTCGCCCAGAACCTGCTGGTGCTGGAGCTCACCGGCTCGCCCATGATGGTGGGCCTGTCGCTGTCCGCGCAGGCAGCACCCGGCCTGCTGCTCGGGGTCCTCGGCGGCGCCGTCGTCGACAGGTACCCCTATCGGCTGGTCGCCGGCGCGGGTCAGGTAGCGATGGCGGTGATCGCCTTCGTCACGGCTGCGCTCGCCGCGACCGGCCACATCGGCGTACCCGCGCTCCTGGTGCTCGGCGCGCTGAGCGGCGTCGTCGCGGCCGCGGACGGCCCGGCCGTCTCGCTGCTCGGCAACGAGCTGGTCCCCGAGGAGGACGTGCCGTCCGCGATCGCGGTCGGGTCCGCCGCCATGAACCTGGGCCGACTGGGCGGTACGGCGCTGGCCGGCGCCGCGGTGTCGTTCGTCGGCATCGGCGCGGCCTACGTCGCCAACGGCTTGTCCTTCCTGCTCGTCGCGGCGACCATCCCGTTCCTGCGCAGCGCCCCGCGCCCGGCCGCCCTCGCCGAGCCGGAGACCTCGGCGGCCGGCACCGTGCCGTCGATCGCGGACCGCCAGGGCGTGCGGGCCGGGGTCCGCTACCTGCTCGGCGACCGGGCGCTGCTGACCTTGCTGCTGGTGTGCCTGGTCACGACGCTGCTCGGTCGCAACTACACGATGAGCACCGCCGCCCTGGTCACCGGACCGCTCGGCGGCGACGCCGCCGACTACGGCCGGGTGAGCACCGCCCTGGCGGTCGGCGGCATCCTCGGTGCGCTGCTCGCCGGCTTCGTCCGGGTGCCGCGGCTCGGCCTCGTGCTGGCGCTCGCGGCCGTGGCCGCCGGCCTGCAGACGCTCGTCGGGCTCAGCCCGGTGCTGACGGTGGTCGTGCTGCTCGCCGTCCCCATGGCCGCCGCCGAGGCCGCGCTGGCCACCGGTACCCAGACCATGCTGCAGACGGTGCCGCCGGAGTCGATGCGCGGCCGGGTGCTCGGTGCCTGGCGGACCGCCAGCACCAGCTGGGGCCTGGCCGGACCGCCGGTCCTCGGGGGGCTGCTCCAGCTCCTCGGCGCCCGCGGCGGCCTGGTCCTCGGGGGCCTGGCCAGCATCCTGCTGCTGGCGGGTGTCGCCGCGGTGTCGACGCGGCGCCGTCGCACCGACGACGACGGCGAGGGAGGCGAGGTCGTGCCGCTCTCCCACGCGGCTCCCGGCCCGGCCCGGGCGGCCGCCTGACCTCTCGACGGCAACCTCGGGTCGAGCGCGGGGCGTCTCACCGGCATGAGGCGGACGTCGTTCACCATCGCGGGGATCGCGTGTCTCGCGACCCTCGTTGCCGGCTGTGATGCAGGTTCAACCCCGCCCGGGCCCACCGCCACCGGCTCGGCGTCGAGTAGCGCTCGACCAGCCAGGGACACCATGCGGTGCGACCCGCACTCGGGCTTCCCCGTCGCCACGAACGAGTGCCCGGACCCTGATCCGGAGACGGGCTGGCTGACCGCCCCGAGCGAGCAGCTCACGCTGAAGCCCTTCCGCACGATGGTCAACGACGCCGAGGGGAAGGCTTACGCCGGCGAACACGGAGCAGACTTCCCCTTCCTCGACGACTACTTCGACGCCCCCGACGGAGCCAGCCACCCGGTCCGGCTCGCACCAGGCACCGTGTGCACGGGCATCATCGTGGTCGGATACCGCGAGCCGCTGATGGACCATGTCGTGAGCTGCGCGGACCTCGTCGAGGTGGCAGCAGGACGACGTGTGCCCGTGGCGGTGTGGTCGACAGGCGACACCACCGTGCAGCTGTCGGAGCTCTACCGGCCGTGATCCCGCACGGCACCTAGCCGGGCCGGCCTACGTCCTCCGGTGGAAGGTGACGTCGCCGTTGGGGTGGTAGGTGGTCGTATAGCCGGTGTCGTGGGCGCGGTTGTGGTGCCAGTGGCACAGGGACACGCCGTCGGTGAGGTTGGTGTGGCCGCCGTCGACCCAGCGTTGCTTGTGGTGGGCGTGCAGTCCGCTGACCCGGTCGCAGCTTTCGGCGCGGCAGCCCCGGTCCCGCACGAGCATCGCGATCCGCTGGGCCTCGGTGAAGTACCGGCTCTTGCGGCCGACGTCGAGGGGTTGGAGTCCCCGCCCAGGACGACGGGGATGATCCCTGCCTCGCACGCCAGCCGCCGGGCCAGGCCGGGGGAGATCTTCGCGCCGGTGTCGAGCAGGCACGCCTTCTCCAGCCGGCCGAGGAGGACGTCGAGGTCGATGAACACCACCATGGTCGCCGAGATGCCGCCGGTGTTGGGGAGCCGGTCGGCGGGGTACCGCTCGATCAGCTCGCAACGCCTGCCCCATGGCTTCGGGGGTGGGTGGCCGGTTCGCTGCGGCGCCGGCACCCTTGGTGGCGGTCTGGTGCTTGGACGAGGCGATCGCGGCGAGCATCTTCTTCAACGCCGCCCACTGGTGGGACGGCAGGGTGCCGGTGAAGTGCGCCTTGCCCGTGCCGTCGTCGTACCCGGTCAGCCGGCACGCCTTGGGCGCCGCGGCCTCTTCCTTGGCGAGCAGGGCGGCTTCGCGGGCGTCGGCCTCGTCGGGGGCGATCACCTCGAACAACCGGCGGCCGAGCCGGTTCAACGCCGTCGCGACGTGGTGGTTGGCCTGCTCGAGCAGGTGCGCCTCGGCCTTCGCGACCAGATCTCGGTCCAAGTCGTCGGGCAGGTCGTCGATCCACCGGAGGATCACCCGCGCCTGCTCGACATGGATGCCGCCGGCCGCCAGGGCGTCCCTCGTCGCGGGGTGGGTCTCCAGGTCCCGGCCCAACCTGACCGCCCCGTGGGCGGCACCGCGGGTGGTCTTGGTCTCGTGCGCCAGCCACGCCGCCGCACTGGACGCGCCGACGTCTTGGCCCACGTGCAGGGTGTCGGCATGCGCGGCGACCCGGGCCTGCAGCTCGATCGCCTGATCGATCACCCGGGTGAGCTCGACCAGGGTCGCGGCGGTTTCCTCCGGACCCATGGACCACACCGACGCATCGGTCACCGCGTCGGCCGCGGCGCGCATCTACGCGGTCGCAGCCGACACCCGGTGCCGGGGTGTGGCCATGGCTGTCATGGGTCTACTCAAGCACCGACCACCGACAGTGGACCGGCGAGAATCCCCTTATTGCACAGGGGTTCTGGTCAAGATCAGGTCACGATTCGGGCGCCCTTTCCACACGTCGTGCCGGGGTGTTGTCGAGGCTAGCCGCTTGGTGCTCCTCGCACCTCGACCACCGGATCCAGAAGTGTGGTCGATCCGGTTCACCTGGTGCGTCGGATCCACCACACTTCCGCGCCGTCCGTGAGCCAGGCGCCTACCGCAACCACCCGCTCGCCGTCCCGTCGCTGCCTATCGGTCGCAACCCCGGGCCCACCGCGAGGTGCCGACAGGTGAGGGCGCCGCGTTCGCTGTACGGGGTCTCGACAAGCTCGACCAACGGGAGGGCGACCCACCGTCCCGTTCGCTGCCTATCGGTCGCAACCCGAGCGGACTGGGAGGTGCTGAGAGTCGACGGCGCCGCGTTCGCCGTCCGGGGTCTCGACCAGCTCAACCCACGGTGCGCCGGCAAGCGACCGTCAGGACCCACTCGCTGTGCTGGGTCGTGTGCCTCACACCGAGCTATAGCGCGGTCTCAGGCACACGACCCGAACACCGCCCGGCCGCGAGCCGGGCACCGGCCGCAACCACCCACCCACCGCCCCGTTCGCTGCCTGTCGGTCGCAACCCGAGCGGACTGGGAGGTGCTGAGAGTCGACGGCACCGCGTCCGTCGTACGGGGTCTCGACAAGCTCGACCAACGGTGAGCCGGGCACCGGCCGCAACCACCCACCCACCGCCCCGTTCGCTGCCTGTCGGTCGCAACCCGAGCCCACCGCGAGCAGCTGACGGTCGACCGCTCCGCGTTCGTCGTCCGGGGTCTCGACAAGCTCGACCAACGGTGAGCCGGGAAGCCACGGCAACCACCAGCCCACCGCCCCGTTCGCTGCCTGTCGGCCGCAACCACGAGCGGACCGTGGGGTGCTGACAGCCGCGGCCGGGCGCGGGCTCAGTCCGTGGCCGGACGAGGCTGTTCGGCAGCCCCCCGGCCTCGTCGCCGGAACGGCGCCACCTTCGCCATCACCAGGCCGTAGCCGATGCCGAGGAACGGCAGCACGGTGACGAGGACGCTGTTGAGCGGCAGCACGCCCGCGAACACCAGGGTGGCCGCGAGGAACAGTCCGAACAGGAAGCCGGCGACGACCCCGAGCACCGGTCGTCCGCGCATGGTTCACACCGCCCTTCTGCTGACGCCGGCGAGCGTGGCGAGCGCGCCGAAGAGGAGCGTTCCCGCCGCCGCCGCGAGGGAGACCGGGCTGTCCGCGAAGCTGCCGCTCACCTTGATCTCTCCGGCGTACGCGCAGACCTTCTCGCCGTTCTCGGCGTGGGTCGCGACCAACGGCACATAGAAGCCGCGGGGGACGAACCCCGGCAGGTCGTAGGTCCCGGTCTTGGGCTCCGTCGTGGCATAGGTGCGGCTGGCGTCGTCCGACCACGACCACGAGCTGGGGCCGTAGTCGGGGAGCGGGGCCGGTAGGTCGATCTCGAGTGACCCGGAGTACGACCGTTTCTTGTGTCCCTTGCCGCCGTTGATGCTGCCGGTGCCGGAGTAGCTCCCGCTCGGGTCGACGGTCGCCCGGTCGGTGTCCTGGGTGATCGTCGTGTCGGTGCCGTCGTCGCCGTTGACCATGATCTCGCCCTGGCAGTCGGCCGAGTCGAGGGTGAGCCCGGCGTACGCCGGGAAGGCCAGCGCGAGGGAGACGATGCCCAGGGCCGCGATCGCGGCAAGCGCCGGAGCCGGACGGAAGCGGGTGGGTGATCGGCGCATGACGGCCTCCTCGGTGCGACCCGAGATCACTCCCGACGGTAGGGCACTCGCGGCCGGGTTCGACATGACCCAGCCGGGGGGTTCACGGCAGGGGCCCGCTTCCTCAGCCCCGCCCGTGCCAGCTGTCCCACAGGGCGGCGTACGAGCCACCGGCCTCGACCAGCTCGTCGTGGGAGCCGAGCTCGGCGATCCTCCCGTCCTCGACCACCGCGACCCGGTCCGCGTCGTGGGCCGAGAACAGCCGGTGCGCGATCGCGATGACGGTCCGGCCCTCGAGGACGGCGGCGAGCGACCGCTCCAGGTGCCGGGCGGCGCGCGGGTCGATGAGCGAGGTCGCCTCGTCGAGGACCAGGGTGTGCGGGTCGGCCAGCACCAGCCGGGCCAGCGCGATCTGCTGCGCCTGGGCGGCGCTGACCGCGCGGCCGCCCGAGCCGACGACCGTGTCCAGGCCGTCCTCGAGCGCGTCCACCCAGTCCAGGGCGTCCACCGCGTCGAGCGCCGCGCGGATCTGCTCGTCCGTGGCGCCGAGGCGGGCGAGCGCGAGGTTCTCGCGCAGCGTGCCCACGAAGACGTGGTGCTCCTGGGTCACCAGCGCGACGTGTCCGCGCAGGTCGTCGAGCGGCAGCTCGGTCAGGCCGACGCCGCCGACGGTGACCGAGCCGGTGCGCGGCGGGTGGATGCCCGCGAGCAGCCGGCCGAGCGTGGACTTGCCGGCACCCGACGGGCCGACCATCGCGATCCGCTCGCCGACGCCGACCGAGAGGTCGACCCCGTGCAGCACGTCGCGGCCCTCGACGTACGAGAACCGCACGTCCGCGGCGTCGATCTCCTCGCCGTCCGGCTCGCGGCCCGTGCTCTCGCGGTCGTCGGGCACCTGCGCGACGCCGAGCAGGCGGGCCAGCGACGCGGCGCCGAGCTGGAGCTCGTCGAGGATCGACACGATCCGGTCGACCGGGTCGATCAGCATCTGCACGTACAGCGTCGCGGTCGTGACCGCGCCCAGGGAGACCTCGCCCTGGGTGTAGAGCCAGCCGCCGAACAGCAGCGTAGCCACGGTCGGGACCAGGTAGGCGATCTCCATGTTCGGGAAGAACACCGTGCGCAGGTAGAGGGTGTAGCGCTCCGCGCGGTACGACGCGGCGATGTCCTCGTCGACCGCCCGGATCCGCTCGTCGCCGAGGCCGAGCGCCTCGACGGTCCGGGCGCCCTCGACGGTCTCGGTGAGCGTCGCGTTGATCTGGGAGTACGTCGCGCTCTCGCGCAGGTAGCCGTCCTTGGCACGCTTGAGGTACCACCGGAGTCCGATCACCAGCGGCGGCACCCCGAGCAGGCAGGGGATCGCCACCCACCAGCCCACACTCAGCGCGGCGACGAACGTGACCACCGCGGTGATCACCGCGATCGTCCACTCCGGCAGCGCCATCCGGACCGACCAGCCCAGCTGGTCGACGTCGCGGCTGGTGCGGGTGAGCAGGTCGCCGGAGCCCGCGGCCTCGACGACGCCGACCGGCAGCGCCAGCGTGTTGTCGACGAAGTCCTCGCGCAGCTCGGCCAGCACCTGCTCGCCGAGCACCTGGCTCAGGTAGCGGGCGAACCGGGTGAGCACGGTCTGGAGCACCAGGAAGCCGGCCAGCACCGCGATGATCCGGTCCACGTGGCCGACGGTGGTGCCGTCCTGGACGGCCTGCACGAGGTCGCCGAGCAGCCGCGGTGCGGCCAGCCCGGCGAGCGCCGCGGCGACGTGCAGCGCCACCGCGCCCCAGAGCATCCGGGGGTGCCGCCGGGCCAGCCGCACGGCGTACCGCCGCACGCCGCGCCCGTCGGCGACGGGCAGGTGGGTCGTGGCGCTCACGATGGCACCTCGCTGACGGCCAGCTCCGGCTCGGACTCGCGGGTCACGACCCGGCGGTACTCGACGTTCGTCTCCAACAGCTCGGCGTGGGTGCCGGTCGCGACGACCCGCCCGCTCCGCAGGAACGCGACCACGTCGGCGCGGTCGAGCATCAGCGGGCTGCTGGTGGTGACGACCGTGGTGCGCCCGGACCGGTGCCGGTGCAGCCGGTCGGCGATCCGGGCCTCGGTGTGGGCGTCGACGGCCGACGTCGGCTCGACCAGCACCAGGATCTCCGGGTCCGCGGTGAGGGCGCGGGCGAGCACGAGCCGCTGCCGTTGCCCCCCGGAGAAGCTGCGGCCGCGCTCGGCGACGACGGTGTCCAGCCCGTCCGGCAGCGCGTCCAGGATGTCCGCGGCGGACGCGGTGTCCAGCGCCCCAGCGACGTCGCCGTCGCCGTCGCCGGTGACGTCGAGCCGGTCGCCGAGGCGGCCGGAGAAGAACAGCGCCCCGGTGTCCGACACGACGATGCGGGACCGGACCTCCGCGGGCCGCAGCGCGGTCAGCGGTACGCCGCCGAGCGTGACCTCGTCGTCGACGGGAGCGTGGGTCATGCCGAGCCGGTCGGCCAGCTCGGCGGACTCGTCGGGCTGCTCGCTCACAACCGCGGTCAGGAGGCCGGGGCGGACCAGCAGGCCGGTGCGGTCGTCGCGGAGCTCCGCCCCCGCGGCCGGGGAGTCGGCCGGATGGGCGGGCTCGGCCACCTCGGGCTCGAGCGCGAGCACCCGGACCACGCGGCCCGCGGCGACGCGGGCCCGGATGACCTTGTTGGCGTACTCCGTCGCGGTCCGCAGCGGGATCATCAGGAACGCCGAGTACCCGTAGAACGCGACCAGCTCGCCGGGGGAGATCGCACCCTCCACGGCGTACCGGGCCCCGATCCAGACCACGATCACCACGAACAGCCCGGGCAGGAAGACCTGGAGGGCGTCGAGCACCGACTGGATCCTCGCCACCCGGACCCCGGCCTGGCGGGTGGTCTGCGACTCGCGGACGTAGCGGTCGTGGAAGACCTGCTCGCCGCCGATCCCGCGCAGCACCCGCAGGCCGCCGACGATGTCGCTGGCGGTGTTCGACAGCTGGCCCATCAGGTGCCGCTGGTGGGCGCTGCGTCGCTGGAGCGGCCCGAGTATCGGCGCGACGCCGAGCATCAGCAGGGGGACGCCGATCAGCACCACCAGGCCGAGGGTGACCGACGTCTGGAGCAGGATGACCGCGACCAGCACGAACGAGACGCAGGCGCCGGCGAACCGGGCGGACACGTCCATGATCTGGCCGAGGTGCGCGAGGTCGTTGGTGCCGATCGCGACCACCTCGCCGGTGGACACCTTGCGCGGGAGCGTGCCACCGAGGCGGACGGTCTGCCGGGTGACGAGCTGGACGATGCGGTACGCCGCGATCAGCCAGTTGGTGACCGCGAACCGGTGTCGCATGATGCCGCTGGCCGCCTGGACCAGGCCGATCGCGAAGAGGATCGCGGCCCACTTCGCCAGCTCCGTGGTGTCCTCGGCGGCGACCCCGCGGTCGATCGCGCGGCCGATCACCGCCGGGATGACCGCCTGGGAGCTCATCCAGACGATGCCGAAGCCCATGCCCCCGACCAGCGTCGGCCACTGCCTCCTGGCCAGCCACCACAGGAACCGGCCGGGGCTGCGGTGGTCCGGCTCGCCGGGGTGGTCGTGGGGCAGGTGGTGCACGCTCTCACGCTACGAACTCAGGTCTTTCGCGAGCGAATCATTTACGCGGTGAGCGTGGTCACTCGGTGACCTCGCGCAGGTCGCCGCACGAGCTCTTCGCGTAGGCCAGCGCGTTCGCGGCGCCCTCGGTGCTCATCCGCAGCGTGATCCGGCCGGGCCTGCCGCCGAGGTGCAGCCCGACGATGAACGCCGTCGCGCCGCCCGACTCGGCGAAGGCGTGCGCGTCGCAGCGGGTCGGCTTGAGCGGCAGCTCGATGCGCTGCGGGCCGTCCTTCCCGTGCACGGTGACGTCCGGCCGCCAGACGTCGGTGCCGACGGGGGAGAGCACCGGCGTGCCCGAGACGGTGTCCAGGGTCAGGGCCGGACCGGCGGCCCCGGTCGGGGTGACGACGAGGGTCAGCGTGCTGTCCGAGCCCTCCTGCCCGTCCCACGGCACCGCGTCCGACCAGCGCAGGTCCGCGACCTTCGCGATCGCGAGCTCGAGGCAGCGCGAGGACGCGTACCGGCCGGCGACGTCGGTCGGATCCTGGACGCGGACGACCATCGGCCGGCCGCCCAGGACGACCTGGACCCGGCCGCGGCCCGACGCCTGGTCGCAGGCGGGCCGTGGCGGCAGGTAGATCGGGAAGCCGCGCTCGGACTGGGACGGGATCGGGCGGAGCCGGGTGCCGCGCAGCGGGGTGCGGAACCGCGGGTCGGAGTAGACGATGCGCCGAGGGCGGATCTGGTGTGCGGTGTCGTTGTCGATCCAGACCTCCATCCGCCCCGCGGCGGCGTCCCGGGACGACTGCCGCATGTCCGCGCGCAGCTTCCCGGTCGGCGGCGGGGGCGGCGGCAGGGCGATGGGGGTCAGCGTGCGGATCGACGGGCTCGGCTCCGGCGCACCGGCCGAGGTGTCGGCGTCGTTGCAGCCGGCGAGGAGCACGACGGCGGCGAGGGCCGCGGCGACCCTAGTCCTCATCCTTCACCAGGCCGATGGGCAGCACGACGAGCAGGCCCAGCAGGAGCGACGCGACGCAGGCGGCCGTGATCACGGCGTACGTGCGGTCGAGCACCACGTCGAAGATCAGCATCACCATGCCCGTGACGAGCAGCGCGACGCACGTGAGCACGACGTACACGATCCGGTGGGCGGACTCGACGACGCGCTCCTTGATGTGGTGGCCGGACAGCCGCCGGTGGATGGCGACCGGGCCCATCACCAGCGAGGTGGCCACCGCGGCCAGCAGCACCAGCACGAGGTACAGGCCGCTGTCGAAGTCGTCGAGGTCCTGGAACGACGGCTGGAACGGCAGCGTGAGCAGGAAGCCCGCGGTGAGCTGCGCCCCGGTCTGCATCACGCGCAGCTCCTGGAGCAGGTCGTTGAACTTCCGGTCGAGGCGCTCGTCCTCGGTCTCGTCGCGCCCGTCGGTTCCGTTGCTCACTGGGCCAGTCCCTCCACGACCTCGGCCCGGGGCAGCTCGGCGGCGAGCGCACCGGGGATCAACAGCTTCGACCGGCGTACCCCAGAGCCGATGACCGCAACCTCGATGTCCAGCACCCGGGGGTCCACGAGCAGCCGCCACCCCTCGGGCAGACCGACCGGCGTGATCCCGCCGTACTCCATGCCGGACTCCTCGACGGCCCGCTCCATGGACAGGAACGACGCCTTGCGGACGTCGAGCGTGCGCTTGACCAGGTTGTTGACGTCGGCGCGCGTGTCCGCGCGGACCAGGCAGGCGGCCACCCGCTCGGCGCCGTCGCGCCGGCCGGCCACCACGACGCAGTTCGCGCCGGTGTCCATGCCGAGGTCGTAGGCCGCCGCCAGCGCCGCCGTGTCGGCGATCGCCGGGTCGATCTCGATCACGCCGACCCGGTCGGCGCCGGGCCACGCCGCGAGCGCGGCGTGCACCGGCGGGGCGAGCAGGTCGGGACGGTCGAGCGCGGGGACGGTCTCGATCCGGCCGAGGCTGGGGGCGCCGGTGGGGGACGTCATGGCCGTCATCCTGTCACCTGGGGTTCATGTCGCTCCCGCATTCGCGCCACTCGACCCGCGTCTGCTGGACGCATGACACCGCTCGTCATCGCCCACCGCGGGGCGTCCGGCTACCGGCCGGAGCACACGCTCGCGTCGTACCGCCTTGCGATCGCGCTCGGCGCCGACTTCGTGGAGCCCGACCTCGTGGCGACGAGGGACGGGGTCCTCGTCGCCCGGCACGAGGCGGAGATCGGTGGCACCACGGACGTCGCCACCCGGCGGGAGTTCGCGGGCCGGCGGACCACCAAGGTGGTCGACGGTCGCGAGCTCACCGGCTGGTTCGTGGAGGACTTCACGCTGGCCGAGCTCAAGACACTGCGCGCGGTCGAGCGGCTGCCGGACCTGCGGCCCCGGAACACCCGGTACGACGGGCGCTACGAGGTGCCGACCTTCGACGAGGTCCTCACGCTCGTCGAGGCGGAGTCGCAGCGCCTGGGCCGGGCCATCGGGGTGTACCCGGAGACCAAGCACCCGTCGTACTTCGCGACGATCGGCCTGGCGCTGGAGGAGCCCCTGCTGGCGGCGCTCGCGGGGTGCGACCTGCCGGTGTTCGTCCAGTCCTTCGAGCCGGGCAACCTGCGGTGGCTGCGGTCGCGGACGTCGCGCCCGCTGGTGCAGCTGGTGAGCGCGACCGGCCGGGTCGACCTGGTGACCGGGACGGGCCTGCGGCGGGTGGCGGAGTACGCCGACGCGGTCGGTGTGGACAAGGAGCTGGTCTCGCCCGGCCTGGTCGCCGACGCGCACGCGGCCGGGCTGCAGGTCCACGCGTGGACCCTGCGCGACGAGACCGACTCGATCGAGGACACCCAGGCGCTGGTGGCTGCCGGGGTGGACGGCCTGTTCACCGACCACCCCGACACCACGCTCGAAGCCTGCCGGCTTCAGGCTCCTCAGACCTCCGGCATCAGGATCCACGCGGCCACGTAGGCCACCAGCGCGGCGCCGAAGCTGAACACCAGCGCCACGACCGCGAGCACGCGGACGAGCGCCACGTCGACGCCCAGGTAGTCGGCGACCCCGGAGCACACGCCGGCGACCATCCGGTCGTCGCGGCGGCGGACGAGGTTCTTCTGGCGCAGGTCGTTCATCGGATCTCCTCGGTGGGGTCGTTCGCTTCGGTGGGGGTGGCGGGCTCGACCCAGCCGGTCTGCCGGGTCGTCCAGCGGCGGCTGCCGGACATCGCGATCGCGACCAGCCCGCCCAGGCCGGCCAGCACCCAGGGCACGGGCAGCAGCCAACGGACGTCGCCGTCGCCGACCACGCCGGCCTGGATCAGGGCCCAGACGCCGACCATCGCGAGGAACGCGATGCCCATCACCAGGTGCCCGACGTTGACGGGGTGCCGTCCGGACTCGCGGTTCATCGGGTCACCTCGATCTCTCCGAGCTCGAGATCCAGCACCAGGTGGACCGTGGGCGCGTCCGGCGGGCCGACCAGCCGGTGGTCCTCGATGCCGCCGATGCCACCGTGCTGGTAGCGGAACAGCTTGATGCTGCCGGCCCCGTCGACGGTCGCGTCGATGTCGGCACTCAGCCCGGGCGGGAGTGTGATGTCGATCGTCCCCGCGCGGCCGTCGACGGCGACGGTGCGGCCGTCGAGCGCGGCCACGTCGGTGACCTGCGAGAGGTCGATGCGCTGCTCGCCGACGTCGAGCGAGTAGTGGGGGGCGACCTCGCTCGCGGTCAGGGGGGTCACGCTGACCGACTTGGCGTCGATCTGGTCCGCGGCCGTGGCGACGGCCAGGGCGAGCGCGGCGACCAAGCCGACCAGGATGATGCCGCCGGCCCGGCCGAAGAACGCGCCGACGAGGAGCATCGCGCCGCAGATCGCGACGGCCAGCGCGGGGTACGCCGGTCCCGCGACGTTCGCGCCGGCCAGGTCGATGATCCCCAGCACTCCTTCGCCGAGGGCGACCAGCGCGAGCGTGAACCAGAACAGGATCGGCCCGCGCTTGCGGGGGTTGGGTGGCTTCACGTAGCTCTGGAACGGCCGCACCGGCTGCGTGTAGTAGGGGGCGTAGGCGGGCTCGGTCGTCGGTGCGGACGCGGCCGGCTGTCCGGGCGGCGGCGGCACGACCGGGCCCGCCGGCGGCTGCGGGTTGTTGTTCCGCGTCAGCAGCCACAGCGCGACCAGGGCCACGACGGCCACCGGCCACGGGAACCAGAACGCGCCCCAGGAGTCGCCGACCAGCGCCAGCGCGGCGACCACGCCGACGATGATCAGCGCGACCGAGCGGGTGCGCTCGTCGAGGTGCAGCGGAGCGCGCTGGGCACCGTCCTCGGGGACGAGCAGCCAGCAGGCGCCGTACAGGATCAGTCCGGCTCCGCCGAAGAACACCAGCACCACGAACGCGACCCGCAGGATCAGCGGGTCGACGTCGAGGTGGCGGGCGAGCCCGCCCGCGACGCCCGCGACCTTGCGGTCGGTGCGGGAGCGGCGGAGGCGGCCCAGGTCGCGGACCTGGTCGCCGGTGACGCGTGGACCGTCTGCGGGAGGCGGGCCGGACGGTGCTTCGGGCGGAGAGGTGGTCATGGCACCAAGGTTGGTCCTCCGCGGCCCGCGAGACCATCGGGGACGCCCCTGATCCTGCACCGGGGAAAGGTCCCCGTCGTCAGGGTCCGACCGGGGTCCACCCTCATGGTGAGGGGCCTCTCGCTGTGTGACGATTGACCCACGATGAGCAGTCCCCACACCACCGCCGACGCGACGGTCCCGCTCGGCGGTCGGCGCGCCACGCGCGACACGCAGGAGCCGATCTTCGGGGGCGTCGCCTCCGGGCTCGCGCGACACCTGGCGGTGCCCGTGCTGTGGGTGCGGGCCGGGTTCGTGCTGGCGGCGTTCCTCGGCGGGATGGGCGTCCTGCTGTACGCCGCGCTGTGGTGGATGCTCCCGTCCGACTCGCACTTCGAGACCGGCGCGCCCGGCATCGAGAGCGCGACCCGCGGCGGGCGGCGCCCGGGCCGGATCCGCCGGCTCGGCGACATCGGCCCCGCGATCGCGCTGGCCGCGCTCGGCCTCGGCGCGATCCTGCTGCTCCAGGCCGTCCTCGGGCGCGGCGCGGTGTTCTGGCCGCTGCTGATCGGCATCGTCGGCATCGGGCTGCTCTGGCGGCAGGCCGACGAGGCCCAGCGTGAGCGCTGGCTGGACAGCACCGGCCGGATCGACCCGATGCGGGTCGTGTTCGGCCGGGGCGGCTGGGCGTCGTACGCGCGGGTCGCCGCCGGGGTGCTGCTGATCCTGGTGGCCCTGGTGCTCTACTCCGCGCACGGCGGCTCGGTGTCGATGGCGCGCGACGTGGCGGTCGCCGCGATCCTCACGGTCGTCGGGCTCGGCATCGTGATCGGTCCGTGGATCTACCGGCTGGCCTCGGACCTGACCGACGAGCGGGCCGAACGGGTGCGCACCCAGGAGCGGGCCGACGTCGCCGCGCACCTGCACGACTCGGTCCTCCAGACCCTCGCGCTGATCCAGAAGAACGCCGACGACGGTGCGACCGTCGCCCGTCTCGCGCGCGCCCAGGAGCGCGACCTCCGGTCGTGGCTGTACGCCGGCGAGGCGACCGACGAGCGCACGATCGCCAGCGCGCTGCGCGGCGTCGCGGCCCGGGTCGAGGACGAGTACGGCGTCTCGGTCGACGTCGTGACCGTCGGCGACTGCGGCCTGGACGAGTCCCTGCGGCCGCTCGTCAACGCGACCGGTGAGGCGGTCACGAACGCCGCCAAGCACGCGGGCAGCGGTCGCGTCGACGTCTACGCCGAGGTGACCAGGGGAGCGGTCGACGTGTTCGTCCGCGACCGGGGCCGCGGCTTCGACCCGGCGGCCGTGCCCGCCGACCGGTACGGCGTGCGCCGCAGCATCGTCGACCGGATGCAGCGTCACGGGGGCACGGCCGAGGTCCGGTCGGTGCCCGGCGAGGGGACCGAGGTGCGGCTGCACCTGTCCCGAGTCCAGGAGGAGAGTCATGAGTGAGCCGGTCAGCCCGGTCAGCATCGTGATCGTCGACGACCACGCCATGTTCCGGCGCGGCGTCCGCGCCGAGCTCGAGAGCGTGGGCCGCGGGATCGTGGACGTGCGGGCCGAGGCGGCCGACGTCGACGAGGCGATCGCCGCGGTCACCGCCGAGCGCCCGGCCGTCGTGCTGCTCGACGTGCACCTCCCCGGTGGCGGGGGAGTCGAGGTGATGCGGCGGGTGACCGCCGCGGGCGCCTCGCCGGAGACCCGCTACCTGGCGCTGTCGGTCAGCGACGCCGCCGAGGACGTGATCGGCACCATCCGCGGTGGTGCGCGCGGCTACGTCACCAAGACCATCACCGGCCCCGAGCTGGTGCAGGCCATCCAGCGGGTCGCCGAGGGCGACGCGGTGTTCTCGCCCCGGCTGGCAGGCTTCGTGCTGGACGCGTTCAGCGGCGCGATCGACGTCGCCGCGGTCGACGAGGACCTCGACCGCCTCACCGAGCGCGAGCGTGAGGTGATGCGGCTGATCGCCCGTGGCTACGCCTACAAGGAGGTGGCCAAGGAGCTGTTCATCTCGATCAAGACCGTCGAGACCCACATGTCCAGCGTGCTGCGCAAGCTCCAGCTGTCCTCGCGCCACGAGCTCACCCGCTGGGCGTCGGACCGCAGGCTGCTCTGAGCGAGACCGGGGTCTCGTTTCCGGCGGACCCGCAGGGGGCACCGACCACCCGTGACCGCGACCGACGCACGCCTCGACGAGACCGACACCGGCCTCAAGCGCTCCATCACCGGGACCCAGCTGTTCTTCTACACCGTGGGCGACGTCCTCGGCTCGGGCATCTACGTGCTCATCGGCCTGGTCGCCGCCGCCGTGGGCGGCGCGTTCTGGCTGGCCTTCGCGGTCGGCGTCGCGATCGCCACGATCACCGGCAGCGCGTACGCCGAGCTGGTCACCAAGTACCCGCGTGCCGCCGGCGCGGCGCTCTACGTCAACAAGGCGTTCGGCAGCACCGCCCTGGCCTTCCTCGTCACCGTCTCGTTCCTGTCCGCGAGCTTCGCGGCGGCGGGGTCCCTGGCCAGCGGGTTCGCGCAGTACTTCGCCGAGCTGTGGTCCGGCCCGCCCGCGCTGCTGGTGATGCTGCTGTTCGTCCTGGCGCTGACCGTCGTGAACTTCGTCGGCATCACCGAGTCGGTGGTCGTCAACATGCTGATGGCGTTCGTCGAGATCGCGGGCCTGGTGCTCATCGTCGTGACCGGCATCTGGTACGTCGCCGAGGGCCACGGCCGGTTCGGCAACCTGGTCGACTTCTCCACCGACGGCAACCCCGCGCTCGCCTTGCTGGCCGGAGTCGCGCTCTCGTTCTTCGCGATGACCGGCTTCGAGAACACCGCGAACGTCGCCGAGGAGACCGTCGACCCGCACCGCTCGTACCCCCGCGCGCTGATCGGCGGCATGGTCGTGGCGGGCACGGTGTACGTCCTGGTCTCGATCTCCGCCGCGCTCACCGTCGACACGGGCACGCTCGCGAACTCCGACGCGGCGCTGCTCGAGGTGGTCAAGGAGGGCATCCTGCCGCTGCCGACCGGCTTGATGACCACCCTCTTCGCGGTGATCGCGATGATCGCGATCACCAACACCACGCTGGTGGCCGTGGTCACCCAGCCGCGCATCCTCTACGGCATGGCCAACGAGGACGTCGTCCCCGCGGTCTTCAAGCGCCTGCACGCCGGCCGCCGCAGCCCCTGGGTCGGGCTGCTCTTCAGCGCGACCGTCGTCATCGCGCTGCTGGTCGTCGGGTCGCTGATCAGCCGCTCGGGCTCCGGGCTCGACCTGGTCGCGCGCCTGGCCACGGTCACGGTGCTCTTCCTGCTGTTCATCTACGCGCTGGTGATCGTCTCCGCGCTCAAGCTCCGCGGGCAGGACGAGGACGAGCGCACGTTCCACGCCAACACCCCGCTGCTCGTGGTCGGCCTGGTCGGCAACGTCGCCATCTTCGGCTGGTCCGTGTACGACGACCCGGTCTCGCTGCTGTGGTGCGCCGGGCTGCTCGGCGTCGGCGTGGTCCTGTTCCTCGTCGAGTACGCCGTCAAGCGGCGGCACCCGGCCCAGCAGGCCTGACCGGGTCGCCCTAGGCTTCGGTCATGGACTTCCTGCGGCACCTGCTCCTGGTCGTGCACATCCTCGGCTTCTCGGCGCTGCTCGGCGGCCTGCTCGTGCAGGCGCGCAGCCCGGAGAAGTCGGTCAACGCGCTGATGCGCGACGGCATCGGCACGGCGTTCGTCGCCGGCCTGGCCCTGGTCGGGGTCATCGAGGCCGGCGACGGGGACATCGACCACGCCAAGATCGCGGTCAAGGGCGTCGTGGCGCTGGTGATCCTGGTCCTGGTGATGGCCAACCTGCGAAAGCCCAGCATCTCCAAGGGGCTGTGGGCGCTGCTGCTCCTGCTGACCGTCGGCAACGTCTGCGTCGCGGTCTTCTGGACCTGAGTCCCGCCCACCCCCGGACCGATTATTTGAGGAACCGCCTCAGGTAGTACGCTCCGCCGCCGATCTGCCCTCTCGACAAGACCGAGGGAGGGCGTGACGGGTGGACGAGATCGACGAGATCGTCCAGGAGTTCCTCGTGGAGAGCCACGAGAACCTGGACCAGCTCGACCGGGACCTGGTGGAGCTCGAGCGTGAGCCCGACTCGCGGGACCTGCTCGGGAGCATCTTCCGCACGATTCACACGATCAAGGGCACCAGCGGCTTCCTGGCCTTCGGGAGCCTGGAGTCGGTGACCCACGTGGGCGAGAACCTGCTGGCCCGGCTCCGCGACGGCAAGATGTCGATGACGCCTCGGACCACCGACGCCCTGCTGGCGATGGTCGACACCGTGCGCGACCTGCTCGCCGCCATCGAGGCCGACGGCACCGAGGGCGACGTCGACGTCACCGTCGTGGTCGAGAAGATCACGGCCCTGCTCGACGGCGGGAGCGCGGAGGCGGGGGAGCCGGCCGTGGAGCCCCTCGAAGCGGTCGTGGAGACCGTCGAGCCGGTCGTGGAGACCGTCGAGCCGGAGACCGCGGCTGACCCCACGCCGGAGCCCGCGCCGGAGCCCGCGCCGGAGCCCGCCTCGCCCGCCTCGCCCGCCGCGCCGGTGGCCGAGGAGGAGCACGGTCCGCGGCGCACGATCGCGGAGTCCTCGATCCGGGTCGACGTGGAGCTGCTCGACACGCTCATGCGCCTGGTCGGCGAGCTCGTCCTCACCCGCAACCAGATCGTCCGCCAGGCCTCCGAGCAGGAGGGCGTCGAGCTGGCCCGCTCCGCGCAGCGGCTCAACCTGATCGCGACCGAGCTGCAGGAGGGGGTCATGAAGACCCGCATGCAGCCCATCGACCACCTCTGGTCCAAGCTGCCGCGGGTCGTCCGCGACCTCGGCGCGGCGTGCGGCAAGCAGGTCACGCTGACGATGGTCGGCCGCGAGACCGAGCTCGACCGGTCGCTGCTCGAGTCGGTCAAGGACCCGCTCACCCACCTGGTCCGCAACGCCGTCGACCACGGCCTGGAGGAGCCCGCGGTCCGGGCCGCGGCGGGCAAGCCCGCCGACGGCGTGCTGACCCTGCGGGCCTACCACCAGGGCGGCCAGGTCGTCGTCGAGGTCTGCGACGACGGCGCCGGCATCGACGTCGACAAGGTCGCCCAGAAGGCGCTCGACAAGGGCCTGCGGACCACGGCGCAGCTCGCGCAGATGTCGCCGAGCGACATCCTCCAGCTGATCTTCCTGCCGGGCTTCTCGACCGCTGCGGCGGTCACCAACGTCTCCGGCCGCGGGGTCGGCATGGACGTGGTCAAGACCAACATCGAGAGCATCGGCGGCACCATCGAGATCGACTCCGTCCTCGGGAAGGGCACCACCTGCCGGCTGCGCATCCCGCTGACCCTGGCGATCGTGCCCGCGCTCACCGTGGAGTGCGCCGGGGACCGCTACGCGATCCCGCAGGTCAGCCTGCTCGAGCTGGTCGCGCTGGACGCCGACCGCGCCGCGGCCGCGGTCGAGGACGTCAACGGCGCCCCGGTCTACCGCCTGCGTGGGGCCCTGCTCCCGCTGGTCCGGCTGGCGGACGTGCTCGGGGTCGAGTCCGACCGGTCCGACGGCCACGTGCTGATCGCGGTGCTCCAGGCCGAGGGCAAGCGGTTCGGCCTGGTGATCGACCGGGTGCTCAGCACCGAGGAGATCGTCGTCAAGCCGCTCGGCTCGCGCCTCAAGGCGCTGGGCACGTACTCCGGGGCCACGATCCTCGGCGACGGCCGGGTCGCGCTGATCCTCGACGTCCAGGCGCTCGCCCGGCGGGCGCTCACCGCGGAGGCGCTGGAGCGCGCCGCCGAGGTGGAGTCCGCGGACCGGCAGCAGCGTGCTGCCGAGTCCGAGCGGGTCCTGGTCGCGGGCATCGGCGGCGGTCGACGGGTGGCGATCCCGCTGTCCTCGGTCACCCGCCTGGAGAGCATCCCCACCTCGTCGGTGGAGGTCGTGGGCAGCCGCGAGGTCGTGCAGTACCGCGGCGCGATCCTGCCGCTGCTGCGGCTCGACCGGCACCTCGGTGCGGTCGGGGAGCGCGTCGCCGACGACCTGGTGGTCGTCGTCTACTCCGCGGGCTCGCGCAGCGTGGCGATCGTCGTCGACGAGATCGTCGACATCGTCGAGGAGGAGGCGCAGGTGCGCAGCGACATCGACGATCACGGCCTGCTCGGCTCGACCCTGATCCGGGACCGGATCGTCGAGGTCCTCGACGTCCGCGCGGCGATCCTCGCCGCCGACCCTGACTTCTACACGGCACCCGAGCTCACGCTCGGCGACGACCTCCAGGAGGCGGTGTGAGCAGCCGGATGGTGACCTTCACCCTCGACGGACGCCTGTACGGCGTGGACGTCGACGCGGTCCAGGAGGTGCTGCGCGGCCAGACGCGCACCCGCATCCCGCTGGCCCCCGGAACCCTCGCGGGCCTGATCAACCTCCGCGGTCAGGTGCTCAGCGCCGTCGACCTGCGGGTCCAGCTCGACCTGCCCGCGCGCGAGACCGACACCGAGCCGATGCTCGTGGTGATCCGGGTCGCCGGCGAGCCGGTCGCGCTCATGGTCGACACGATCGGCGCCGTCGTCGACGTCGACGTCGACCAGTTCGAGCCTCCGCCGGACACGCTGTCCGGCACTTCTCGGGAACTGCTGCTCGGCGCGTACAAGCTCGAAGGTGAGCTGTTGCTCGCGCTCGACGTGAGTCGCGCCGTGGCGGCCTGACCACCAGCCACCCACGGGGAGATCCCATGAAGTCAGCCATCACCTGGACCGTCAGCCGCCGGCTGGCCGCCATCGCCGCGATCGGCGGCGCCACCGTCGTGCTCGTGGGCGGCGTCGTCGTCAACGGCCTGAGCACGCTCGACGAGCACGCTCACCACACGAACGAGTACGCGGCAGCGGTGTCGATCATGCACCAGCTCGACACCCGGTCCAGCGAGCTGAAGGTCGACGGGCTCAAGGCCGTCGCCTACCAGGACAACCGCAAGATCCCGGCCGACGTCGTCGACGACCAGGGCAAGGTCGAGGACCTGCTGGCCCAGCTCGACGCGCTCGACCTCGGGGCGAGCTCGAGCGACCGGGCCGCCTTCCACGCGGCGTGGGCGACGTACGGCGACAAGATCGCGGCGTTCGTCGACGACGCGGTCGCCGACCGGAAGGCCGTGGCGAGCCGGGTCGAGGACGTCCAGGCGGCGAACGACGAGATGGACACGACGCTGTCGGCCGCCATCGACGACATCGCCACGAAGGCCGAGAACGAACGTGTGAACTTCAACAAGACCCGGGCCAGCGTCCGGACGCTCGTGCTCCTCGTCTCGGCGATCGGGCTGGTGGCGCTGGCCGCCCTCGCGTTCCTGATCGGCCGGTCCATCACCACCCCCCTGCGCAACAGCGTGCAGGTGCTGACCGCGTTCGCCGGCGGCGACCTGACCCGGCGCGCCGAGGAGCGCTCGACCGCCGAGCTCGGCCAGCTCGAGACCTCGCTGAACCAGTGCATCGACAACGTCGGCCAGATCATCGGCTCGGTCGCGGGCTCGGCGGACGCCGTGGCCGCGGCGGCAGAGGAGCTGTCCGCGTCCTCGCAGCAGATCGCCGCGGGTGCCGAGGAGACCTCGGTGCAGGCCGGCGTGGTGTCCGGTGCGGCCGAGGAGGTCTCCCGCAACGTGCAGACCGTGGCCGCCGGCTCGGAGCAGATGGGGTCGTCGATCCGGGAGATCGCGCACTCGGCGAACGAGGCGGCCAAGGTGGCCTCGCAGGCGGTGACCATGGTCGAGAGCACCAACGACACGGTGGCGAAGCTGGGCACCTCGAGCCAGGAGATCGGCAACGTCGTCAAGGTCATCACCTCGATCGCCGAGCAGACCAACCTGCTGGCGCTCAACGCGACCATCGAGGCGGCCCGCGCCGGCGAGGCCGGCAAGGGCTTCGCGGTCGTCGCGAACGAGGTCAAGGAGCTGGCCCAGGAGACCGCCCGGGCCACCGAGGACATCGCCCGGCGGGTCGAGGCGATCCAGGGCGACACCGGCGGTGCGGTCTCCGCGATCGGCGAGATCGCGGCGATCATCACCTCGATCAACGACTACCAGCTGACGATCGCGTCCGCCGTGGAGGAGCAGACCGCGACCACCAACGAGATGGCCCGCAACGTGTCCGAGGCGTCGACCGGCTCGGGTGAGATCGCGACCAACATCTCCGGCGTGGCCACGGCGGCCTCCACCACGACGCAGGCGGTCAACCAGACCCTCGCCGCGATCGGTGAGCTCGCCCGGATGTCGAGCGAGCTGCGCACCGAGGTGGGCCGGTTCCGCACGGCCGGCTGACCACCGACGGCCGAAAGCACGACCGGGGTTCGGCACGGGGCGCTACCGTCGTCCCGTGCCGTACTCCGTCCTCGGTGGACCCGCGCTGGGCTTCGACCTGGCCCGGTTGTCCGGTGGTGAACAGGTCGCCGGCGTCCTGCGCGCGGCGCTGGCGGCCACGCCCGACGAGCTCGCGCTGCTCGCCGCGCGACACCCCGGCCGCACCGTCTGGAACGACTGGTGGCAGGCCTGCGCGGACGCGTCCGTGGCCGATGCGTCCGTACCGCCCGACGAGGGCGACCTCGCCCTGCTGCGCCGCCTCGAGACCGGCATGCTCGGGGACGCCCACGCGCTCGACCGGCTGGTCCGCAGCGAGCTGCTCGACTGGACCTGGCTGCACGCCGGCCCGGTGGCGGTCCAGGACCCGGTCGCCGGCGACGCCGCCGACGTGCTGGTCGCGGCCGCCGCGGCCGGCTACCTGCGGGACCGGTTGCCCGCGGACCTGCGCCGAGCCATGGGCGCGCCGTTCGTCCGCGCCGGGCTCCCCGCTCCGGAGGGCACCGAGGCGTCGAGTGCCGACCCGGTCGGCGAGGTGCTGACGACGATCGCGTCCGCCGACGAGGATGCCCGCCGCCGGTGGCGGAGCGTCGTCGACGCCCTGCGGGTGCACACGGCGCAGTGGGCGCCGGCGATGCACCAGGCGACCTGGGCGCTCTCCCTCTCCGACCGGCTGCGCCTGGGTCTCGACGTCCACCTGGCCGGCGTCGTGGCGTTCCGCCGTGGGGGGTTCACGCCCCGCGACGCGGCGTACGGCGTGTGGAACGCGGTCGCGGGCGTCCTCCAGGCTCGCGTCGTCGGCGACCTGCTGCCGTCGGCGGAGGCCGACGTGCTGCTCCGGCCCTGGCGAGCGGTCCACGCCAGTCCGTCGGCCTGACTCCTCAAGTCGGCGGCCGCGCCGCCGATGGGAGATCTCGCCGGCCACCCGGGCCGGTCGAGAGACGTGAGGCCGCCGATGACCCGAATCCGCGTGCTCGTCGCGGACGACTCCGTCGTGATCCGCAAGATCGTGTCCGACCTCCTGGCACAGGATCCCGACATCGAGGTCGTCGGCACGGCGGTCAACGGGCGGGCCTGCCTGCAGAAGGTCGCCCACCTCCAGCCCGACGTGGTCACGATGGACGTCGAGATGCCGGAGATGGACGGCATCGAGGCGGTCCGCCGGCTGCGGGAGAGCGGCAGCCGGATCCCCGTCATCATGTTCAGCACGCTGACCGAGCGGGGCGCGAGCGCCACGCTCGACGCGCTCGCCGCCGGTGCGTCGGACTACGTGCCCAAGCCCGCGAACGTCGGCAGCGTCGGACGCTCCATGGAGCAGGTCCGCGACGCGTTGATCCCGCGGATCAAGTCGCTGGTGCCCCGGCCCGGGACCCCGACCGGCACCGGGACGCCGGTGGCTCCCGTGGCCTCGCCGCTCCGGCCGCCCGCCGCGCCGCCCGCCGGTGGCCACCGGCTGCTCGTGATCGGCAGCTCGACCGGCGGTCCCGACGCGCTCACCCGGCTGCTCGGCGACCTCCCGCGGCTGCCGGTGCCGATCGCGGTCGTCCAGCACATGCCCCCCGTGTTCACCCGGCAGTTCGCCGCCCGGCTGGACCGCCAGCTCGACGTCGACGTCGTCGAGGCGAGCCACGGCGAGCCGCTGCGTCCCGGCACGGTGACCATCGCCCCGGGCGACCACCACCTCGAGGTCGTGGCCACTGCCGGAGGGCTCGCCACGCGCCTGACCCAGGCACCGCCGGAGAACTACTGCCGCCCCGCGGTCGACGTGCTGTTCCGCAGCGCGGTGGGCGCCGTCGGGCTCGCGGTGCTCGCGGTCGTGCTCACCGGCATGGGCTCCGACGGCTGCAAGGGCGCGGCGACCATCGTCGACGCCGGAGGCAGCGTCCTCGTCCAGGACCAGGCGACGTCGGTCGTGTGGGGCATGCCCGGCGCGGTCGCCGGCGCCGGCCTCGCCGAGCAGGTCCTGCCCCTGGACCGGATCGCGCCGGCCGTGGTGCGGCGCCTCGCCGCCCCTCATCCCGTGGTCGCTGCGGCGGGGGTGCGGGCGTGAGCATCAGCACGACGTCCTTCACCTTCGTCCGGGAGCTCGTCCGCGCCGAGAGCGCGATCGTGCTCGAGCCGGGCAAGGAGTACCTCGTCGAGGCGCGGCTGGTGCCGCTGGCCCGTCGGGGCGGTCACGCCGGCGTCGACGCGTACGTCGCCGACCTGGCCGCCCGACGGAACCCCGCCGACCTCAAGCTGGTGGTCGAGGCGCTCACGACGAACGAGACCTCGTGGTTCCGCGACGGCGACCCGTTCACGGCGCTGCGCGAGTCGGTCTTCCCGGCGCTGGCGAGGAACCGCCCGAGCCGCACGATCCGCGTGTGGGCCGCCGCCTGCTCGAGCGGCCAGGAGCCGTACAGCATCCTGATGACCGCCCAGGACACCCCGGAGCTCGCGGGCTGGAAGATCGACATGCTCGCGACCGACCTCTCGCAGGAGATGCTCGACCGCGCCCGCGCCGGTCAGTACTCGCAGCTCGAGGTCAACCGCGGGCTGCCGGCGACCACGCTGGTCCGCCACTTCCGCCGGGACGGCCTCAACTGGAAGATCGACCCGGCGCTCGCCGCGCAGGTCCAGTTCCGCCAGCTGAACCTGGTGCGGCCGTTCCCCCCGATGGGCCGGTTCGACGTGGTGTTCCTGCGCAACGTGCTCATCTACTTCGACCTCGCGACCAAGCGAGACATCCTGCATCGGGTCCGCCAGGTGATGGCACCCGACGGCCACCTCTTCCTGGGGGCGGCGGAGATGACCATGGGCGTCGACGACGCCTGGGAACGAGTACCGGCCGGACGGTCGTCGGTGTACCGGATCAGAGAGGAACAACGCACATGCGTGCCTTGATCGTGGACGACTCGCGCGTGATGCGCCGGATCGTCGGGAAGCTTCTCGAGGAGGTCGGCTACGACGTCGTCGAGGCCGGCGACGGCGCGGAGGCCGTGGCCGTGCTCGAGGGGTCGGCCGAGCTGCCCGTGCTCGCCTGCGTGGACTGGAACATGCCGGTGATGGACGGCCTGACGTTCGTCGGCGAGGTCCGCCGCCGCCCCGAGTGGAGGAGCGTCACCCTGATGATGGTCACCACCGAGAGCGAGCAGGAGCAGATCGTGCGCGCGCTCGCCGCCGGGGCTCACGAGTACCTCATCAAGCCGTTCACCGGCGAGGCGCTCCTCGAGAAGCTCGACCTGCTCGGCCTGCTCCCCGCCCGGACCGGGAGCGGCGCATGACCACCGTCGTCGCCCCCGACGAGGGGCTCGTGCGGGCCGCCGTGGACCTGGTGTGGAGCACGATGCTGTTCGCGACCGTCGAGCCCTGGCCGAGCGGCCTGGACGCAGCCCTCGCGGACGGCGTGCGCGCCACCATCGAGCTGCAGGGCGACTGGAACGGCCGGCTCGCGCTGACCTGTCCCGCCGGCCTCGCCGGTGAGATCGCCGGCGCCATGATCGGCACGGCGGCGGCCGACCTGTCCGCCGAGGACGTGCACGACGCGCTCGGCGAGGTCGTCAACGTCGTCGGCGGCACCGTCAAGGGCGCCTTGGGCGGCGAGCTCGCCCTCGGCCTGCCCGACGTGCGCCCCTGTGCCGCCGACGAGGCCACCGACGAGGCCACCGACGGGGGCTTCGTCCTCGGGTGGAACGGCGCCCCCATCCACGTCCAGGTCCTCGCCGGCCGGCCCTGACCACCAGAACACCAACCGAGAACGGAAGAGCCCAGTCATGAAGATCGTGATCGCCGACGACAGCCGGGTCATGCGCCAGATCGTCAGCCGGACGCTCCGCCAGGCGGGGTTCGGCCACCACGACGTGGTGGAGGCCGAGGACGGCGCCGACGCGCTGTCCAAGGTCATGTCCGAGCGCCCGGACCTGGTGCTGTCCGACTGGAACATGCCCAACAAGACCGGCATCGAGCTGCTCCGCGACCTGCGCGGCAGCGGCAACGGCGTGCCGTTCGGCTTCGTGACGTCCGAGGGGTCGCCGGAGATGCGGCAGGTCGCCGAGGACGCCGGTGCGCTGTTCCTCATCGCCAAGCCGTTCACGCCCGAGGCCTTCGAGTCCGCCCTCGCCGGCGTGCTCGGCTGAGGCGGCCGCGATGAGCCTGCCGCACCGCAAGCAGATCAAGGACCTCTTCGAGGGCCTCCTCGGCCGCGACGTCGCCGTCGGCGACGGCTCCCCGGTGACGCTGGAGACCCCGCGGCCGGTCGTCGCGACGTACGTCGACGACGCGCACCGCCTGACCACCGTGGTGCTCATGGACCAGGCGCTGGCGGCGTACGCCGGGGCGGCGCTGGCCCTGGTGCCCAAGGGGGCGGCGGAGGACGCGATCGCCGACAAGATGCTGCCGCCGAACCTGTTCGAGAACAGCGCGGAGCTCCTCAACGTGCTCGCCGCCCCGATCGGGGAGGCGTCGGGGGTCCACCAGCGGCTCCTCGAGACCTACGCGCCGAGCGACTCGGTCCCGCCGCAGGTGGAGGCCCACGGCGCGACCCTCGGCGCCCGCGAGGACGTCGAGCTGGACATCGCCGGCTACGGGCGCGGCGCGCTGTCGGTGGTGGTCGTGGCCTGAGCCGCCGCATCGGGATCTCGGGCACCGTCGTCGGGGGTGGCCCCACGTAGGGTGGACGACGAGATGAGCAGCCCGATCCCGCTTCCCGGCCTCGAGTCCGTCGCACCCGAGGAGCCGCGCACGACGCGCCGCGGTCCGACCGCCGACGAGCTCCTCGAGGGACTCAACGACCCGCAGCGCGCGGCGGTCGTCCACGAGGGCGCCCCGCTGCTCGTCGTGGCCGGCGCCGGCTCCGGCAAGACCCGGGTGCTGACCCGCCGGATCGCCTGGCTGATCTCCGAGCGCGGTGCCCACCCCGGCTCGATCCTGGCGATCACCTTCACCAACAAGGCCGCGGCCGAGATGAAGGAGCGCGTCGAGGACCTGGTCGGGCGACGCGCGCGGATCATGTGGGTCTCGACGTTCCACTCGGCCTGCGTGCGGATCCTCCGCAAGGAGATCACGGCGTTCGACAAGCTCGGGCTCGGCTTCAAGTCGAACTTCTCCATCTACGACGCGGCCGACCAGAAGCGGCTGATGACGCTGGTCTGCAACGACCTCGACCTGGACCCGAAGCGCTACCAGCCCGGGGCGCTGCTGCACTGGGTGTCGAGCCAGAAGAACGAGCTCAAGGACCCCGAGGACGCCACCAAGGACGCCCGCAACCACCTCGAGGAGACCTACGCAGCGGCGTACACGACGTACCAGCGCCGGCTGCGCGAGGCCAACGCGCTGGACTTCGACGACCTGATCATGTTCACGGTCCACCTCTTCCAGCAGTTCCCGGAGGTCCGCGAGACCTACCGGCGCCGGTTCCGGCACGTGCTGGTCGACGAGTACCAGGACACCAACCACGCGCAGTACGCGCTGATCCACGAGCTGTGCGCCGACCCGCTCGAGGACCGCGGCTCGCCGATGGACGGCGAACGGGTGGCGCCGGCCGAGCTGATGGTCGTCGGCGACGCCGACCAGTCGATCTACGCGTTCCGCGGCGCCAACATCCGCAACATCCTCGACTTCGAGCAGGACTTCCCGAACGCCACCTCGATCCTGCTGGAGCAGAACTACCGCTCCACGCAGACGATCCTGAACGCCGCGAACTCCGTGATCGGCCACAACAAGGGCCGCAAGGAGAAGCGGCTGTGGTCCGACGCGGGGGAGGGCGAGCGGATCGTCGGGTACGTCGCCGACGACGAGCACGACGAGGCGCGCTTCGTCACCGAGGAGATCGACAAGCTCACCGACGCGAAGCAGTACCGGCCCGGCGACGTGGCGGTCTTCTACCGGACCAACGCACAGTCCCGGGTGTTCGAGGAGGTGTTCATCCGCCTCGGGATGCCGTACAAGGTCGTCGGCGGGGTCCGCTTCTACGAGCGGCGCGAGGTCCGGGACGCGCTGGCGTACCTCCGGATGCTGGTCAACCCGGCCGACCAGGTGTCGCTGCGGCGGATCCTGAACACCCCGAAGCGCGGCATCGGTGACCGGGCGGTCGCCTGCGTCAACGCGCTCGCCGAGCGCGAGCGGATCACGTTCTGGGAGGCGCTGCGCCGGGCCGACGAGGCGCCCGGGCTGGCCACCCGCTCGCTCACCCAGATCCAGGGCTTCGTGGCGATGGTGGAGGAGCTCCAGTCGATGGTCGACGGCGGGGAGCGTCCCGACGTGATCCTGGAGACGACGCTGGCCCGGTCCGGCTACCTCACCGCGCTCGAGGAGAGCGACGACCCCCAGGACGAGACCCGGCTGGAGAACCTCGCCGAGCTCGTGGCGGTCGCGCGCGAGTTCGCGGACGACCCGCAGGCCGGGCCGTCCGCCGACCCGGCCGATGTCGAGGCCGGCACCGTCGCCCCCGGGCTCGGCGACTTCCTGGAGCGGGTCGCGCTGGTCGCGGACGCCGACCAGATCCCCGACGACGACCCGGACGACTCGGGTGTGGTCACGCTGATGACGCTGCACACCGCCAAGGGCCTGGAGTTCCCCGTCGTGTTCCTGACCGGCCTCGAGGACGGCGTGTTCCCGCACGCCCGGGCGCTGGGGGACCAGCCCGAGCTGGAGGAGGAGCGCCGGCTGGCGTACGTCGGCGTCACCCGGGCCCGCGAGCGCCTCTACCTGTCCCGCGCGGTGGTCCGCTCCGCCTGGGGCGCCCCGTCGCACAACCCGGGCTCGCGCTTCCTCGACGAGATGCCGGTCGACCTGGTCGACTGGCGGCGCACCGAGGCCGCCCAGACCCGGTGGTCGCGCCCCGACCTGTCCGGCGGCCAGCGGTTCGGTGAGCCGACCGCGGCCGGGCGCCGCAACTTCTCCGCGGCCGCGGTGCGCGCGGACGCCGCCGCGCGGGCCAAGCCCGCCCGCGCGATCCCGAGCCTCGAGCCGGGGGACCGGGTGCTGCACGACTCGTTCGGCATGGGGACCGTGGTCGCGCTGGAGGGCGTCGCCGAGAAGACGGTCGCCTCGATCGACTTCGGCTCGGAGGGCGTGAAGCGGCTGCTGCTGCGCTACGCGCCCGTGGAGAAGCTCTGACGCCGTTGGTCGAGCCTGTCGAGACCCCGGGAACTGTCCCGCTTGCTGTAGGCGCTCGTCTCACCGGGTCTCGACACGCCGGTCGCGGCTTCGTTCCTCAGCCGCGCGGCTCGCTCGACCACCATCAGCGAGTCCGCTGACGCGTCCTCGCTACGGCTGGAGGCCGTGGACGACCAGCGCGGCGTACGGGTCGACCGGGTCGCCCGCGCCGGGCCGGACCTCGAGGTGGAGGTGCGGGCCGGTCACGTTGCCGGTGGAGCCGACGTAGCCGATCAGGTCGCCGGCGTGGACCTCCTGGCCCACGTCGACGGCGTAGGAGTTCTGGTGGCAGAACCAGAGCTCGGTGCCGTCGTCGAGCGTGATCACGGTCTTGTTGCCGTACGCGCCGTCGTACCCGACCGAGGTGACGACGCCGTTGGCGACCGCGTGGATGGGCGTCCCGGTGGGCGCCGCGAAGTCGAGACCGGTGTGGTAGTGCGACCACAGGCCGGAGTACTCGCCGAAGCCGGCGGTCAGGTGGTAGGCGCCCGGGTCGACCGGCAGCACCCACTGGTTGAGGCGCAGCTTCGCCGCCTGCTGCTCGGCCTGCTGGGCGAACTTCGCCAGCGCGGCGTCGCGCTGCTTGAGCTGGCTCTCCGCCTGGTCGACCAGCTTGGCGTCGGCGGCGTCCGCGAGAGCGTCGCGGCGGGAGTCGCGGGAGACCGTGTCGCGGTCGAGGAGGCTGACGCGGGACACGTCGCTGGCGCCGCTGAGGGCGCTGGCCTGGCTGAACCGAGTGCCGTCGTCGCCGAGGCTGCCGCCCGCGGCCGTCAGCGCCCCGCCCGCGGAGATCGCGAGCGCCGCGACGCCGAGCAGCACCGGCGGCGACGGGAGGCCCCGGAACAGGGGTCCGCGCGAGGACGAGTGGCGGCTGGCGACACGCTTGCCGCCGCTGCTCCGGGGAGTGGTCGGCACGGACTTGCCGGGGCTGGCGGCCCGGCGCTTCCCGGCCACGACGGCCGCGGGGGCGACCGGGGTCGGGAGGTCCGAGGGACGGCGGCCGGGGCCGCGGCGATCCGCTCGGTGGTTACCCATGAATATGACTCTCCGCTGCTCGGGGGTTCAGACGGCGAGGCATGACTGTAACGGACTGATCACGGCCTCGGGGAATTGATCGGCTGTTCAATGGGTATTTCTTGAGGCTCCCGCCGCTCGGGGTGGTGCTTCTCACGCGTCGGCTAGCCTGCGCCCCATGACACACGGCACGACGGCGGGCACCCCGACGCGACGGATCCGGATCGTGGTCGGCAAGCCCGGCCTCGACGGTCACGACCGGGGCGCCAAGATCGTCGCCCGCGCCCTGCGCGACGCCGGCCACGAAGTGGTCTACACCGGGCTGCACCAGACGCCCGAGCAGATCGTCGAGACCGCGATCCAGGAGGACGCCGACCTGATCGGCCTGTCGGTGCTCTCCGGTGCCCACATGACGCTGTTCAAGCGGCTGGTCGAGCTGCTCGCGGAGCGCGACGCCTCCGACATCGTGGTGTTCGGCGGCGGCATCATCCCCGACGAGGACATCCCGCTCCTGGAGGAGATCGGGGTCGCGAAGGTGTTCACGCCGGGTGCGCCCACCACCGAGATCACCGGGTGGGTCGCGGCGCACTTCGCGGAGTAGCGACGCTCAAACCCCGCCGGGGGGTGCCCCACGTCACGTCCACCCGCCCTCGTCGTAGGACGAGGGCAGGATTAAGGTGCCAAGGACACCCCTGAGCACGTGGCGGCCGCTCTGCTGACTCGGCAGCGCGCGCCTGCCCGCTCCGACTAGAGGACTTGGTGGATCTGTGGATCTGATGGAGTACCAGGCGAAGGAGCTCTTCGCCAAGCACGGTGTGACCACGACGCTCGGCGTCGTCGTCGAGACCCCCGAGGCCGCGCGATCCGCGGCCGAGGAGCTCGGCGGCGTGACGGTCATCAAGGCGCAGGTCAAGGCCGGCGGCCGCGGCAAGGCGGGTGGCGTGAAGCTCGCGAAGACCGCCGACGAGGCGTTCGAGCACGCGTCGAACATCCTCGGCATGGAGATCAAGGGCCTCCGGGTGAACCGGGTCCTGGTCACGCCGGCCACCCCGCCCGAGGAGGAGTACTACTTCTCGTTCCTGCTCGACCGCGCCAACCGCCGGTACCTCTGCATCGCGTCCGTCGAGGGCGGCGTGGAGATCGAGGAGGTCGCGAAGACCAACCCCGACGCCGTCAAGCAGATCCCGATCGACCCCGGCGCCGGCGTCGACGAGGCCAAGGCCCGCGAGATCGCCACCGAGGCGAACTTCCCCGAGCCGGTGTTCGAGCAGGCCGTGGCGATGATCCAGGCGCTCTACACCGTCTTCGTCGAGGAGGACGCCACGCTGGTCGAGGTCAACCCCCTCGCCCGGCTGGCCGACGACAAGCTCGAGGCCCTCGACGGCAAGGTGTCGCTCGACGACAACGCCTCCGAGGTCCGCCACCCCGACCACGAGCGCTTCGCCATCCGTGACGAGGAGGACCCGCTCGAGGCCCAGGCCAAGGACAAGGGCCTCAACTACGTCAAGCTCGACGGCGAGGTCGGGATCATCGGCAACGGCGCGGGCCTGGTCATGTCCACGCTCGACGTCGTGGCGTACGCCGGCGAGGCGCACGGCGGCGTGAAGCCGGCGAACTTCCTCGACATCGGCGGCGGCGCGAACGCCCAGGTGATGGCCGACGGCCTGCACGTCATCCTCGGCGACCCGCAGGTCAAGAGCGTGTTCGTGAACGTCTTCGGCGGCATCACCGCCTGCGACGAGGTCGCGAACGGCATCGTCGGCGCGCTGGACATCCTCGGCGACGAGGCCAC
Organism: Nocardioides aquiterrae; assembly: GCF_039526625.1. Classification (NCBI taxonomy): domain Bacteria; kingdom Bacillati; phylum Actinomycetota; class Actinomycetes; order Propionibacteriales; family Nocardioidaceae; genus Nocardioides; species Nocardioides aquiterrae. The sequence continues at coordinate 70,109 of NZ_BAAAJE010000004.1, forward strand.
CAAGCCGCTGGTCGTCCGCCTCGACGGCAACAACGTCGACGAGGGCCGCCGCATCCTCGACGAGGCGAACCACCCGCTGGTGACCATGGTCGACACGATGGACGGCGCGGCCGACAAGGCCGCCGAGCTCGCGAACGCGTAAGGACGACAAAACAGATGTCTATCTACCTCAACAAGGACTCCAAGATCATCGTCCAGGGCATGACGGGCGGCATGGGGTCCAAGCACACCACGCTGATGGTCGAGGCGGGCTCCAACATCGTGGGCGGCGTGAACGCCCGCAAGGCGGGCACCAGCGTCGAGCTGGGCGGCAAGGACCTGCCGGTCTACGGCACGGTCAAGGAGGCGATGGCCGAGACCGGTGCCGACGTCTCGGTCGTCTTCGTCCCGCCGGCGTTCACGAAGGACGCCTGCATCGAGGCCATCGACGCCGGCATCGGCCTGCTGGTCGTCATCACCGAGGGTGTGCCCGTGCAGGACACCGCCGAGGTGTGGTCCTACCTGCAGGGCAAGCAGACCCGGATGATCGGTCCGAACTGCCCCGGCATCATCACCCCGGAGGAGTCGCTCGCCGGGATCACGCCGGCGACGATCGCCGGCAAGGGCCCGGTCGGCCTGGTGTCGAAGTCGGGCACGCTGACCTACCAGATGATGTACGAGCTGCGCGACTACGGCTTCTCGACCGCGATCGGGATCGGCGGTGACCCGGTCATCGGGACCACGCACATCGACGCGCTCGAGGCGTTCGAGAACGACCCCGACACCAAGGCGATCGTGATGATCGGCGAGATCGGTGGGGACGCCGAGGAGCGCGCCGCGGCGTACATCAAGGAGCACGTGACGAAGCCGGTGGTCGGCTACGTCGCCGGCTTCACCGCCCCGGAGGGCAAGACGATGGGCCACGCCGGCGCGATCGTCTCCGGCTCGTCCGGCACCGCGCAGGCGAAGAAGGAGGCCCTCGAGGCCGTCGGCGTCAAGGTCGGCAAGACGCCGTCCGAGACCGCCCAGCTGATGCGGGACGTGCTGAAGAGCCTCTGAGGCACCGCTTCGAACGGCCCCGGACGCCCCGTCCGGGGCCGTTCGCCGTCCCGGGCGGGGCACGATGGCGTCATGTCCCTGACCACGCCCACGCTGGAGACCGCCCGGCTGCGCCTGCGGCCCGTCGCCGACGCGGACGCCGACGCCCTCTACGCGATGCACAGCAGCGCGCACGTGCTGCGCTACTGGGACTCCCCGCCGTGGGCCGACCCCTCGCGCGCCCAGCGCTTCATCGGGGCGTCGCGGCAGCTGGCCGAGGACGGGACCGGTGTCCGACTGGCCGTCGAGCGGGACGGCCGCTTCCTCGGCTGGTGCAGCCTGAGCCGCTGGAACCCCGACTACCGCAGCGCGGCGCTGGGCTACTGCCTCGCCGAGAAAGCCTGGGGCCGGGGCTACGCGACCGAGGCCGCGCGCGCCCTGCTCGACTGGGCGTTCGGCACCCTCGACCTGAACCGGGTGCAGGCCGAGACCGACACCCGCAACCTGGCCTCGGCGCGCGTCCTGGAGAAGCTCGGGTTCGTGCGCGAGGGCACGCTCCGCGAGGACTGCGTCGTGGACGGCGACGTGTCGGACTCGTGGGTGTACGGGCTGCTCCGGCGGGAGTGGGCCTAGCCCTGCTCCACGGGTCCTTGGGCCTTGTAGACCAGCGCCGCAGCAACGTCGATCAGCTTGACGTTGGTGTCCTGCGACAGGGCCGCCAGCACCTCGAACGCCGCCTCGGGAGTGCACCTGCGTTCGGCCATGACGATGCCCTTGGCCTGGTCGATGGTGGCCCGCGAGGTCAGGGCGCGCCGCAGGTTCATGATCTCCTCGGCCATCACCTGGTAGTCGGTGGCCGACCTGGCGAACGCCCGTGCCGCATCGGCGAACCGGCGGGCGTCGCCGTCGGTGAGCGGACCGTCCTGGATGATGTCGCGGTACCCCTCCATCACCCGGCGCAGGTCCTTCTCGAGCGGGGTGATGTCCTCGACCTGGTGCAGCAGCCCCACCACGCGGCCGTCGTCGAGGACCGGGATGTTCAGCGGACTCCAGTACCGCAGCATCCAGCGTCCGTCGACCGAGTCGAGGATGTCGTAGCGCTGCACGAGCATGTTGTGCGGGTGTCTCGAGCGGGCCACGTGCTCCAGGGAGCGGTTCAGGTTCGCCACCCCGTCGGCGTCAGAGTCGTCGGGGTTGTCGGGGAAGGCGTCGAACATGGGGACGTCGACCAGCTCGTCGGTCGACCGGGCCGTCGCCGCGAGGTAGGCGTCGTTCGCCGCCCGGATGACGAAGTCGGTGTCGAGCAGGACCGTCGGACGAGGCAGGGCCTGGAACACCGCGTCCGGGTGCAGCTCGTTCAGGTCCACCAGGCGACTCTACGTCGAGCGTCGAGACCCCGGCCCGGGGTCGGTCCCGCGCGAGACCGCGGGCGGTGAGGCCTCGCTCCACCGGCCGACAAACGACGAGGCACCGCCCCCCGAGAGGGACGGTGCCTCGTTCACGAGTGGGCCGCGGCTCACACTCCCCGGCCGCCGCGCACGCGGCCGAGGATGAACAGCACGAGCGCGATGATCGCCAGGATGATGAGGATGGTCCACAACATGGGGTAGCTCCGTTCGTTTGGGTGGTGCTGACCGTCCGTGCCCGCCCCGCCGGCCGCCCAAACCACGCTGCCCCGTCAGGCCATCGCGTCGGTGACCGTCTGGCTCTTCTCGAGCAGCATCGTGCTCAGCTGCTCGGCGCCCGCGGCGTCGAGCAGTTCGCCGTCGTTGACGACCAGCGTCTGCAGCACGGCCTGCCCGACCCGGACCACCTGGACGACCTCGTAGCCGATCCCGGGCTGCCCGTCGACCTCGACGTGCATCACCGCGGACGCCGCGTAGTCGCCGAGGTCGCCCGGGATGACCCGGTAGCGCTTGCTGACCTGCCCGGACGTGTCCTCGGGACAGTCGGCGAAGACCGCGAGCACGCCCTCGGCGTACGCCTGCGCCTCCGCGACCGACCCGAAGGTCATCAGGGTGCGCAGGTGTCCCTCGGCCGGCGTGCGGTGGCCGGCGTGGAACGCGTCGTCCGGCTCCGGGAGGCCGGAGGGGGCGACGCCGCACGCGCGCAGGTTGTTCTCCAGGTTGTACGGCGCGAGGTCGATCTCGTGGGCGGGTCCGTCCATGGCGCCCGCGCCGGTCGGCAGGCCCTTCTCGAGCGGGAAGTCGTCCGGGATGGCACCGGCCAGCCCCGAGGGCCGGTCGACCGCCTCGGAGGCGTCCGGCGATGCCGGTGCGCAACCCCCGACCGAGAACGTGCACATCTCGCCGACGATCGGCGCGGACCGGCCGACCAGGTTGTCGACCCCCTCCTGGCGGACGCCCTCGTCGCCGACGCCCATGGAGATCGCCGTGTCGACGAGCACGGCGTTGCCGACCCGCTGCGCCACGGTCACGATCCCCTCGCCGGTGAGGCCGGTGTCGTCGTGGAGGCCCTGGACCCAGGCCGACGCCTCGTCCGCGCCGCTCCTGCCCGAGTCGGCCGGGAACATCTCGTACTTCCAGCCCTCGTCGCTGTAGGTGCCCCGGCAGTAGCCGGGCGCGTCCCGGAACTGCTTCATCGCGGCCTCGGCCTGGCCGGCGTCGTCGAACACGACCAGGTGCCGGTCGTGGCCGCCCTCCGAGCCGGCGTTCTGCATCGAGGCGCTCAGCTGGTCGACGGGGCGTGGCTCGAAGTACCAGGCGACCCCGCAGACGAACTCGTCGACCACGGCGTCGCGCGAGGTGGTCACCGGCGACTGCGCGTCCCCCATGCCGGCCCCGAGGTCGAAGCCCGCGGGGATCGTCGTGGTCCAGCCGCCCGCCGGCTGCGTGGCGGGCGGCATCGGGGCCGGCTCGACGCTGCCGTGGCCGTGGCCGGCCAGGACCGCGAACGGCGTCGCGATGACCGCGACCACCGCGAGGGCCCCGGCCGCGACCAGCGCGCGGTGGCGCCGGCGGATGCGGTCGCCTCGGCGGCGTACGTCCCCGGGGGGGAGCGGCGTGGCGGTGGGCATGGTGAAGCCTTCGAGCTCTGCCAGAAAGTTCTGGTCTGCCGGATCAGGCATGGCTGAGTCCTTCCTCGTCCGCGAGCAGCGCGGCGAGGGCTGCGCGGCCGCGGCTGAGCCGGGCCTTGATGGTTCCTTCGGGGACGCCGACCTCGCGGGCGACGTCGTGCACGGGAAGGTCGGCGATGTGGTGCAGCACCAGCGCCTGCCGCTGCGCTTCGGGGAGCCGCTTGAGCGCGGCGACCAGCGCCACGTGGCTCTCGCTCGGTGCTGCCGCCTCGGTCGGCGCGCCCAGGGCGCGGTCGACCGGTCGCCGCCCGCGGACGGTGCGCCGCCAGCGGCTCACCGCCAGCCGGTACGCCGTCGTGCGGACCCAGGCCTCGGGGTGCTCGGCCCGGTCCAGCTTCCGTCGGTGTGCCCAGGCCCTGGCGAACGCCTCCTGGACGCACTCCTGCGCCTCGTCGCGGTTGCCGATCATGGCGTAGACCTGGGCGGTGATCCGCTGGAACGACGCGAGGTAGAAGTCGTCGAACTCGCGTTCGTCCATCGACCCTTCCCGTCTCGTGTGCGACTCAGCGGGGTGCTGAGTCGTGAGGGATACGCCTCACCCGCGCACACGGTTGCACGCCGATCGGGGAAATTCCGGGAGCCGTCAGCCCTTCGGGGCGGGCAGGGCGCCGAGCCGGGCCAGCGCCCGCTCCACGATGCCCACGAACGCGCCGGGGGCGAAGCCGACCTTCGGTGCCGGGACGAACCCGACCTGGGCGATCGAGGTGCCGTCGCGCACCACGCCCATCAGGTAGTCGACGGTCTTGTTCTCGCTGATCTCGGTGGTCACGTGCCAGACCGAGAGGTCCCGGCCCTTCGCGTCGACCTTCCTGACCGGCGTGACCTGGGTGCCCATGTGCTTGTCGGAGCACGTCGCGAGCGCGGTGCGGATCCGCTCGACGAACGCCGTCGCCTTCTTCTCGGGCAGCGAGCCGATGGTCTCGGTGAGGCCGAACTGGGCGGGCAGGCCGGCGCCGGGGACCAGGAACGTGCGGGTGACGCCGTTGCTGGTGGAGCCGAAGTCGGTGCGGTCGCAGGTGGTCGCGGCGGCGTTCGACCGCGCCTGGCGCGGCTCGGTGCCGACCCAGGGCTTCTCGACGCCCGCCACCGGCGGCAGGTCGACCTCGGCCAGCATCGCGGGCACCGTGGCCGCGGGCACGGGGGCCGTCTCCCGGAGCTTCGGGCCGAACGCGCACGAGCCGGCGCCCTGCAGGTTGCAGAGGCCCGAGACGGCGTCGGCGAGCAGCTGCGCGGCCTTCTGCCGGGCCGGGGTGGCGCCGACGGGGGTGCGGGTGAACGTGGTCGTGGTGAGCTCGCCGGTCCGGGCGACGCCCGCGATGAGCATGGAGCCCGGGCCGTCCCAGGAGCGGAGCACCAGGAGCATCGCCGCGTCGCCGACCCCGTCGACCCGGTGGGTGCTGATCAGCTGGGCCCGGTCGTCGTCGCAGCCGGCGAACCAGTCCAGCGCGGTGGTGTAGCCGCGCCGGGCGGCCTTCTCGGACCGCGAGGCCTGCGCCGTCTGCACCGCGGTCGCGGTCGAACCCGGCTTGCCGAGCTTCTTCGGCTCGAAGGTGCGGACGAGCGCGGCGGTGCCCCTCGGGTCCGCGTACCGGTCGTCCTGGCACGGCATCGCCAGGCCGTCGCCGGCGCTGTTGTCGTCGGTGGTGCCCTCGACCCAGGCTCGGCCGGGCGTGGCCCGCGACACCTGGTCGGCGGCGAGCAGCGCCTCCGCCGGCAGGTCCACCGGCTCGGGGGTGGGCTTCGGGCTCCTGCTGTGGGACTCGGCGGCGCTGACCCGCTCGCCGGTGAGCGTCGGACGCACGCCGGTCTCGTCGCTCACCAGCGTCCCGGTGACGACGAGGGCGGCGGCGGTGGCCGCGACGCCGATCACGGTGTGGGTACGCCGGCGGGTGGCGCCGGCGCGGCGCACGATGGTGGCGCGGGGCCAGCGGCCGGCGCCCTCGACGTACGCGCGCACCGGCTCGAACACCGACCGGATGCTGGTGGTCGGCACGTCGCGCGCGACCGCGAACTGTGCCGATGCGGTCTGCAGCTCGCGCTCGGTGTCGGTGCGGGGGAGGCCCACCTCGCGGGCGATCTCCGCCATCGACGCGCTGGTGAGCTCGGTGAGGAGGAGGACGCGGCGTTGGGGGAGGGGCAGCTTGCCCAGCGCGTCCAGGGTGGCCTTGATCTCGGGGTCCAGGCCCTTCTCGCGGTGCCAGAGCTTGGCGGTGTGCCGGCGTTGCGCGCGGGCGCAGGCGCGGACGCGAGTCCAGCCCTCGGGGTCCTCGAGCCGCGACACCTTGCGCCAGTGGTGCCAGGCGACGACGAACGCGTCGCGCACCGCCGCCCGGGAGGACGGGAGGTCGCCGGTCAGGCAGTACGTCAGCACCAGCAGCCGGTCGCGGACGTCCTTGTAGAACTGGTCGAACTCGTCGGGATCCCTCATCGCGCCGTCCACGGTAACGCGCCCGCGCCGCTCGGCCCGAAATACCGGGATCGTCGCCGGGCGGCGGCGATGATGGCAGCGCCATGACTTCGCTGCTCCCGGGTTCCTCGTCCGCGTTCTCGCAGGCCCGGTACGACGCACGCCACCGCCGGCCGCTCGTCCTCGTCGCCGTCCTCGGCGGCGCCGCCGCCGCCCTGGCGACCCTCCTGGTGTGCCTGGCGCTCGGGGTCGTGGGCTGGTTCCTAGCCGACGCGGGCGCGCACGGGGCCCCGCGCGACGGGCTCCGCGTGGGAGCGCTCGGGTGGCTGCTGGCCCACGGCTCCGGGCTGCACGTGCAGGGCGTGGCGGTGACCGTCGTCCCGCTCGGCCTGACCGCGCTCGCCGCCTGGTCGGTGTGGCAGCTGGGCCACCGGGTCGGCGACTCGGTCTCCGGACACGGGCCCGACGCCGAGCGGATCGCCGACGGCGAGCGGGACTGGACGGTCGCGACCGCGACCCTCTGCTTCACCGCCGGGTACGCCGCCGTGGCGATCGTCACGCTCCGGCTGGCCGCGACTCCGGAGACCGCCCCCTCCCTCGCGCGGGTGCTGCTGTGGTCGATGCTGCTCTGCCTGACCTTCGGGCTGGCCGCGATCGCGATCGGCTCGGGCCGGGCCGCGATCTGGGCCGCGCTGCTGCCGCCATCGGCCCGCGCCGCCGGCGCCACCTGCCTGCGCGTGCTCGGCGCCTACCTGGCGGTCGCGGCGGTCGCGTTCGCGGCGGCCCTGGTCGTCGACTTCGGCACCGCGATCAACGTGATGTCGCGGCTGCACACCGGCGCCGGCGACGCGGCCGTCTACACCGCGTTGACCGCGACGGTCGTGCCGAACGCCACGCTCTTCTCGGCCAGCTACTTGCTCGGCCCCGGGTTCGCGGTCGGCGCGGGCACCCTGGTCTCGCCGACGCTCGTCCAGATCGGCGCGCTCCCCATGTTCCCGCTGCTGGCCGCGCTGCCCGACAACGGCCCCACGCCGGCCTGGACGGCGTACCTGGTCGGGCTCGCCCCGGTCGTCGCCGCGCTGGCGGCGGCCCGGTCGCAGCGCCGCAACCCCACCCTGCGGTGGGAGGAGGGCGCGCTGCGCGGCTGCGCGGGCGGCGTCCTGGCCGGCGTGCTGCTCGGCATCCTCGCGGCGGTGTCCGGCGGGGCGGTCGGTCCGGGCCGGATGCGGGTGCTCGGGCCGGAGTCGCTCGACGTGATGGTGCACGCGATCACCGCGTTCGGGATCGGCGGGCTCGTCGGCGGCGTTCTCATGACCTGGTGGCAGCGTCGGGCCGCGAAGAGGGCTTCCCTAGACTCCGTGGGGTGACCGCCCGCCTCGTCGTCCTGGTGTCGGGATCGGGGACCAACCTCCAGGCCCTGCTCGACGCGTGCGACGACCCGTCGTACGGCGCGCGGGTGGTGGCCGTGGGCGCCGACCGCGACGACATCGAGGGGCTGGCGCGCGCCGACCGCGCGGGCATCCCGACGTTCGTCAAGCAGGTCGGGCAGTTCACCACCCGCGAGCACTGGGACCGCGCGCTCGCGGACACGGTCGCGGGCTTCGAGCCCGACCTGGTCGTGCTCGCCGGCTTCATGAAGCTCGTGGGCGCGGAGTTCCTGGACCGGTTCGGCGGCCGGGTCGTCAACACCCACCCCGCCCTCTCGCCGGCGTTCCCCGGCATGCGCGGCCCCGCCGACGCGCTGGCCTACGGGGTCAAGGTCACCGGCTGCACCCTCTTCGTCGTCGACGCGGGCGTCGACACCGGCCCGATCGTCGCGCAGCAGGCGGTCCCGGTCGAGGACGACGACACCGTCGAGACGCTGCACGAGCGGATCAAGGTCGCCGAGCGCCGGATGCTCGTCGACGCCGTGGGCCGGATGGCCCGCGACGGCTTCACGATCAACGACAGGAAGGTCCGGTTCGGACGATGACCACTCTCGACCAGGTCCCGATCAGGCGGGCGCTCGTCTCCGTCTACGACAAGTCCGGGCTGGAGGAGCTGGTCCGCGGCCTGCACGAGGCCGGGGTCACGCTGGTCTCGACCGGCGGCTCCGCCGCCCTGATCGAGGGCCTCGGCATCCCGGTCACCAAGGTCGAGGACCTGACCGGCTTCCCCGAGTGCCTCGACGGCCGGGTGAAGACCCTGCACCCGAAGGTGCACGCCGGGATCCTCGCCGACCGGCGCCTCGACTCCCACGTGCAGCAGCTCGCCGACCTCGGCGTCGAGCCGTTCGACCTGGTCGTCTCCAACCTCTACCCGTTCCGCGAGACGGTCGCCTCCGGCGCCACGCCCGACGAGTGCGTCGAGCAGATCGACATCGGCGGCCCGTCGATGGTCCGCGCCGCGGCCAAGAACCACCCCTCGGTCGCGATCGTCACCTCCCCGGCGCGGTACGGCGAGGTGCTCGCGGCGGTCGCCGCCGGCGGCTTCACCCTCGCGCAGCGGCAGCGGCTGGCCGCGGAGGCGTTCACCCACACCGCGTCGTACGACGTGGCGGTGGCCTCGTGGATGGGCAGCGTCCTCACCGACACCTCCGAGGGCACCGGCTTCCCGGCCTGGGTGGGTGCGACCTGGGAGAAGGCCGCCGTGCTCCGGTACGGCGAGAACCCGCACCAGCCGGCCGCGCTCTACCGCTCTGAGTCGGCGCCGGGCGGGGGCGGCCTGGCCGGCGCCGAGCAGCTGCACGGCAAGGAGATGTCGTACAACAACTACGTCGACACCGACGCCGCGCGCCGCGCCGCCAACGACTTCGCCGAGCCCGCCGTCGCGATCATCAAGCACGCCAACCCCTGCGGCATCGCGGTCGGCGCCGACGTGGCCGAGGCGCACCGCCGCGCGCACGCCTGCGACCCGGTGTCGGCGTTCGGCGGCGTGATCGCCGTGAACCGGCCGGTCTCGGTGGAGATGGCCCGGCAGGTGGCCGAGGTGTTCACCGAGGTGATCGTCGCCCCGGCGTACGAGGAGGGCGCGGTCGAGGTCCTGCAGGGCAAGAAGAACATCCGGATCCTGGTCTGCCCCGTCGACGAGCACCCGGAGGCCGTGGAGTTCCGCAGGATCAGCGGCGGCGTGCTGCTGCAGCACGTCGACCACGTGGACGCCGAGGGCGACGATCCGTCGACGTGGACGCTCGCCACCGGCGAGGCCGCCTCACCCGAGGTGCTGGCCGACCTGGCGTTCGCGTGGAAGGCCTGCCGTTACGTGAAGTCCAACGCGATCCTGCTCGCCAAGGACGGCGCCTCGGTCGGCGTCGGCATGGGCCAGGTCAACCGGGTCGACTCCTGCCGGCTCGCCGTCGAGCGGGCGGGGGAGCGGGCGCGGGGCTCGGTCGCGGCCTCCGACGCGTTCTTCCCGTTCGAGGACGGCCCGCAGGTGCTCATCGACGGCGGCGTCGCGGCGATCGTGCAGCCCGGCGGCTCGGTCCGCGACGAGCTGACGATCGAGGCCTGCAAGGCCGCCGGCGTCACGATGTACTTCACCGGCACCCGCCATTTCGCGCACTGATCGAGGACGCGTCGGCGGACTCGATGATGGTGGTCGAGCGAGCGCGGCGACTGAGCTTGCGAAGTCGCCAGGCGCGTGTCGAGACCCCGCGAGATGAAAGTGAATCGCAAGCCAGACAGGATGGGTACGTGACTGCACAGAAGCTGGACGGCACCGCCACGCTGAAGGCCATCAAGGCCGACCTGACGGAGCGGGTGGCGAAGCTCCGCGAGCAGGGGGTCGTCCCCGGCCTCGGCACCGTCCTGGTGGGAGACGACCCGGGCTCGCACTGGTACGTCTCCGCCAAGCACAAGGACTGCGCGGAGATCGGCATCGCCTCGATCCGCGTGGACCTGCCGGCCACCGCGACCCAGGCGGAGGTGGAGTCGGAGATCGACCGGCTCAACGACGACCCCGCCTGCACCGGCTTCATCGTCCAGCAGCCGACCGGGCTCGACGAGTTCCGGCTGCTGTCGCGCGTCGACCCGGCCAAGGACGTCGACGGGCTGCACCCCACGAACCTGGGCAAGCTGGTGCTCGGCGAGTCCGGTCCGCTGCCCTGCACGCCGATCGGGTGCATCGAGCTGCTGCGCCGCCACGGCGTCGAGCTGAACGGCGCGGAGGTCGTCGTGATCGGCCGCGGCATCACCGTCGGCCGACCGATGGGCCTGCTGCTCACCCGTCGCAGCGAGAATTCCACGGTCACGCTGTGCCACACCGGCACCCGCGACCTCGCCGCCCACACCCGCACCGCCGACGTGATCGTGGCCGCGGCCGGGGTGCCTGGCATCGTGTCCGGCGACATGGTCAAGCCCGGCGCCGCGGTCCTCGACGTGGGCGTCTCCCGGGTCGACGGCAAGATCGCCGGCGACGTCGCCGACGACGTGTGGGAGGTCGCGGGCTGGGTCTCGCCGAACCCCGGCGGCGTCGGCCCGATGACCCGCGCGATGCTGCTCTCGAACATCGTCCTCGCGGCCGAGCAGTCGGTGGCGTGACCGAGGAGGAGCCCGAGCCGCTCCCGGCCGAGCCCCCGGTCGAGGAGGACGGACGCCGCTACCCGTCGACCATCGGCGGGGCGTTCTACCTCGTCGTGCTCGCCGTGGTGGCGGTCTCGGTGGGGATCGTGACGACCGGCAGCTGGCGCCTGGGCGTGCGCTGGTTCGGCGGCGCGCTGGTCTTCGCCGCGCTGGTGCGGGCGGTGCTGCCGGCCAAGGACGCCGGCATGCTCGCCGTACGGCGGCGCTGGTGGGACTGCTTCCTGCTGGCCGGGACGGGGATCGCGCTCATCCTCCTGGCGGGCTCGATCCCCGACCAGCCCCTGTAGATGCCGAGTCGGCGCCACTGCAGGTCCCA